>JAFKGG010000378.1 GCA_017307915.1 Burkholderiales bacterium | reverse complement strand
TCGTCCACCGCGCGGTCGAGGGCGCCGCCGTCGCCGATACCAAGTTCTCGGCCACGACAAGCGATGCGATGCCGGCCGCTGCCGGAGCCTCAGGCGCTGCGGGCGCCGGTACCTCGGGCGGCAATCTGGGCGCTGAATTGGTGATCCGCTCGCTGGCGCTGCTCGGCGTTCAATATCGGCTCGGCGGCAACTCGCCCGAAACCGGCCTGGATTGCAGCGGCCTAGTGCGACACGTGTTCCGCGAGGCCCTGGGGCTGGTGCTGCCGCGCCGCTCGGAAGAAATCAGCCGCACCGGCCAGGCGATCGCCGCCAACGAGCTCAAGCCCGGTGACCTGGTGTTCTTCAACACGGTACGCCGCGCCTTCTCGCACGTCGGCATCTACATCGGCAACAACCAGTTCGTTCACGCACCGTCGCGCGGCGGACAGGTGCGCGTCGAAAACATCGATAAACAGTATTGGCAGACCCGCTTCAACGGCGGGCGCAGGCTGGCGTCTGACGAAGGTGCGGCTGCGGTCAGCATGCCGATGGGCGCCGATGCCTTGCCCGCCGGGCAGGCAAGCTGGGTGAACTGAACTCAACCGGGTGAACTGAGCCGAGCGGCCAGCCAGGCCAAATCCGTCACCGCGCCGCCCAGGCGGCTACGGTAACGGTCGCGACAGCGACGCTTATTTGGCCAAGGCCCGCGAACACAGCTCCGACGCATCGAGCGCACCGCGCAGGCTGCAGGTTGAACGGCGGCAGGCCACCACGCGCAAGCCCTGCCGCTTGGCGGCTTCGCGATAGCCGCGCATCACGTTGTGGCCGAGAAAATCGGTGAACAGGATCAACAACTCAGTGCCCGCCGGCATGCCCCGCTCGGCGCGCTGCGCGGATGGGTCGCGTCCCGAGACGTGCCGCAGAATCGAAATTCCGTACTCGGTCAGAACCTGCGGAATGTTACCCAGGCGATCGGCGCCTACCAGCAGTGCCTTCATCTCTCATCCTCCATTCAAAGAGTCGTCGGCGTGGATGAATGATAATTGTTCTCGTTTAGATGTCAATCGCAATTGCGAATTTTTATCGTTATCTTTACTTTTATTTTTCATCAGGATTCGAGCACCAAATTGGTGCCGATCTGGACAGGGCCAGATCCGCGGGCCGGCCACGTGGCACGCGGTGCGGATGGACCCCGCTCGAACCCCCAACAGCCATGGCGAAGAGCAGGCGCTCCGCCCGGAATGCAAGCCAGCCCCAGGCGGGCGGCTGTGTATCATGCGGCGCAGCCGCGCCGCCTCGACCGGGCACGCTACGACCGACGTACCGCGAGACTCCGATCAGCATGAACGAACACCCGCATCCGGGCGCCAGCCGTCGCGCCGCCCCGCCTGCCCGCTCCCTCCCCTCTTTCCTCCCGGCTTGCCGGCCCGCTGCCCGCCTGGCCGGCGGCCTGCGCGCACTGGGCACCGCGCTGTGCGCCGTGGCGCTGGCATTCAGCGCCGCCGCTGCCGGCGCGCAGGACAAGGTGCTGAACCTGTACTCGGCCCGGCACTATCAGGCCGATGAAGCGCTCTACAGCGACTTCACGAAGACCACCGGCATCAGGATCAATCGCATCGAGGCCGGCGACGAGGCGCTGCTGGAACGGCTGCGCAACGAAGGCCGCAACAGCCCGGCCGACGTGCTGATGCTGGTCGATGCCGCACGGCTGTGGAAAGCCGAGGAAGAAGGCTTGTTCCAGCCGCTGAAATCGCCGGTGCTGGAGGCGCGCATTCCGGCGCACCTGCGCAGCCACGACAGCGGCGCCGGCAGCCACTGGTTCAGTTTTTCGCTGCGCGCGCGCGTGATCGTTCATAACGCCGCCGTCGACGGCAGCCTGGTGCGCAGCTATGAAGACCTGGCGCGCCCCGAGCTGAAAGGCAAGGTCTGCACGCGCTCGGGTGCGCACCCCTACATGCTGTCGCTGATCGGCGCCGTGTCGGAACACCTGGGTGAACCCAAGGCCGAACAGTGGGCGCGCGGCGTGGTCGGCAATTTCGCCCGCAAGCCGCGCGGCGGCGACACCGAACAGATCAAGGCGGTGGCCGCCGGCGAATGCGGCGTGGCGCTGACCAATACCTATTATTTGGTGCGGCTGATGCGGTCCGACAAGGCCGACGACAAGGCGGCCGTGGCCAAGCTGAAGATGGTCTGGCCGAACCAGAACGGCGTCGGTACGCACGTCAACGTGTCAGGCGCCGGCCTGGCCAAACACGCGCCGAACCGCAGCGCTGCGATCCGCTTCCTCGAATATCTGGCCAGCGATTCGGCGCAGGTGTATTTCGCGGTCGGCAACAACGAATGGCCGGTGGTCAAGGACGTGAAGTACGACAACCCGGCCCTGCAATCGCTGGGGACGTTCAAGGCCGACACGCTGCCGATCGGCGCGGTCGGCCGCGCGCAGGCCGCGGCGAGCCGGATCATCGATCGCGCTGGGTGGCGCTAGGGACGGCCTCAGCCGCCCTCTCGCGCAGCCTCACTGGCCAGCAGCGCATCGAGCTCCGCCTGCGGCATCCCCGCCGCCCGCAGTGCTTGCCGCGTGTGCTCACCCAGCCGCGGTGCCAGACCGGCTACGCTGGGCCGGCCATCGAAGCGCACACCGCTGCGCGGAAAGCGCAGCGTACCCAGCCCGGCGTCGTGCACGGTGACGAAGTGCCCGGTGGCCGCCAGATGCGGATCGCGCGGCAGATCTTCGAGCTGGTTCATCCGCGCCGCCGGAACGTCGATCTGTTGTAGCAGGCTGAGCCACTCGTCGGTAGTCTTGCGGCGAATCGTATGCTCGACGATCTCGTAGAGCGCCTCGATGTGCTGCGTCCGCGCCCCCAGGCTCACGAAACGCGGGTCATCGGCCAGCCCGGCCTGCCCGGTGGCCTCGAAGAAGCGCCGCCAGTGCGCATCGGTCGCGGGCATCAGGCACAGATGACCGTCTGCGGTCTGGAAAGGCTTGCGATTGCCGCTGAGCAAGCGCGTGTAGCCGGCGGCGCCGCGCGTCGGCAGAAAGTGATGCGCATGCATGTGCTCGGCCAGCACATAGCTGACCGTCGTCTCGAACATCGGCACTTCCACGTAAGCGCCGCGCCCGCTGCGCTGGCGTGCATAGAGCGCAGCCAGAATCGCCTGCACCGCGATGTTGGCGGTAGTCTTGTCAGCCACAGCGGCGGGCACGTAGCGAGGATCGCCGCCTTGCCGCTGCGCCAGCGACGCCATGCCCGACAGGCCCTGGATGATGTCGTCATAGGCCGGCGCCCTGCCATACGGGCCGGTCTCGTGAAACCCATGGATACCGGCATAGACCAGGCGCGGGTGCACCGCGCATAACGAGTCGGGCCCGAGCCCGAGCCGCTTGAGCTTGTGCGGCCGCACGTTGTGAATGAACACGTCGGCATCGGCCAGCAATGCGTCGAGCGCGGCCCGACCCGCCGGCGTCTTCAGGTTGAGCACCACGCTCTTCTTGCCGCGGTTCATGCCCAGAAACAAGGGGCTCATGCCGGGCTCATCGGTCGGCCCCATGCGGCGCGTGGCGTCGCCTTCGGGCGGCTCGATCTTGATCACGTCGGCGCCATATTCGGCCAGTTGCAGCGCCGCGTACGGCGCCGACACATTGGAGCCGAGTTCCAGCACCTTGAGCCCGTGCAGCGGCCGGGCCTCGGTCTCGCCGACTTCCATTCACTCCACCTTCACGCCGCTGGCGGCCGCCACGCGGCGCCAGTAGTCGGCCTCGGTCTGGATCCGCCGGCCGAAGCCTTCCGAGTTCATCACTTCGATCTCCACGCCCTGCGCGGCAAACTGTTCGGCAGTCGATTTTTCGCGCAGGATCGCAGCCACTTGGTTTTGCACCTTCGAGACGATCGCCGCCGGCAGGTTCGCCGGGCCGACGATGCCGTTCCAGTTCTTCAGGTTGTAGCCGGCAACGCCCGCCTCGGCCGCGGTCGGCACCTCAGGCAGCAGCGGCGAACGCGTGTCGCCCGATACGGCAAGCGCCTTGATCCTGCCGCTCTTGATGTGCGGCAGCAGCGCGGAAATCGAAGTCGACATCAACGACACCTGCCCCGACACCAGGTCGACGACCGCCGCGCCATTGGAGCGATACGGAATGTGCATCAGTTTGATGCCGGCCATGTAGGCCAGCATCTCCACGGCCATATGCGGCGAGCCGCCGTTGCCGCTGGAACCGAAGTTGATCTCGCCCGGCTTGGCCTTGGCCAATGCGATGAACTCGCCCAAGGTGCTTACCGGCAGCGACGCATTGACGCAGAACGCGAACTGGTTGAACGAGGTGTGGATGATCGGGCTGAAGCTGGCCACCGGATCATAGGAAAGGTTGCGGTAGAGCGCCGCGTTCATCGAATGATTGCTGGCCAGCACGCCGAGCGTGTACCCGTCGGGCACGGCCTTGGCGATGGCCTGGGTGCCCAGCACGCCGCCGGCGCCGGTCATGTTCTCCACCACCACCGGGGCGCCCCAGGCTGCGTTCAGCGCCTTGGCGAAGAAGCGCGCCGTCCAGTCACTGACGGTGCCGGTGCCGTAAGGCACGATGATCTTCACGGTCTTGTCGGGATACGACTGCGCAACAGCCTTCGGCAGCGCCAATGCCGCGGCCGAAAGAGCCGCTGCAGCGTGCAGCGTTTTCCTGCGAAAGATCGAAACCATGGCTTGTCTCCTATCTTCATGGATGGATGTCAGATCACCGTCGATCGACGGCGTACGCATCGGCACCTGTTCGTGCATCACTCTTGCCGACGCGTTGCCGCTCAGTGAATGACGCCTCGTTCGCGCAGCGCGCTCATCGCGGCTGCATCGAAGCCCAGCGAAGTCAGCACTTGTTGCGTGTGCTCACCGATTTCGGGCGCGGCCGAGCGCAGGCGCGGCGGCGTGCGCGACAAACGCAGCGGCGATGCGAATTGCGCAATGCGCCCGTGCTGAGGATGGTCGACCGCGTCGACTAGGCCGCGATGCGCCACCTGCGGATCGACGAGCATTTCGTCGATCGTTCGCACCGCTGCCACGCAAGCGTTGCGGTCGGCAAACAGGGCTTCCCAATGCCGGCATGTTTGCGCGCCGATGACCTGCTGCACCGCTTGGCGCGCCGCCGCTTCTTCCGCATTGGGTTCACGCTGATAGTGCTCGGCGCAGCGCGCGAAACGGGCAAGCTGCGGCAAACCGATCGCATCGCAGAAGTTGCTCCATAGCGGCGGCTCGGAACAGGCCACCGACAACCAGCGCGCGTCGGCCGTGCGGTATAGCGAGTAATACGGATAGCCGCCGCAGAACACGCCCTCGCGGTCGCTCGGTACCTGCTGCTGGCTGAACACGCGGCGCAGATTAGGCGTGGCAGCCAGCAGCGCGATGGTCGTATCCAGGTACGAAATGTCGATGTACTGCCCTTGCCCGCCGCGTTCGCGCCCCAGCAGCGCCAGCACGATGGCCAGCGCAGCGTGCATGCCGGCACCACCGTAGTCGGCCACCAGGTTCAGCGGAATATCGGGCGGTGCATCGCCGGCGCCCCACAGGCTCAGCGCACCGGAAAGCGCAAGAAAGTTCAGATCGTGCGCGGGCCGATTGCGATAGGGACCGTCCTGGCCGAAACCCGACATCGAGCAATAGACGATGCGCGGGTTGATGCTCGCCACTCGCGCATAGTCGACGCCAAGCCGTGCCATCACGCCGGGGCGAAAACCTTCGATGATCACGTCGGCATCGCGTGCCAGCCGCAGCAATACGTCGGCGCCTTCGGCCGCTTTCAGGTTCAGCGCGATCGAGCGCTTGTTGCGGTTGGTGTGCGAATGCGCCTCGAAGCGGCGTTCGTCATCGGTCGGGGCTTGCTCGCGCGGCGAATCGATCTTCAGCACGTCGGCGCCGAGGTCCGCGAGCATCATGCCGGGCAGCTCGGCAGGCGGCACGCGGCCCAGCTCGAGTACGCGCAATCCTTCGAGAATCATCATCGGTCGTCGTCTCCCCCACCTGATGCGGGAGCGCCGACTCTAGCCAACTCATCAGTAGCCGTCCAAGATCAATTTTGCTTCGAGTGATACCTTTTTGATATGTTTGATCGGGCTGTGCAGGGTTATCTGTCGGATGGCCACTGCGCTGCCGCGCGGCATCACGCCGCTGATCGGCAAAGGCAATCGAAGGGGCATGCGCGAAGGGATGAGCGCAAAGGGACGCGTCAACGGGAACGCGCGAAAGGGAGCACGCGAAGGGATGCGTGAAGTGAACGCGTGAAGTAAATGCGCGAAAGAAAGCGCTAAAAGGAAAGCGCGCAGAACAGCGCTCGGCTCCGGCAGAACGCCGGCCGAAGAATCGGACGATTCTCTTGCGGAATGCAGAGTGCAGGGCGCTATCGAACCGAAACGGCCCGCATAGCGCCCGCGGCTGAAATGCGCCGCTTACTTGGCGGCGATGATCTTGATCTCGACCAGGTACTCAGGCCGCGCCAGCTTCGCCTCGACGGTGGCGCGCGCGGGCGTATGCCCGGCCGGCACCCAGGCGTCCCAAACCGAGTTCATCGCAGCGAAATCGCCGATGCTGGTCAGGAAGATCTGCGCCTGCAGAATCCGGGTCTTGTCGCTGCCGGCTTCAGCCAGCAGGCGGTCGATCGCGGCCAGTACCTGACGCGTCTGGCCGGCTGCGTCAGCGCTCGTATCCTCGGCCACTTGCCCGGCCAGATAGACGACACCGTTGTGAATCACGGCTTCGGACATTCGCGGGCCGCTGTGCAGGCGTTCGATGGTCATGCATGCTCCTGTGGAAGAAATCGTTCAACCGCCTCGATCTGCTCGGCAGCGATCAGCGTCGGCGCATGGCCGACGCCGGCAAACTCGACCAGCTCGGCGCGCGGGCCGCGCTCGGTCATCTGCCGAGCAGTGGCTTCGCTCAGCAGGTCGGATTCGGCGCCGCGCAGCACCAGCGTCGGGCACTTGATGGCGTCATAGAACGGCCACAGATCGCCCGCCGTGCCACCGGTAGTTTCGCGAAACGGCACCGCGATGTTCGGGTCGTAGTTGTAGCCCCAGCGATCGCCGCGCTGCACGAGAAAATGACGCGCCAGCAATTCGAACTGTTCGTCGCTGTGCGGGCCGAAGCTGCGCATCAGCTCGCGCAGTGCGGCCAGCGCTTGAGCGCGGCTGGCAAAGCTCGGATCCTGCCCCACGTAGCTGCCGATGCGCGCCAGGCCGTCGGTATCCAGCAGCGGGCCGATATCGTTGAGCACCAACCGCTCGATCGGCGAGCCCGGCAAGGCCGCCAGCACCATGCCGATCAGGCCGCCCATCGAGGTGCCGACCCAGGTGACGCGCTCGACGTCGAGGCGCGCGATCAAGGTCACGCAATCGGCCACGTATTGCGGCACCACGTACTGGCGCGGATCGGCCAGCCGATCGGATTGACCGCGCCCGACGATGTCGGGGCACACGACCCGCCAGCGGCTGGACAGATGCGCAGCCAGCGCGTCGAAATCGCGGCCGTTGCGCGTCAGCCCGTGCACGCAGACGATGGTGCCCAGCGGCGGCGCGCCGAAGCGGTTGCTCGTGCCCTGCTGCGGCCCCCATTCCCAATAGGCCATCCGGTGCAGGCTGGTGGCGCTGGCGCAGGTGACGTGGCGAAGCCTGGGTTCGGGAATCTGCATGGTCAAACCAATACGGCGGCGATCGGTGATACGGCGGGCGCAGCGGCGCTGCAGCCGCGCCCGGGGCGAGCAGGCGGCCCGCACGCTCACCGCTTGGCGGTCGTTGCGGCGGGCTCGCAGCGCTTGTCCGATTGTACAGGGTGACCCTGCTAGGGATCGCCGGTGACGTCGTCGACGCGAATGCGCCAATAGCGCCGGTCGTCGATCCGGGAACGCTGCAGGCGCAGCGCCCGGCCACCGGCGTAGTGCAAGGTGATCGCACCGTCGCGATCGCTGCGCAGCACCGGCACGCCCGCATCGCGATAGCGCATCAGCACGCGCGCCGTGGGGTGGCGAAAGCGATTGCGATAGCCAGCCTGTGCGATGGCATGCGCCGGCGCCACGGCAGCGATGAACGCCGCCGTGGATGAGGTATTACTGCCGTGATGCGGCGCCAGCATCAGGTCGGCACGCAATTGCGTGCCGAAGCGCTCGACCAGCGCACGCTCCTGGCGCGCTTCGATGTCGCCGGTGAGCAGCAGCCGCGCCGCCGGCGCCTCGATCAACAGCACGCAGCTATAGGCATTGCTGGCCGGCCGCGCCCTGCCCTGCGGTTCGCTGCCTGGGTGCAGGAACTCGAAGCGCACTTCGCCCCAACGCCAGCTCATGCCGCGGCGGCAGTCATGAAACGGCCGGCCGCCATGGCGCGCCGGATGATCCGACGGCAGTGACCCGGCAACCCAATCGATCGCCAGGCTGCGCAACAGGCTGGCTGCACCGCCGGCATGGTCCGCGTCGCCATGCGAGACGATCAAGGCATCGAGCCGGTCGATGCCGCGTGCGCGCAGGTACGGCACGATGATGCGCGCGCCGGCATCGCTATCGCTGCCGAACGCCGGGCCGGTGTCGTACAGCAGTCGCCGCTGCGGGGTCTCGACCAGCACGGCCATGCCCTGCCCGACGTCGATCGCCGTGAGCCGGATCTCGCCGGGCGCCGGCAGCTCGGCACTGCGCAAGGCCAGCGGCAGCAAACCGGCAAACGCCAGCGACTTCGACGGCACAGGCACCGGCCAAAGCAATAGCAGCACGGCCGCCGCGGCCATCAACAAGGCCGGGATGTCGGGCGCTGCGATCACGAAAGTGGCCAGCGGCAGGTCGGCAAGCCACTGCAGCAGATCGAGCAGCCAGCCGGTCAGCCAGGCCGGCAGGGCCAGCAAGACCGCAGCAGCCGACGGCAGCCAGGGCAGCAACGCAGCACCCAGCATCGCCAGCGGCGTGATCAGCGCCGATACCAGCGGAATCGCCAGGGCATTGGCCAGCGGCCCGATCAGCGAAACGCTGGAGAAGAACAAGGCGCCGAGCGGCACCATCGCCAGCGTCGCCGCCCATTGCGTGCGTACCGCTTCGACGAGCCCGGCGCGCCAATGCGCCCAACCGGCCGGCAAGGGGCCGCGCACGCCGCGCGCCGACGCATACAGGATGATCGCCGACACCGATGCGAACGACAGCCAGAAGCCGGCCGCCAGCGGTGCCCAGGGATCGAAGGCCACCACCACGGCCGAGGCCAGCGCCAGCACGTGCAGCGTCGAGCGCGAACGGCCGGAAAACAGCGCCCAGCCGGCTACTGCCAACATCCAGCAGGTGCGCTGCGCGGGAATGCCCCAACCAGCCAGGCCGGCATAGATGAACGCCACGACGACCCCGGCCAGCCACGCCAGCCGGCGCGCCGGCCAGCGCAGCAGCACGCCGCTGCGCGCCAGTGGGGCCGACGCAAGCAGGCGCCGCATGAACATCACGAACAAGCCGGCCAGCATCGTGATGTGCAGACCGGAAATGCTCATCAGATGGCCGACGCCGGTCTTGTTGAAGATCTCCCACCAGCGCGGCGCGATGGCGCTCTGGTCGCCCACCACCAGGGCAACCAGCACGTCGGCCGCTTCGGGCCGCACGCCGGCCAGCGCCTGGCGCATCGCGTCACGCAGGCGCATTCGCGCCGATTCGAGCACCACCCGCAGGCTGCGGCGCTGGCCGTCGAGCCGCTGATTGCGCAAGGCCGGATCGCGCACGCTGCGCACGTAGCCGATCGCCGCGATGCCCTCTTCGAGCGCGCGCAGCTCGGCGTCGAAAGTACCTGGGTTGTGCGGCGCGTGAGGCCGTTTCAGTCGCACCGTCAATCGCCAGCGCTGCCCTGGAAGCAGCGGTTCGCTCGCCTGGGCAGCGGCTTGCTGGTCATCGGGCTGACCGAATTCGCTGCTCCAGCTCAAGCGCAGCCGCCGCGCTGCCGGGCAGCCGGGCAGCGGCTCGGCGCATTCCTCGACGAAAAAGACGAAGCGCTGGCCATGCTCACCATCGATCGGCATCGAATCGATAGTGCCGATCAGGGGCAGGTCGCGTTGTTCGAGCTCGGCCGTCAGCCGCTCGGCCAGCCCGCGCTCGGCGCTGACGATGGCCCAGCCGGCCGCCAGCGACGCCACCGCAGCCAGCCCCCAGGCATGCCGAGCCGCGCCGCGGCGCACGAACACACCGGCGATGCCGGCCAGCAGCAGCAGCCAGCCGGCCCAATGGCCGGGCAGCTCCGGCAAGCCATGCACGAGCAGCACCGCCGGCACGGCGGCGGCCGGCAGCGGAACGCGTTCGAGCAGTGCGACGATCCGGGACATCGGACGATGCTAGGCATCGTGCCTCGCGCTCGCCATTGCGCCAACGACCTAAGACGAAGAGCTAGCCGACAGGCCTACCCCTGAGGGCCTTGCGAAAGGCCAGCCGCGGCCGCCAGCATCCCCCGATCAGGCTTGGCTCAACCTCGGCAACACCCGCAATGCATTGCGTCCGGTCTGCGCGATCGCCGCCGCCGCGTCGATACCGCGCAGTTGCGCGAACACCTGCGCAATGCGCGGCAACTCGCCGGGTTCGTTGCGCTGCCGGTTGATCCATTCGGGCGCGATGTCGGGCGCGTCGGTTTCGAGCACGTGCGCCTCGGGCGGCAACTCGGCGACCAGCCGGCGGATCTGCCGCGCGCGATCGAAGGTCATCGCGCCACCGAAGCCCAGCGCCATGCCAAGCTCGAGAAACTGCTCGGCCTGTTGCCGGCTGCCGTTGAACGCATGCGCGATGCCGCTGCCGGGGCGTATACGGCGCAGGTGCTTGAGGATGATGTCCTGCGAGCGGCGCACGTGCATCAGCACCGGCAATTCGAAATCGCGCGCGATGCGCAACTGCTCGCAGAAGAAATCCTCTTGACGCTGCCGGTCGTGGTCGGGTTCGAAGAAATCCAGGCCAATCTCGCCGACCGCAACCAGCCGCGGATCGTCGATGGCCTGGGCCAGCGCCTGGCGCAGCGCTTGCAGGTCGGCATCGGCGGCGCGACGCACGAACAAGGGATGAATGCCCAACGCATAGCGCAGCGCCGGGTTTGTCGTCGCCAGCTCCCGCACCGTGCCGAAGTTGCCCGCATCAACGGCCGGCACGACGATCAGCGACACCCCGGCCGCGGCGGCGCGCGAAGCCACGCCGGCGCGGTCGGCGTCAAACTCGGCGGCATCGAGATGGCAATGCGTGTCGATCAGCATGAGTGCCAGCTTGCCACGAATCGCCGCGAACCTGGCAGAGAGTGGGCGATGCCGTACCCTTGGCCATGGTCGAGGGAAAAATCACCGAACAGCAGTACGTGGCAGCCATGGCGCTGCACCAGTCCCGCCATAGCCGGATCATCTTCCTCATCTGCGCTTGTGCCGGCATCGTCGCGGTAGCGATATGGCTGCTCGGCATGTGGGTCTCGGCGGCCATCGTGCTGCTCGCCGCCAGCATCGGTGGCGCGATCGGCCACTGGCTGTGGGATCGGCTGTACATCCCCGCGCGGGCTGCGAAGCTCTATCGCCAAAGCGCTGATTTCGCGGCGCCGTTCAAAATCGCCTGGGATGCGGATACCGTCGAGCTTTGGTCCGAAAAGGGAAGCTGGCGGCGTTCGTGGAGCGAATACGTGAAACGCAGAGAAAACGACGAACTGGTGCTGCTCTACATCAACGACCAGTTGTTCAATCTCTTTCCCCGCGACATGTTCGGATCAGAGGCCAATTGGAAAAGCTTCAAAGAGCAAGCGCGCCGCGTGCCGACCCGAACGACTCTTCCGCCGCCGGCGGAATGACGCGACGTCGTTCAGGAAGCGTGAGCCCCTTGCGGGGCTCATCGAAATAGCCGGGCCCCGACTTCAATTTCCCTTGATGCCGAACTCTTTGACAAGCTTGCTCCACATCGGCACTTCCTCATTCAGCGATGCCTGAAACTCGGCCGGCGAACTGGGCGCCGGTTCGAGCCCGCGCTCTCGCAGGTTCTTCGCGATCTCCGGGTCAGCCAGGATCTTCACAACGTCAGCATTGATCTTGTCGATGATCGGTTTGGGTGTTTTGGCCGGCGCAAGAAGCCCGAACCAACTGGCCTTGGACAACCTCGAGTAGCCCAGCTCCGGAAAAGTCGGAACATTGGCCAGAACGGATGACCTGGCCGAGCCAATGATGGCAAGCGCTCGGACTTTTCCAGCCCGGATCTGCGGCAAGGCGGTCGAAACCGAGTTGAAGCTCGACTCGATTTGCTTGCCGAGCAGGTCATTGAGCTGAAGAGCTTCGCCCTTATAGGCAACAGGGAGCATCTGGATTCCCGCATGTTGCCCCAGCAGAAGGCCATAGATGTGAAAGGTGGATCCGTTGCCGAAGTGCGCGTACGGAAGCGGGCGCCCCTGCTTCTTGTATGCCGTGACCAGTTCATCGAGCGTCTGGTACGGCGACTCCGCGTTCACGACCAAGACGACCTCGGTACGCACGAAAGGCACGACCGCCTGAAAATCGCCGATCGGATCATATTTGGTATCTGAGAAGAGACTCTTCACCATCGTATGCGTGCCGTACGTGGAGAGCAGCGAGTAGCCGTCCGGCGCTGAATTCGCAACGGTCTCTGCGCCGATTCTGGTGCTGCCGCCGGGCTTGTTTTCGATGACGATCGGCTGTTGCCAAGTCTTGCTGAGCCGCTCGGCGACCATCCGGGTGACCGAATCCGGGCCGCCCCCGGGAGGGCTCGGCAATACGATCCGCACCGTCCGATTGGGCCACTCCTGGGCGAAGAGCGTCGTCTGGCAAACCAGGGCCAATACGGCGACTACGCAGCGAATGAAGATTTTCATCAGATGTCTCCCTGTCACTGAACTTTTTCTTGTAGGGCCGGCGCCACCTCGGACGCGAACAGCTCCACCGTGCGCAGCGAATCCTCGTGCGACATGCTGCCGAAGGCGAAGCGGCATACGAAGTAGTTGACGCCCATGCTCTCCACCTGAGCTTCAACCCAATCGCGCACCTCATCCGCCGTCCCGGCCATCGCAAGACCGGCTTCTTGTGCCGCCTCGAACTCCTCCGGAAAAGGCAGCGAAGCCGAGCGCGCGCCGTGCTTGACCCAGAGATGCAACAAATGCCGGTGCCAGAGCTTGTAGGCTTGAGCAGCGCTCTCTTGCGCTGCCCGACGGCTGTCGCCTATCACGATGTGACGACTGACTCCCATCAGGGGCAGGCTTTGCGCATCGCGCCCCAGATCCCGCCATGCCTGCCGATAGCTATCAGTGATGGCCCGTACATGCGGTACGGTTCCGTTGCAGATGATGTTGATGCGGTTCTCCGCCACCCAGCGCGCACCCTGCGGCGTGCCCAAGCCGTACCAGATCGGTGGCGTGGGTTTTTGATAGCACTGCATTTCCACGGGTACGTGCTGGAGCTGGAAGTGCCTTCCCGAGAAATTGACTTCGGCTTCGGTAAGGCCTTGCATGATGATCTGGTAGGACTCCTGATAGATCGACTGCGCCTGTTCCGGATCCACACCGTAGTAGCGGATCTCATACGGCGACACGCCGCGGCCCAGGCCGACTTCCAGGCGGCCGCGGCTCATCTGATCCAACATGCAGATTTCTTCCAACACTCGCAGCGGGTGATGCATGCTGAGCGTATAGACCATCGGGCCGACTCGCAGACGCTGGGTTCGCTGGATGACGGCGGCCAGGTAAACGCTGGGCGACGGCGTAACGCCCAACGGAGTCGAATGATGCTCCGCCAGGTGATAGGCATGGAAACCGGCACGGTCATAGGCTTGCGCCAAGCGCAGGCGGCTGTCGTATTGATCGGCGAGCGACATGGCGCTCTTGTCCATGTGATCGAATACGCCAAACTTCATCCCTTCCTCCGATGTCGGTTGCCTGCGATCGGCCGGGCGGATGCCGCTTAGCTGGGATCGCCGTCCAACAAGCGCCCGTCGCGCAGTTGCAGCACGCGGTCGGCACGCGCCGCCAGCGCCAGATCGTGCGTCACGATGACGAAGGCCACGCCGAACTCGCGCGCCAGCTGCTCCATCAGCTCGTAGACCTGCCGGGTGGTGTGGTTGTCGAGATTGCCGGTCGGCTCGTCGGCCAGCACGCAGCGCGGCTCGGTGACCAGCGCGCGCGCCAGCGCCACGCGCTGTCGCTCGCCGCCCGACAGTTGCCCCGGCGGATGTTCCAGCCGCGCCCCCAGGCCGACCCGGCGCAGCATCGCCGCGGCCGCTTCGCGTGCCTGCGCCACCGGCAAACGGCGGATGCGCAGCGGCATCGCCACGTTGTCGAGTGCGCTGAACTCGGGCAGCAGATGATGGAATTGATAGACGAAGCCCAGCAGCAGATTGCGCCGGCGGCCCAGCTCGGTCTGCGACAGACTGGCGATCGGCTGCGACAGCCATTGCACTTCGCCGGCCGAGGCCTCGTCGAGCCCGCCCAGCAGATGCAACAGCGTGCTCTTGCCCGATCCCGACGAACCAATGATTGCAACGCGCTCGCCGGCGCGAATATCGAGATCGACGCCGTGCAAGACCGGCACCGCCAGCTCGCCGCTGCCATACGTCTTGCACAGCCCGCGTGCGGCGATCACCACTTCGCGTTCGTGTACCGGCCCGGTCGGCGCCGTTGCGCTCGCGGCACGCGAGGCGAGCCTATCGCCATCTGCCTCCCCGGCGCCGACGCTCATTCGTACCTCAGGCTCATTCGTACCTCAGCGCTTCGGCCGGCCGCACGCGCGAGGCGCGCCAACTTGGATACAAGGTCGACAGCAGCGCCAGCACGCAGGCCGTCAAGCCGATCGTCAGCACGTCGGCCGGGTTCAGATCGCTGGGCAGCCGGTTGATGAAATAGATGCCCTGCGGCAGCACCTGAAAGCCGAACACGTTCTCGACCAAGGCCGTCACCGGCCCGATGTTCAGCGCCAGCAGCACGCCCAGCAGCACGCCCAGCAAGGTGCCCAGCAAACCAACCGAGGCGCCCTGCACGATGAAGATCTTCATGATGCTGGCCGGTGATGCGCCCAGCGTGCGCAAAATGGCGATGTCCGACTGCTTGTCGGTGACCGTCATCACCAGCATCGACACCAGATTGAACGCGGCCACCGCGATGATCAAAGTCAGGATGATGAACATCATCCGCTTCTCGATCTGCACCGCCGCGAACCAGTTGCGGTTTTCCGACGACCAGTCGCGGATCATCAAGCCGGCCGGCAGCGAGGCCGCCAGTTCCTGCGCAATGGCCGGCGCGGCGAGCATGTCGGTGGTCTTCAGCCGTACGCCGGTGACGCCTTCGACGCGGAACAGCCGCGCAGCGTCTTCCAGGTTCATCAGGATCAGGCTGCTGTCGTATTCGTAGTGCCCGGCGCGAAACACCGCCACCACGGTGAACTGCCGCAGCCGCGGCACCAGCCCGGCCGGCGTGGCCGTGCCCTGCGGCGCGATCAGCGTGAGTTTCGAGCCCACGTCGAGCATCAACTGATTGGCCATCTCATAGCCGATCGCCACGCCGAATTCGCCGGGTCGCAGATCGCCGAGCTGGCCGCGCGCCATGGTGCGCGCGAAATCGGCCACTTCAGGCTCGATCGACGGCTCGATGCCGCGCACCAGCACGCCGCGCACGCTTTCGCCCGAGGTGAGCATGGCCTGGCCGCCGACGTAGGGCGCGCCGCCGATGACGCGGGGATTGAGCTTGGCCTCGTCGACCACGCGGTGCCAGTCGAGCACCGGCGCGCTGCCGGCGAACACCTCGATGTGCGAGAGCACCGACAGCATGCGGTCGCGCACTTCCTTCTGGAAGCCGTTCATCACCGACAGCACGGTGATCAGCGCGGCCACGCCGAGCGCGATCCCGGCGACCGACAGGGCCGAAATGAACGAGATGAAGCCATTGCGCCGCCCCGCGCGCTTGCTGGCACGGGTGTAGCGAAGGCCGATGAAGAATTCGTAGGGGGCTGGCATCGGAGACGCCCGGAGTTTGCCATAGAATCCGCGCGTGACGATCACGATACTCTGTGCCGGTGCAGTGGCATTGCCGGCCGGCGGCGATGCTGCCGCTACCTTGCTGCCGGCCGGCAGCCCCCTGGCACGCCGATTGGCCCGCGCGCGCCTGCTGCGGCAACACCGCGACGACGCGCCGATGCCCGATGAACTGCCGCATGAAGCCTGGCTGCGCGAGCGCTTTGGCATCACTGGCAGTGTGGCCGGCTGCGCGCTGGCGGCCGGCCACACCCCGCTCGACGACGCCCTCCTGGTGCGCCCCGTGCACTTGCACGTCGGCCTCGACCATCTGCGCCTGGCGCCGCCGCGACTGCTCGACATCAGCGAACGCGAAGCGCAAGCGCTGGTCGAACGCGCCAACCAGATGCTGGCCGACTCCGGGCTCGTCGCGCATGCCATGCAAGCCGACGCCTGGGCACTGGCCGCGCTGCCCGGCGCCACCGAAGGTCGGCAATTGCTGGCCGAACTGGCCGCCCTGCATGCCCGCAGCGCGCGCATGGCCGAGGGCCGACAGATCGACGTCTATCTGCCCAGCGGCACGGCCGCCCGGCAATGGCGCCGGCTGAGCACCGAGGTGCAGATGGCCTGGTTCGAACACCCGGTGAACCAGCAGCGTGAAGCCAGCGGCCAAGCCGTGATCAACAGCCTATGGCTGGACGGCAGCGTCGGCCGCGCCGCCCGGCAGCCGTTCCAGCGCATCGTCGCCGACGACCCCGCCCTGCTCGGATTGGCGCGTCGCGCCGGCATCGAATGCCTGCCGTTCAGCGGCGCCTCACCCGCTCTCGCCGGCGTCAGTGGCGATTCATGGCTGATCGCGCCAGACCTCTGGCATACCCCCGGCAGCGACGGCGACCTGCCCGGCTGGCAGCAGGCATGGCATGAATTCGCCGGCTGGTTCGAACGCAACGCGGCCGCGCTGCCGGCGCCGTTACACCTGGTGCTGACCGGCGAACGCAGTCTGGTCGAATTGCAATTGTCGCCCAGCGATCGCTGGGCCTTCTGGCGCCGCCGTCCGCTCGCCGAATTGATCGAGACCGACGCATGATCAGCGTGCGACCGATTCCGCAGGACATCGCGCAGCAGCTTTGCGCCGCCGGCGTTCCCCCCGTGCTGGCGCGACTGCTGGCGGCGCGCGGCATCGCCAGCGCCGGCGAACTCGACCGCGACCTGGCCCGCCTGCTGCCGCCGCCGACGATGAAAGGCATCAGCGATGCGGCGCGCCTGCTGGCCGATGCCATCGAACGCGGCGAGCGGCTGTGCATCGTCGCCGACTATGACTGCGACGGCGCCACTGCCTGCGCAGTGGCCGTGCGCGGCCTGCGGCAACTGGGTGCGGCGCACGTCGATTACCTGGTGCCGAACCGCTTCGAGCACGGCTACGGGCTCACCGTGCCGGTGGTCGAGCTGGCCGCGCAGCACCCGCGGCTGGGCAAACCCGACTGGCTGATCACCGTCGACAGCGGCATCGCCAGCGTCGACGGCGTGGCGGCGGCGCGCGCGCACGGCATGCGCGTCATCGTCACCGATCACCATCTGCCGGGTCAGACGCTGCCGGCCGCCGACGCGATCGTCGACCCCAACCAGCCTGGCTGCGGTTTCGCCAGCAAGCACCTGGCCGGTGTCGGCGTCATGTTCTATCTGCTGCTGGCCTTGCGCGCCGAACTGCGCCGGCGCCGGCCCGAGCATCCAGCCGGTCGCGTGCCGCTGCAGCAACTGCTCGACCTGGTGGCGCTGGGCACGGTGGCCGATCTGGTCAAACTGGACGGCAACAACCGGTTGCTGGCGGCTACCGGTCTGCAGCGCATCCGCGCCGGACGCGCTTGCGCCGGCATCCGCGCGCTGCTGCGCGTGGCCGGCCGCGACGAGGCGCGCTGCGGCTGCAGCGATCTGGGCTTTGCGGTAGGCCCACGCATCAATGCCGCCGGCCGACTGGCCGACATCTCGATTGGCATCGAATGCCTGCTGTGCGACGACGCGGCGCACGCCGACGAGCTGGCGACGATGCTCGACACGATGAACCGCGAACGCCGCGAGATCGAGCACAGCATGCGCGAAGAAGCGCTCGAGTCCCTGCCGGCCGATATCGACGAAGCGCCGGCGATCGTCATGCATCGCGAGGGCTGGCACGAAGGCGTGATCGGGCTGGTCGCCAGCCGCCTGAAAGACCGCCTGCACCGGCCGGCGATCGCCTTGGCGCTGGCCGGCGACGGCGCGCTGCGCGGCTCGGGCCGCTCGATCCCCGGTGTGCATCTGCGCGACGTGCTCGATCTGGTCGACAAGCGCGCCCCGGGCCTGCTGCTGCGCTTTGGCGGCCACGCGATGGCGGCCGGCCTGACCCTGCATGCCGCGCGGCTGGCCGAGTTCACGCAATTGTTCCGCCAGGCCGTGCTCGACTTTGCCGACCCGGGCTGCTTTGCACGCGAAACACTGACCGATGGCGCCCTGGAGGCCGAGCAGATCGATCTGCCGCTGGTCGAGGCACTGGAAAGCCAGGTCTGGGGCCAGGGTTTTCCGGCGCCGCTGTTTTCCGACACCTTCGAAGTGGGTCGGCAATCGCTGATGGCCGGCAAGCATCTGCGCATCGAATTGCGCAGCGGCACTCGCAAACTCACTGCCGTGGCCTTCGGCCGCACCGAGCCGCTGCCCTCGCCGGCGCGCATCGCCTACCGGCTGATCCGCGACGAGTTCCAGGGCCTGGCCAGCGTGCGGCTGGTGATCGAGACGGTCGAGGCCGCCGCCGTGTAACGCAGCGCGCGGCCGGCTCATCCATGCCGAAAGCTATAATGTCGGGTTTCTTTCCCGATCCAAGAGCCGCACGCCATGGAAGCCGAACGCCTCAACCAACTCGAATCGCTGATCGGCGACCTGCGCAGGCGCGCCAATGAACTTCGGGGGTATCTTTGACTACGATACAAAGAAAACCCGCCTCGAAGTGATCAACCGGGAGCTCGAAGCCCCCGACATCTGGAACGACGCCAAATACGCCCAGGAACTGGGCAAAGAAAAGAAGATGCTCGACGGCGTCGTCGAACGCCTGACCGACATCGATACCTCGCTGGGCGATACCGCCGAGCTGTTCCAGATCGCCAACGCCGAAGACGACGACGACACGCTGCAAGCCGTCGAAGCCGACGCCCATGCGATCGAAGCGCAGGTGGCCGAGCTGGAATTCCGCCGGATGTTCTCCAACCCGGCCGATCCCAGCCCCTGCTTCATCGAGATCCAGGCCGGCGCCGGCGGCACCGAAGCGCAGGATTGGGCGTCGATGCTGCTGCGCCAATACCTGCGCTATTGCGAACGCAAGGGATTCAAGGCCGAGCTGCTGGAAGAGTCGCCGGGCGACGTGGCGGGCCTGAAGGGCGCCACGATCAAGGTCGAAGGCGAATACGCCTACGGCTATCTGCGTACCGAAACCGGTGTGCACCGGCTGGTGCGCAAATCGCCGTTCGACTCCAGCGGCGGGCGGCACACCTCGTTCGCCTCGGTCTACGTCTACCCCGAAGTCGATGATTCGATCGAGGTCGACATCAACCCGGCCGATCTGCGCATCGACGTCTACCGCGCCTCGGGCGCCGGCGGCCAGCACGTGAACAAGACCGAATCGGCGGTGCGCATCACGCACCTGCCGACCAACATCGTCGTGCAGTGCCAGAACGACCGCTCGCAGCACCGCAACCGCGACGAGGCGATGAAGATGCTGCGCGCGCGCCTGTACGAACTCGAATTGCGCAAGCGCCGCGCCGAGCAGGACAAGGTCGAGGCCAGCAAGACCGACATCGGCTGGGGCCACCAGATCCGTTCCTACGTGCTCGATCAATCGCGAATCAAGGATCTGCGCACCAACGTCGAGATCAGCAACACCCGCTCGGTGCTCGACGGCGATCTCGACGAATTCATCGTCGCCAGCCTGAAACAGGGAGTTTGACGCCGTGAGCGCCGCCGACCACACCCCGCCCGCCGCCACCGACGTCGCGGGCCACGACGACAACCAGATCATCGCCGAGCGGCGCGCCAAGCTGGCGCGGCTGCGCGAATCCGGCCCGGCGTTTCCGAACGATTTCCGGCCGGCGCACCGCGCCGCCGCCGTGCTGCAGCATCATGGCTTCAAGACGCGCGAGCAGCTCGAAGCCGAACCGGTCACGGTAAACCTGGCCGGCCGCATGATGCTCAAGCGGGTGCAAGGCAAGGCCAGCTTCGCGACGATCCAGGACGCCACCAGCCGCATCCAGCTCTATCTGAACGACGAAGGCGTCGGCCCCGAGCTGCACGAAGCCTTCAAGCACTGGGATCTGGGCGACATCATCGGCTGCGAAGGCCGGCTGTTCAAGACGATGAAGGGCGAACTGTCGGTGCGCTGTTCATCGATCCGGCTGCTGACCAAATCGCTGCGACCGCTGCCCGACAAGTTCCATGGCGTCGCCGACCAGGAACTGCGCTATCGGCAGCGCTACGTCGACCTGATCGCCAATGCCGGCACGCGCGACACCTTCGTGGCGCGCAGCAAGACGATCAGCGCGATCCGCAACTTCATGGGCTCGCACGGCTTCCTGGAAGTGGAAACGCCGATGCTGCACCCGATTCCGGGCGGCGCCGCGGCCAAGCCGTTTGTCACGCACCACAACGCGCTCGACCAGCAGATGTTCCTGCGCATCGCGCCCGAGTTGTATTTGAAACGCCTGCTGGTCGGCGGCTTCGAGCGCGTCTACGAGATCAACCGCAACTTCCGCAATGAAGGCATCAGCCCGCGGCACAACCCCGAGTTCACGATGCTCGAGTTCTATGCCGCCTATACCGATTACCGGTGGCTGATGGACTTCACCGAGCAGGTGATCCGCGACGCTGCGCTGGCGGCCACCGGCTCGACCACCCTCACCTATCAGGGCTGCGCGATCGAGCTGGGCCAGCCGTTCGAACGGCTGACCATCGTCGAAGCGATCATGAAGTATGCGCCGCGCTATGACGCGGCCATGCTGGCCGACGCCACGCGCCTGCGTGCCGAACTGAAGAAACTGGGTGCCGACGTCGAAGGGCCGCAACTGCGCAACGCCGGCCTGGGCGCGCTGCAACTGGCGCTGTTCGAGGAAGTCGCCGAACATCAGCTCTGGCAGCCGACCTACATCATCGACTACCCGGTCGAGGTGTCGCCGCTGGCGCGCGGTTCCGACACGCGCGCCGGCATCACCGAACGCTTCGAGCTGTTCATCACCGGCCGCGAGATCGCCAACGGCTTCTCGGAACTGAACGATCCCGAAGACCAGGCCGATCGTTTCCTGAGCCAGGTCGCAGCGAAAGACGCCGGCGATGAAGAAGCGATGTTCTTCGACGCCGACTACATCCGCGCGCTCGAATACGGTATGCCGCCGGCCGGCGGCTGCGGCATCGGCATCGACCGGCTGGTGATGCTGCTGACCGACAGCCCGAGCATCCGCGACGTGGTGTTGTTCCCGGCGCTAAAGCGCGAAGACTGAGACAGCGCTCGCCGGCTTACAGTTTCATTGCCTCGCCCAGGGTGCGCGGATCACGCGCACCCCAGCGGCCGGCTTCGGCCGATGCAATGAAATCGAGCACAGCCCGATTGAATGCATCCGGCTCTTCCAGGTTGATCGTATGGCCGGTCTTCGGCAGCACCAGCAAGCCGCTGGCCGGCAGCGTGCGCTTCAGAAACAGCGACGGCAGCAGGCTATGGTCGTCTTCATCGCCAGCAACGATCAGAGCAGGCACCTGCAAGGCACCCAACGCATCGGCCATCGTATCGAGCGCCGGCCGTTCGGCCTGCACGCCGCGCAGCGTCAGCACGGCCCCCAGCGTGTCATGGCCGGCCAGCGCATCGGCAAACTCACGCCATCCGCGCGGATCCTTGTTCTGCAATTGCAAGCGCGCGGCGCTCTCGGCATAGACCGGGCCGTAGCCGGCCGCGCCTTTGGCCTCGAACTGATCGGCCGCTGCGCGAGACACGGCCTGGAACGCCTGCCGATCCGCGCTCAGCGCCCCATAACCGGCACCGGCAATGGTCATCGACAACGCGCGCCGCGGATAGGTCAGGCCGAAATGCAGCGTGGCGAAACCACCCATCGACAAACCGACCAGGTGCGCCTGCTCGACTTGCGCCGCATCCATCACGGCGGCAATGTCGCGCACGGCGCGTGCCTGTGAGTAAGCCGAAGGATCGCGCGGCACGTCAGAAGGCGAATAGCCGCGCGCAGCAAACGTGATGCAACGGTGCCGGCGCGCGAAGGCGCGCAGCTGCGGCTCCCAGCTTCGATGATCGCCGGCGAATTCGTGAACGAACACCACCGGCTTTCCTTCGCCCACGCACTCGTAGTGCAGGCGGTAGCCGTCGTCTGTGCTGGCCAGGGGCATGGTCGTCAAATCCCGTAATCGATCAAGGCGCCGGATACTGCGACTTGAACCAGTCGGCGATCTGCCCGCCGTTCATGAACACGACATCCGGGTGCTTCATCAGCAGATCCAGCATCTGTTCGAAATAGCCGAAACGATGCGGCACGCCCATCAGATGCGGATGCAGGCCCAGGGCCAGCACCCGCGGCCAGCGCCGGCACTCGCGTTCGAACAGGGCCAACGTACGCTCCAGCCGCAATAGAAACTCCGGCGACGAATGCTTCTCCACCGCATAGATCACCGAATCGTTCAGGTCCAGGTTGTACGGCATCTGGATCAGTGAACCCTGCGCCACGCGCATCCAGTTCGGCAGATCATCGATCACCCAGTCGCAGACATACTCGACGCCTTCGGCGGCCAGGATGTCGGGGGTATCGTAGGTCTCGCGCAAGCCGGGACTCAACCAGCCACGCGGCCTCACGCCGGTAAAGGCACGCAATTTTTCCAGGCACTGCGCAATCAGCTCGCGTTCGCCATCGCCATGATTGAGCGACAACTGATGCATGCCATGGCCGATGAATTCCCAGCCGGCATTGAGCATGGCCTCGGCCGCGCGCGGATACGCATCGATGACGCTGGCGTTGCAACTGGTCGACGCTGGCAGCCCGCGCGAGCCGATCGCCTGCAGCATGCGCGCTAGCCCGCCGCGCATGCCGTAGTCGGCCCAACTGAAGTTGGGTACGTCGGGCACCGTTTCGCGGCCGTGCGGCGGCGTGATGATGGTGCGCGGCATCGATTGATCGAAACGCCAGTTCTCGACGTTGATGACCAGGTGGACCATGATGCGCCCCTGCGCCGGCGGCATGCAGGGCGCCCGGTCATCGGGAAATGCGTGTGGAACGCGCGGATTGGCCATGCCAAGCTCCAGAAAGCAATGAGGCGGCTCAATGCCGCATCTGTTTGAGTATTTCGCGCTTCAGCTCGTTGAACACTTCGCCGGTGATCAGATCCAGCGAGCGTGGCCGCTCGATCGGCACCGCGATGCGGGTAGCGATGCGCCCAGGGCGCGCCGACATCACGTAAATGGTGTCGGCCAACAGAATCGCTTCATCGATGTCATGGGTGACGAACACCACCGTCGTGCGCAGCGTCTGCCATACCGACAGCAACAGCTCTTGCATCGTCAGCCGGGTCTGCGCATCGAGCGCACCGAAAGGTTCGTCCATCAGCAACACCTTCGAACCCAGCGTCAGCACGCGCGCGATGCCCACGCGCTGGCGCATGCCGCCCGACAACTGCACCGGCAAGTGCCGCTTGAAGGCCGACAAGCCGGTGATCTCGAGCATCTCTTCGGCGCGGGCGGTGTAGTCGCGCTTGGGCACCCCGGCGATCTTGGGACCGAAGACGACGTTTTCCCATACGTTCAGCCACGGGAACAAGGCGGCTTCCTGGAACACCACGCCGCGTTCGGGCCCGGGCCGATCGATCGGCTGGCCGCCCACGCGCAGTTCGCCCGCCGAAGGCGCCTCGAAACCGGCGATCAGGTTCAGCAGCGTCGATTTGCCGCACCCCGACGGCCCCAGCAGCGCGATGAACTCGCCTTGCTCGACCTGCAGGTCGATGCGATCCAGCGCATGCACGGCCGTCACGCCGGGATAGGTCTTGTCCAGTTGAGTGATGGAGATATTCGACACGAGGACCTCAGTGATTCTGCAGCATGCGCCAGGCCAGGACTCGCTGTTCGACGGCAACGATCAGGCGATCGCTCAGGAAGCCCATCAGGCCGATCGAAACCATGTCGGCCAGCACGATGTCCATGCGGCCCACGTAATACGCATCCCACAACACATAGCCCAGCCCGGATTTGACGGCCACCATCTCGGACACGATCACCGCCGTCCATGAGATGCCCAGACCGATGCGCAGCCCGGTGAAGATCGACGGCATCGCCGCCGGCAGCACCACGCGGCGCATCAGCTGCCGCGAAGACGCGCCCATCATGCGCGCCGCCCGCACCAGGTTGCGCTCGACGTCGCGCGCCCCTTGCGTGGTATTGACCACGATCGGATAGAAGCCGCCGAGAAAGATCAGGAACACCGAACCCAGATCGCGAATGCCGAACAGCGCAATCGAAAACGGCAGCCATGCCGTGATCGGAATCGGGCGCAAGCCCTGGATCAGCGGATCGAACAGTTGCGAGGCCAAGCGGCTCCAGCCGATCGCCAGGCCCAGCGGAATACCCACGATGATCGCCAACGCGAAACCCTGGCCCACGCGCAAGGCCGAGTGCTGCACGTTGGAGAGCCAGGTGCCCTGATAGGGGTTGAGCCCCATTCCCGGATCGCCGAAGATCCAGACATACCAGGCCCGCGCCACCTGCACCGGCGTGGGCAGCACGCCCGCCATGGCCGGCATGCGGCCGAGCAGCTCCCAGGCGATCAGGATCAGCATCGGCACCACCAGCCCCACGCCGGTGCGCATCAGGGCACGTTCGGCCGGCACGCCCGGCGTCGCGCCCCTGGGGCGTTTCAATATGAACGAACTCACCGCATCTCCTTGGAACGGCGCCGACCAACCGGAGGGCGCCGCCCCGCACTGTGCTTACTTGACCTCGTTGGCCAGGCTTGGATCCCAGGCCTTGTCGATCTGCCCGCTGACGTCTTTCGGAATCACGCCCAGTTCATGGAAGGTCTTGGCCTGGCGCCGCAACTGATCCAGATCCAGCACGTCGCCCAGCTTGATCAGCTTGACCGACTCGCGCGTGACCGACAGCGGCAGGCCCGTGTACTTGCTATAGGCCTCGGCAAACGCTTCCGGATTCTTGGCCAGACGCTCCTCGGCACCCCGGTACGCCCACATGAAGCACTTCACCGCCTCGCGCTTGCGCGTAAGCGCCTCGCGCGTCGTGGCCAGCAGCCCCAGTTCGGCGCCCACTGCCTTCGATTGGCTGTACTCCAGGTTCTTGGCGAAGAACGCCGTGCCATCGGCGACCAGTTGCGATTCGAAGGGTTCCCACAAGGCCACCGCATCGACGTCGCCGCGCTGCAGCGCCTGCACGAACGCGGTGCCGCCGCCCTGGATGTTGACCGCCGTGAAGGTGTTGTACGGCACGCCCTTTTCCGCCAGCGTTGCGGCCCACTGGAACCAGACGGCCGAGCCCGGCGCGATGCCGACCTTCTTGCCGGCCAGATCCTTCCAGTCATCCATCTTGACGCCCTTGCGCGTCACCAGATATTTGGGCGAGGAAGCCACACCGGCGAGCCCCACGATCTTGTCGCTACCCTGCGCCAGCGCAATCGCCAGATCCGCCGGGCCGATGCCCGATACGTCGATCGAACCCGACAGCAATGCAGTGCGCGCATCGGCATAGCGCACGAATTCGACCGGCTTCACCTCGACGTTGCAGGCCTTCAGCGGCTCGGATACGAAGATCATCGGCGACAGATGGCCCACCTTCACGTAGCCGACCGTGAGCACCTGTTTCTGCGGTGCAGCCGGCGGTTGCGGGCCCACCGCCATGACAGCGGCAGTGCAAGCTGAAAGCACGGCGGCCGCGGCCGTCCGATAGAGCGTGTTCATGCGTACCTCCTTGTGTTGACTACACTGTGGCCGATGAAGATTGCAGCCGGCCGCCCGATGACAGGACACTGGCGCCAAGGCGCTACTGCCCCTTGAAAACAGGTGTTCGTTTCTCGCGGAAGGCGGCCTGCCCTTCCCGATAGTCGGTACTGCCGAAGCACGCGAGCACGGCTTCGTTCACGGCATCGGCCGAAGGCGCACCGTCGCCGCCCAGCAGATGGCGCAACCCCAGCCGCGCGGCCCGCATCGTGAGCGGCGCATTGGCCAGCACCGCCGACACGCGCTCGGCCGCGAGCGACCCGAAATCCGCATCGGTGAACAGCTCCTGCACCAACCCGATCCGCGCCGCCTCGCGCCCATCGAAGGTGCGCGCGGTCAGGAACAGATCAGCGGCACGCGCCGCGCCCAGCATGTCGTACATGCGCTTGAGCCCGGCCAATGAGTAACCCAAACCGAGCCTGGCGGCCGGCATGCGAAAGCGCGCGCTCTCGTTGCAATAGCGCAGATCGCAGGCCACCGCCAAACCCATGCCGCCGCCCATGCAGATGCCGCGGATCAGCGCGATGGTGGGCACCGGACTGGTCGACAAGGCCTGCTGCGCATCGGCAACGGCCCGGTCGTAACGCGCGACCTGCTCGGGGTCATTGCGTTGCGCACCGAATTCCGAGATGTCGGCCCCCGAGACGAAGGCACGATCGCCCTCGCCTTCCAGCACGATCGCGCGCAGATCGCGGCGCTGGCGCACTGCGGCCAGCGTCTGCCCCAACGATTCCCACATCGATAGCGACATGGCGTTGTAGCGTGCCGGGTTGCTGATGCGAATGCGCAACAGGCCGTCGCGATCGTCGAACACCAGACGTCCTGGCGGATGCTTGTCTGCACTCATGATCAGCTTCCTCGTGCCGCTTCAGATGGCGCCGGCTTCGCGCAGCTTGTGGATGTCTTCGTCGCCATAGCCGACCTCGCGCAAGACCTCGTCGGTATGCTCACCCCAACCCGGTGCGGTACGCGCGATGTCGGCCGGCGTGCGCATCAGCGTGACCGGCTGCGTGATCATCGTGCGCTGCCCGCCCTGCCAGGCCTCGCAGTTGCGCGCCACGCCAAGATGGCGCACCTGCGGATCGTCGAACATCTGCGGCACCGTCAGCACCGGGCCGGCCGGCACACCGGCGGCATTCAGAAGATCGACCCAATGCGCCACCGGCCGGGTGCCGAATACCGCCTCGATCTGCTCGTTCAGGCGGCGACGGTTGCGCACGCGCAGCTTCTCGGTCTGGAACTCCGGGTCTTCGAGCCAATCGGCCCGCTCGAGCGCCCGGCAGAACCGCTGCCAGTTGCCCTCGCCGGAAGCGCCGAGATTGAACAGACCGTCGCTGGCGCGAAACAGGCCCATCGGGCTGCTGGTCGGATGATCATTGCCCTCTTGCGTGGGAATGTCGCCGTCGTTCAGGTAGCGGGCAGCCTGGAAATCCATCATCGCGATCTGCGAATGCAGCAGCGACGCATGCACCCATTGCCCCTGGCCCGAAACCTCGCGTTCCAATAGCGCGACCAGAATGCCGATGGCGGTGTACAGCCCCGTGCTCGAATCGGCCACCGCCAGACCGGCACGCACCGGCCCTTGTCCGGGCAAGCCGGTCACCGACATCAGGCCGCCCATGCCCTGCACGATCTGGTCGAAACCCGGCCGGCTCACATACGGGCCGCTCTGGCCGAAGCCCGAAATGCTGGCGAGGATGATGCGTGGATTCAGCGCACGCAGCGATTCGTAATCCACGCCCAGCCGCTGCTTGACGTCGGGCCGCCAGTTTTCCACCACCACGTCGGCATCGGCGACCAGGCGCGTGAAGACCTCGCGGCCTTCCGGCTTCTTCAGGTTCAGCGTCAACGAACGCTTGTTGCGATTCAGATTCTGGAAATCGCCATTCCAGCGATCGGCGGCGAACATGGCTTCATTGGGATCGATACCCGGCGGCGGTTCGATACGGATCACGTCAGCGCCGAAATCGGCCAGCATGCGCACGCAGGTCGGGCCGGCGCGCACGCGGGAAAGATCCAGGACTCGAAAGCGCCGCAATGCCGGCGAAGCGGAAAGCTGTGGCATGGTTCGATTCAATCTCGCAAGCAGGAAGAAGCAGCCAAGCGGCAAAATCCCTGGCCATCGAAACGGCTGTGTTCGGCGTGCCGTGCGATCGCCAGCAGCATCGCTTCACTGCCGGGCCGGCCGATGGCCTGCACGCACAGCGGCCTGCCACGCCGATCGCGGCCGATCGGAAACACGATGGCGGGCAATCCCAGGTAATTCACGAACGACAGCCAGCAGAACAGGTCGAGCAGGCGGCGCGGCTCGAAGCCGGGCGAGGTGCTCAGCACCTGTGACCAGTCGGGTACGCCGCGCGGCAGCGCGGGCGTGAGCAGCACGTCGCTGTCGGCCAGCACCTCAGCGATGAAGGCTTGCGCGTGCGACGCTCGCTGCTCGACAGCGGCCGCATACCACCCTGGTGGAATGGCTGCGCCGAGCAGCGCAACCGTGCGCGTCAACGGCGCCAGCGCGGGCGCCCTGCCGCGTAGCGCATCAGCGTGCGAAGCAGCAGCTTCGCTGTGAAGAATCGTCTGCGCCAGCCTCATCCATTCAGGCAGCGCCGTCAGTTGCACATCACGCCGCGCGCCGTGCGCGCTGCATTCGCCGGCATAGTCTTCCAGCGCATCGAGCGTGGGCGGGTCGGCAAGCACCGTGGGGTCAGGGTGCGTCCAGCAGCTTGCGATTCGCCACGCCCGGCAATCGGGCGCGGCATAGGTGTCCAGCGCCGCGCATTGAACCGCGTCGAGCGTGGCCCGCAACACCGCCGACGCATCGTCGGCGTTACGGGCGATCACGCCCACGGTATCCAGCGATGGTGCAAGCGGCGCCACGCCGTCGCCAGGCAGCAGGCCGCGCGTCGGTTTCAAACCGAGCAGACCGCAGGTGGCCGCCGGAATGCGTACCGAACCGGCGGTATCGGTGCCCAGCGATCCGTAGCAAAGCCCCGCCGCCACGGCCACCGCCGAACCGCTCGACGAGCCCCCTACTGCGGCGCAAGCATCCAGCGGATTGACCGGTAGCGGATAGTGCGGGTTTTCGCCGGTCGCGCCACTGGCGTGCTCCGACATGGCCAAGGCTGCCAGCGGCTGGCTGCCGGCTGCGGCCAGGCGGGTGACCACTGATGCGGGGGCCGATGCGTCGCTTGCCGATGCTTCGACGGCCGATGCCTCGACGGCCGATGCCGGGGCGGCCCATGCCGGGGCGGCCCATGCCGAGGCGGCAGACGCGGCCCGCCAGGGATGGCGCGCGCCGCATTCCGGCGGGCGCCCGGGCAGCACGAAAATATCCTTGTGGGCCAACCCCACGCCCGCCAGCGGCAGGGAGACCGACGGCACGTCGCCAATTTCGAGCAGGCCGACCACGCAGTGCCATGCGTCATTTTCGAAGGCCCGGCGCTGCAGGCTCAGCGCTTGCGCCACGCCAACGTCGCCGCGCAGCAACATGCTGCGCAGCCCGGCAATCGTGTCGGGCAGCCCGGCGGGTGTCATACGCGCTTCCCGGCTGTGGCAGGGGCCAGTCTGATCAGCCCCTTGCGGATGGCATGCAGCTCGCGCTCGGATACGGCGATACCCAGCCGTGCCAGATGCTCGCGCAGGGCCTCTTCGTCGGGGATTGGCTCGACGGCAGGCGCCGCCGCTGCACGATTTCCCTCGTCGCTGACTGGGTGATTGTTCAAGGTTTTAATATTATTTGGTGATCCATAAATATATTTATAGAACATAGGATAATTTCATGCAATCGTTTTCTCGTTCAAACCCATGAAAGTCAGCGAACGCATCCGCTTGGCAGTCGAAACCGACATCCGCAACGGCGTACTGTTGCCCGGCCAGTCGATCGATGAGCAGGAGCTGGCGGCGCGCTACCAGGTGTCGCGCACGCCCGTGCGAGAGGCGCTATTGCAGTTGAAGGCGCAGAGAATCCTGCACAGCCAGCCGCGCAACGGCATGGTCGTGGCCCGCATGGACGTGCAGGAGCTGCTGGCCATCTGGGAATTGATGGCCGAAATGGAGGGCGTCTGCGCTCGCATGGCCTGTCAGCGCATGACCGCCGAAGAGCGCGAAGAGCTGGCGCGGGTGCACCGCGCCGCCGCGCCGATTGCAGAGGCCGACGATGCACAGGCCTGGCGTGAAGCCAATCACGACTTCCACGAAGTGCTATACCGCGGCTGCCGCAACCCTTATCTGCGCGAGCAGCTGCTGGCGCTGCGCGCGCGCACCGGCGCCTATCTGCGCCATGCGTTCATCGCCGTGGGGCGCGTTCGTTCGTCGTATGAACAGCACGGCGAGCTGGTCGAAGCCATCATCGCCAACGATCCGGCACGCACGCATCGGATGATGATGCGGCATATAAGCCTGGCGCAAGGCGCCAAGGGTTTGGCGGAATTCCTGATCAACCTGCCCAAGTCGATGGCCAAGACCTGAGGCGGGCGGACGACGCACCGCACGCTGGGGCGTTAATACACCCCTAGGCGACCTCGTCGATCCACGCCTGCTGGATCCCTTCCAGGATGCGCTCGCCCGAACGCTTCGGGTCATCATCGAAGCCCGGCAGCGCCAGCACCCAGTTGTACAGATCAGTGAAGCGCACGCTCGCCGGATCGACGTCGGGATGCGCATCCGTCAGCGCGATCGCGATCTCGTTCACATCGGTCCATTTCATTCGAGTTCTCCTGGCGCGCCCAGTGCCGCGCGCTCAATTCTCACGCGCATGATTGATCGTGTACTTCGGAATCTCGACCGTCAGGTCCTCATCGCCGATCTCGACCTGGCACGACAAGCGCGACTGCGGGCTCAAGCCCCAGGCCTTGTCGAGCATGTCGTCTTCAGTCTCATTGGACGGTTCCAGCGAATCGAAGCCCTTGCGCACGACGACGTGACAGGTGGTGCAAGCGCAGGCCATATCGCAGGCGTGCTCGATCGACACGCCGTGCTGCAGCAGCGACAGGCATAGCGTCTCGCCGGGCTTGGCCTCGAACTCGGTGCCGGCCGGACACAGCTTTTCGTGCGGCAATACGGTGATCTTGGGCATGAGCGTCAGTGATCCACTTCGTCGATGCGTCGCCCGGTCAGGGCCGCCGCAATCGAGCGATCCATGCGCCGCGCCGCGAAATCTTCGGTCGCCGCGGCCAGCGCTTCGATCGCATGGCGGATCGCCGCCGTATCGCCGCGCTCGCGAATCTCTTTGGTTTTGATCAGCAAGGCCTCGGCCGCCGTACGCTCGGTCTCGCTGAGCAGATCGCCATCGGCCGCCAGCGCCGCGTAAGTGGCTTCGACCAGCCGATCGGCCTCGACCTGCTGTTCGCGATGCGCGCGCGCCTTCATGTCGGCCTCGGCCGAGGTGAACGAGCTTTGCAGCATCGAAGCGATCTCTTCGTCGCTCAGGCCGTAGGAAGGCTTGACCACCACCGAGGCCTTGACGCCGCTGGACTGCTCACACGCGCTGACCGACAGCAGCCCGTCGGCATCGACCTGGAAGGTAACGAGAATGCGTGCCGCGCCCGCCGCCATCGGCGCAATGCCGCGCAGCTCGAAGCGCGCCAGCGAACGGCAGTCCGACACCAGCTCGCGCTCGCCCTGCACCACGTGGATCGCGATCGCCGTCTGGCCATCGCGAAAGGTGGTGAACTCCTGCGCACGCGCGATCGGCAAGGTGCTGTTGCGCGGAATGATGCGCTCGACCAGGCCACCCATCGTCTCCAACCCCAGCGACAGTGGAATCACGTCGAGCAGCAGCCAGTCCTCGGTTTCGCTGCGGTTGCCGGCCAGCAGGTTGGCCTGCAGCGCCGCGCCCAGCGCCACCACCTTGTCGGGATCGAGATCGGTGAACGGCTCGCGGCCGAACAGCTCGCCCACCGCGCGGCGCACCTGCGGCATGCGGGTAGCGCCGCCGACCAGCACCACGCCCTTGACCTCGTCGACGCGCAGCCGCGCATCGCGCAGCGCGCGGCGCGTGGCCGTCAGCGTGCGGTCGAGCAGGTCGCGCGTAACGGCCTCGAAGCGTTCGCTGGACAGGGGCAGCCGCACGCGCGTGGCGTCGGACAATTGCAGCGCGAAAGTGGCCGGCGATTCGTGCGTCAGCGCTTCCTTGGCGCGCCGCGCCTCGACCAGCATCGCGCGCAGGTCATTGCTGACCAGCGCACCCGAGGCCAGCGCCTCATCGATCGGATGCGAAGACGCCGCCGGCGCCATGCCGGCCTCGCGCAGCGCCCATTCGACGATGTGGCGATCGAAATCATCGCCGCCCAGCGCCGAATCGCCGCCGGTGGCGATCACTTCGAACACACCTTTGCTCAGCCGCAGGATAGACACGTCGAAGGTGCCGCCGCCCAGGTCGTAAACGACATAGATGCCTTCGGCACCGTGATCGAGCCCATAGGCCACCGCCGCTGCGGTCGGCTCATTCAGCAGCCGCAGCACGTCCAGGCCGGCCAAGCGCGCGGCATCCTTGGTGGCCTGCCGCTGCGCATCATCGAAATACGCCGGCACCGTGATCACCGCGCCGACCAGCTCGCCGCCCAAAGCCTCTTCGGCACGCTCGCGCAGCACCTTCAGGATCTCGGCCGACACCTCGACCGGACTGCGCTCGCCGGCACGCGTGCGGATGCGCACCATGCCTTCGGCCTCGACGAAGGCGTATGGCAGCCGCTCACGCCGCGCATCAGCCAGCCCGCGCCCCATTAAGCGCTTGGCCGACATGATCGTATTGGCCGGATCGGCGGCAGCCTGCGCAAACGCGGCCGCCCCCACGATCACCTTGCCGCCGTCGACGTAACGGACCACCGAAGGCAGTAACTCGCGCCCATGGTCGTCGGCGATGACCTCGGCGATGCTGGAGCGCACCGCCGCCACCAGCGAATTGGTCGTGCCCAGATCGATGCCGATGGCCAGGCGCCGCTGGTGCGGCTCAGGCGACATGCCGGGTTCGGAAATCTGCAACAGGGCCATCGTGGTCTCGGTTGTTCGGCAGGGCCGGCGTTACATCAGCTCTTCGGCCGACTCGATGTCAGCGCCGAAGCGATCGATGAACATCAGCCGCCGCACCAGATCGGCGGCCTCGTCGAAGTCGTGCCGGTCATCCAGCGCGGCCCCCAGCGTCTCGATCAGCAGCGTGCGCCGCCGCTGCAACTCGGTGCGCAGCGCGTCGATGGCGCTGCGGTCGCGCGCGGCCTTGGCCTCGTCCAATTGTTCGCGCCACTGCATCTGCTCGATCAGGAAGTCGGCCGGCATCGCCGTGTTCGATTCGGCCTCCAAGGACACGCCGTTGAGCGAACAGAGGTATTCGGCGCGCCGCGCCGGATCGCGCAGCACGCGATAGGCTTCATTGACCAGCGTGGCCATCTGCATCGCCAGCCGGCGTTGCTGCTCGGGCGCGGCCGCGAAGCGATCGGGATGCACGGCGCTCTGCACCTCGCGAAACGCCGACTCCAGCGCGCGTTCGTCCAGCCGAAACGCCGCCGGCAGCGAGAACAGCTCGAAATAATTGCGCGTCTTCGAAACCATCGTCTGATCAAACGAAGAGGCGGCCATCGGCCGCCTCGATCGACAGGGGCGCGGCTGGTATGCGCCGCGCGCCGCGAATGCTACACCTGGAACGATTCGCCGCAGCCGCACTCGCCCTTGACGTTGGGGTTGTTGAAGCGGAACCCTTCGTTCAGGCCTTCGCGGACGAAGTCGAGTTCGGTGCCGTCCAAGTACGGCAGGCTGCGCGGATCGACGAAGACGCGCACGCCGTGGCTTTCGAACTGCACGTCTTCGGGGTTCGGCTCGTCGGCGTATTCAAGCTTGTACGCCAAACCCGAGCAACCCGAGGTCTTGACCCCCAGGCGCAGGCCGATGCCCTTGCCGCGGCGTTCCAGGTAGCGCGCCACGTGACGGGCGGCCGATTCGCTCAACATCACTGCCATGTGAGTCGTTCTCCGTCGCTTGCCGCGTCTCAGGCCGCTTTCTGCGGCTGCGCCTCGGCGGCGCCATGCTTCTTGCGGTAGTCGTCGATCGCGGCCTTGATCGCATCTTCGGCCAAGATCGAACAGTGGATTTTCACCGGCGGCAACGCCAGTTCTTCGGCGATATGGGTATTGCGGATTGCCGCCGCTTCATCCAGCGTCTTGCCCTTGACCCATTCAGTGACCAGCGACGACGAAGCGATCGCCGAGCCACAGCCATAGGTCTTGAACTTGGCGTCTTCGATGACGCCCTGCTCGCTGACCTTGATCTGCAGCTTCATCACGTCGCCGCAGGCCGGCGCACCGACCATGCCAGTGCCGACGTTCGGATCGCTGCGGTCGAGCGCGCCGACGTTGCGCGGGTTTTCGTAGTGATCGATGACTTTTTCGCTGTAGGCCATTGCCGCTTTTCTCCGGTATGCGTTGCGACTCGCGATTGCGTCAGTGAGCGGCCCACTGCACCGAATCGAGATCGATGCCTTCCTGGACCATTTCCCACAGCGGCGACATTTCGCGCAGTTTGGCGATCTTCGAGCGGATCAGCTCGACGGCGTAATCGATCTCGGCCTCGGTGGTGAAACGCCCCACCGTGAAGCGGATCGAACTGTGCGCGAGTTCGTCGCTGCGGCCCAGGGCGCGCAGCACGTACGACGGTTCGAGACTGGCAGAGGTACAGGCCGAGCCGCTGGAGACCGCCAGCTCCTTGATCGCCATGATCAGGGATTCGCCCTCGACGTAATTGAAACTCATGTTCAGGTTGTGCGGCACACGGTGTTCCATGTCGCCGTTGATGTAGACCTCTTCGATCTGCGTCAGGCCGCGCAACAGGCGATCGCGCAGCATGCGGATGCGCTCGTTCTCGGTGGCCATTTCTTCGCGCGCCAGACGAAACGCCTCGCCCATGCCGACGATCTGGTGCGTCGGCAAGGTGCCCGAACGAAAACCGCGTTCGTGCCCGCCGCCGTGGATCTGCGCCTCGATGCGCACGCGCGGTTTGCGCCGCACGAACAGCGCGCCCACGCCCTTCGGGCCATAGGTTTTGTGCGCCGAGAACGACATCAGATCGACCTTGAGCTTGGCCAGATCGATCGCGACCTTGCCGGTCGCCTGCGCCGCGTCGACGTGGAAGATGATACCGCGCTCGCGGCAGATTTCACCGATTGCCGGCACGTCCTGGATGACGCCGATCTCGTTGTTCACGTAGACGATCGACACCAGGATCGTGTCGGGCCGCAGCGCCGCCTTGAACGCTTCCAGATCGACCAGGCCGTTTTCCAGCACGTCGAGGTAGGTGACCTCGAAACCCTCGCGCTCCAGCTCGCGCATCGTGTCGAGCGTGGCCTTGTGTTCGGTGCGCGTGGTGATCAGATGACGGCCGCGTTCCTTGTAGAAATGCGCGGCGCCCTTGATCGCCAGGTTGATCGACTCGGTGGCGCCCGACGTCCAGATGATTTCCTTGGCATCGCAATTGACCAGCGCCGCCACCTGGGCCCGAGCTTCCTCGACCGCCTGTTCGGCCTCCCAGCCATAGGCATGGCTGCGCGAGGCCGGATTGCCGAAATGTTCGTACAGATACGGCACCATCTTGTCGACGACCCGGGGGTCGACCGGCGTGGTGGCGGAATAGTCGAGATAGATCGGCTTCGGCGCTTGCATCATGGTGCGATTGAGGTTCAGAGAGTCGTGATCCGGCCGTTGTCGAGCTTGATCGGCTGCAGCGTCGAGGTCGGGAACTCCAGCGCGGCGCGATGCTCTTTCAGCACCGAAATTTCTTTCGGCTGCGCCTTGGTTTCCTTGCCCTTCTGCTGCTCGACCAGCTCGCCCAGCGTCACCGAATCGAGGTATTCGATCATTCGCTTGTTCAGGTTCGTCCACAGCTCATGCGTCATGCACGGGCCGTCGTCGAGGCAGTTTTCCTTGCCGCCGCACTGCGTGGCGTCCAGCGGTTCGTCAACGGCGAAGATGATATCGGCAACCGTCACATCCTTCATCGGCCGGGCGAGCGTATAGCCGCCGCCGGGACCGCGGGTGCTTTCCACCAGCTCGTGGCGCCGCAGTTTGCCGAACAACTGTTCCAGGTACGACAGCGAAATTTTCTGGCGCTGGCTGATGCCGGCGAGCGTCACGGGACCCTGATGCTGACGCATCGCCAGGTCGATCATGGCGGTCACTGCAAAGCGTCCTTTGGTCGTCAGTCGCATGGTTGCTCCAGGTACAAGAGGCCAGTAGTTGACTCGGCTACTCAACTTTAATTATACGAGTTTCCGAGTAATTTAGTCGGTATTCCGCACGTTGCACAGGGTTTATGTCCAGGACAAAACAACCCTGTAACGCACTCAACCATTGTCGCCCTCAAGAGCAAACCCTTACGGACGACGGGTTGCTCTAGCAATTGCCGCACCCGGAATTGAAAGATGCCCGCCGTCAAGTTCCTTGACGGATCAGACAGCATAGAAAAGCGCTTATGCGCCAATGGTTTGGGCTTGATTCTGCCTGCTATGGGCGCTCAGCCTCAGCGCACTGGGCGCCACGAAGCATCGAACGCAGGCGCAGCGACGACAAGGTGTGGGGCTCTCGGAGTGATCAGTGGCGTCCCACGTCGCCGGTTGCCCGGCCTCCGCCAGCTGCGTTCAAAGCCCAGGCTCGGCTACTTGTGGCGCCAGTGCACGGGCCGGCCACAGTGCCGCCAGCACCAGCAGCACCGCAATCAGCACATACGGCACACCCGGGTCGACGTCATAGACCAGCGTGCCAGCAAGCGGCCCGACGATCATGCCCAGCCCATGCGCGGCACCCACGGTTCCTGCCGTAGCGCCTTGCTCGTTCGCGTTCACCGAATTGGCGGCCAGGGCCGTCACTGCAGGGAACACCCAGCCCATGCCTGCCGCAGCGACGAAATAGCCCACCCACAAGGCCAGCTGCGTCGTAGCAAACAGCACCGATCCAAAGCCCAGGGCCGAGACCACACCTCCGATGCGGATCAGCCGCTCCGCGGGCCAACCCAGGCTGCGAACCAGAAGTTGAGCCAGGATCAGCCCCACCCCGACCACCGTCAAGGCGATGCCGGCGGCCCGCGCTGCCGCAGTCGCATCCAGGTGCAGCCGATCCAGCGCGAAGAAGCCCACAACGACCTGCGCGATGGTCACGCTGAACATGGCCGCAAAGGCCACCGTCAGGGGGCGACGCAGCCGCACGTCGCTGATCTTCAAGGTGGTGGCATCCGGCGCGGCGTGGTGCTCGGTGCGCGGCAACCAGCGCCACATCACCGCCAACGCGATGAAGGGCAGCACGGCCGTGATGAACAACGGCAATTCCAGGCTGTGCGCGGCGAGCGCCCCGGCCACCCCAGGCCCGGCCACCATGCCGATCCCGCTCGCAGCCCCCAGCCCGGCCATGGCACCCGCGCGCTTCTCCGGCGGCACGTGATCCGCGATCAGCGCTGCGCCCGTGGCCGGCACCGCCGCATAGAAGCCTCCTGCGATGCCACGCAGCAGCACCATACCCGCGAAAACCACCCAGATCGGCAGCGGATGGCGCAGCGCCAGCACGATGAACAAGCACATCACAGCATAGGACAGCACGAAGCCGCCGAGCCCCTGCAGGATGATCCTGCGGCGTCCGATCCTGTCACTCGCCGCGCCCCAGGTGCGCGCGAACAGCACCCAGGCGATGCCGCCCACCGTCACGGCCAGGCCCGCCTGCCAGGGCGACAGCCCGAGAACCCGCGCGATCGGCCCGATCAGCGCCACGAAGGACATCATCGCGAGTGTGCACACGAAGGTCTCGAACATCAGCGGCTTCATGCTGAAGATGCTTGATGCCCGGGACGGGGATGGGGACGCGGACGTGTCGACAGGTTCGGAACCGGAATTCATGAGCGCCCTTGGATGGAAGGAATGGTTCTGCGATGGATAGGCGACGGACTACGAACCAGCGGTAGCTCGCCAGGCGAAAAGCGCGGCGTCCGGGTCGGCCATCTTTTCATCATCCACGCATCAAATGATAATCAATCTTATTTGATACCACACAGGGCGTAGAGATACACGGCCGCCTGATGAACTAGCTGGCCGAGCTGTGCGCGGCGGGGATGGGCCTTGCGCTGCCCCGGAGGCAAGCGAAGCGCGTAGCGCCGCAGGCACGAAGCCACATGGGGGATTGCAGCCGAGCGGTTGCCATGCCGTGAGGCTGCACTGCGCCTCGCCGCAATAGACGATCACAATACTAACGAGGCGTGGCGTAGCGACGAAACACACCAGAATCGGGAACGCCTGGCTCCGGCGATCAATCCAATGCACGGAGGCCGTCATGCAAAAACTGATACCCACATCCCATTCGCAACAGCCGCTGGACGCTGACCTCGCATCGCGTGCCGCGAACGGTGACGCCAGCGCGTTCGAAGTCATCATGCGATGCAATAACCGCTTGCTGTTCCGCACAGCGCGCAGCATCCTGAAGAACGACTCCGATGCCGAAGACGTGCTACAGGAGGCGTACCTACGCGCCTGGAAGGCGCTCGGTGGTTTCCGTGCCGACGCCAAACTCTCGACATGGCTGGTTCGTATCGTCGTCAACGAAGCCCTCGGACGGCTGCGGCGACGGGATGCACAGGTCATCCCACTGGATGCAGCCATGAATTCAACCGAGCCCGAGACCATGGCATCACTGACAGCCGACCCGGACCGGCAACCCGAGCGTGTCGCCATGCGCGCGGAGATCCGCAAGCTGATGGAAGCACGCATCGATCTGCTGCCCGATGCTTTCCGCAGCGTGTTCATGTTGCGCGCCGTCGAGGAGATGAGTGTCGAAGAAGTTTCGCAGGTCCTCGAGATCCCGGAGGCCACGGTGCGCACTCGCTTCTTCCGCGCCCGCAGCATGCTGCGTGAAGGCTTGGCCAGCGATATCGACGTTGCGCTTGGCGACGCGTTCGCCTTCGACGGAGCGCGCTGCGATCGTATTGTCGTGGCCGTGCTGGCCAGGGCTGGCGGCGACGCGGCCCTCCCCCCGGGGTGATGTCTCAAGACAATCGCTGCGCTATCCCGTTCTTCCGGACGTCACCCGACATTGCCAACGCGAGATCCTGCACATACGTCACCACAGTCTCTGCATGCCGCGCGATTTCGACCTCTCTCCTTACTTCAATGTCGTGGAGCCAGGTCTGCTCGATGGCTTTGACTACCGCGCGCTAACCTGGGCCGACGATATGCAGGTGGCTCGCACCGCTCGATAGCGCCGAGGGACGCAGCGCACGCCGCCATGTAGCTAGCGCTGACGTTGAACGGGAACGCGGCGAACGGTCACTCCATCGAATTGGCAGAGTCGAACGCAACGCACACGGGCTTGCCCATCGCTGTGCGGCGGTCGAGTCGCCGCCGGCATGCCGGCATAGCAAGCTCACAGGCCGGGAATCCCCCTGGTCTTCACCCCACCGTATGGAGATGCCATGTCCTTCTTGCAGATTTCCCACCCCGCCGCGGCCCGCCGCCTCTTTCTCGGCCAGTCCGGCCTCGCTCTCTCCGGCGCGGCGGTCGCATTGCTGGCCGGCAAGGACGCGCTCGCCGCGCAGGCCGGTAGCGGCGCATCGCAGGACATCCAGATCCTCAACACCGCGCTCGGCGCCGAACTCGAGGCCATTGCAGCCTACCAGTTGGGCGCCGAGAGCAAGCTGCTGCAAAAGCCCGTGCTGGATCTTGCCATGACCTTTCAAGGGCACCACAAGGAGCACGCCGACGTGCTGGCCAAGACCGTCGAAAAGCTTGGTGGCAAGCCTGTGCTCACCAAGTCCCGCTATAACTTCCCCGTGGACCAACTGAAGTCGCAGGCCGACGTGCTGCGCTTCGCAGCCAAACTGGAACAAGGCGCCGTAAGTGCGTATCTGGGCGCCGTCCCTTTATTCGGCAATCGTGATCTGGCCAAGGCCGCCGCAAGCATTCTGGGTGATGAAGCGATGCATTGGGCCATCCTGCGCAACGCATTGGGCGAAGTGCCCGTGCCATCGGCCTTCATGTCATGAGTCGGCGCCAGCCATGGCTTGCCGGTGCACTGGCCCTTGTTGTCACTGGCGCAGTGCAGTCCGCACCCGATCAACTGCGCGGCGAAAAAGTCTACGCACGGTGTCTGGCCTGTCACGCGCTTAGCTACGATCGGGTGGGACCGCGCCATTGTGGTCTGCTAGGGCGGCGCGCTGGCAGCCTGCCCGGCTTTGCCTATTCCCCAGCCATGAGGGATTCGCGCATCACCTGGGATGAAAAGACGCTCGACCGATTCCTGGCACAGCCCATGAAGGCCATGCCAGGTACCACGATGACCTACGACGGTGTCCCTGATGCCAAGGATCGCGCCGATCTCATCGCCTATTTGCGGCACGCCAACGACACGCCAGAGTGTCGCCCATCGACGGCCAGGCAACGCTAGGTATAGGACGGAGAACATATGAAGGATCGAGAAGCAGTCTGAGCGGTGTTATCGATGGCCGCGATTGCGGCCAATCTTCCAATCCCTTCACACCGCATGTGCATGATCATGCGAATACAAGCATGATCACTTCGACCACGAGCATTGAGATGCGGACCCGATCTCCACGGTTTCGCGCATTCGTGGAGTTGCTATCGTCCATGCGATTCGCGATCTCACTACTGACTGTGCTCTGTATCGCCTCGGTCATCGGATCCACTATTCCGCAGAGCCAGGCACGTCGCTCTACATCGGCGGCAGCACGATTGAGGGCCTGGATGCCTCGCATCGCATGAATGCCAGTAGTCCCGCGTTCCGCGCCAATCTGAGCGTCTCGGAAGGGGCGCACGACAGAAGCGTGGTGTCTCTCGGCGCCGTCATGCTGGCCATCGGTGTCTTCACCATGCTCTACGTCTGCAAGCGACGGCTGTGGGTGTGGCTGGCGCCTTCGCATCCCTGGTGATTTTTTTCTGATCCGCTGTCACGCTTTCGGCATGACCTGCATCCAACGACAAGGCGATCCTCAAAAGAGGATCTCCGCAACCCGCGATGCCTCACCAACCAAAGGGACCGAATCATGCAAGAGGACACAACAGAAGCCCAAGACTGCGACGCCGCCGTGCGTCTAGAAAAGCCCTATCGATCCTCGACTCGCACTCGGATCGCCTTGATCGTCGGCGCGATGGCAGCCAGCGCAGCGGCGCTGGTAGCATGTGGCGGGGACAGTAGTTCCAACGACTCGGATGCGATCGATCAGGCCGCGCTGGTCGCGCAGGGCAAACAGATCTTTCGGTTCGATACCTTCGGCGACGAAATCTTCTGGACCGACAAGTTGATGATGAACGAGGTCATCGGCACCGCGGTGGACCCGGTGACGGCTCTGTCGGTGGGCCTGAAAGTGGATGCCGAAGCGTTGCCAGCCGCCGTTGTACAAGGCATTCAATCCGGCAGCATCAGCCTCACCAGCCCGGCAACTACCGTCGCCCTGCTGAAGCTTGATGCCGTCGTCGGCGTCAAGGGAACCGTTGAGACAGTCAACGGCCAAGACGTTCTGAAACGCGTCGGCATCACCTGTGCTCTTTGCCATTCGACGGTCGACAACTCCTTCGCACCGGGCATCGGCAAGCGCCTGGATGGCTGGCCCAACCGAGACCTGAACTCTGGCGCCATCATCGCGCTGTCTCCGACGTTGGATGCCGCCACCAAGGCCGTTTTCAATTCCTGGGGCAAGGGTAAATTCGACCCGCGCCACAACGTCGACGGCATCAGCAAACCGGTGGTCATCCCTCCGGCTTTTGGCCTGGAGGGCATTCACAGCGTGACGTTCACCGGCGACGGCAAGGAGCTCTCGTATTGGAACCGCTACGTTGCCGTGGCGGAGATGGGCGGCCAGGGCTCCGTCTCGGAGCCCCGTCTGAATCTGAGCATCACCAATGGCACTCAGGATCTGGTGTCGGACAAACTTCCGGCATTGCAGGCCTATCAGTTGTCGCTCAAGGCACCAACTGCGCCCACGGGATCCTTCGATGCTACGGCAGCGGTCCGCGGTCAGCTGCTGTTTGAAGGCGCTGGAAAATGTGCGAGCTGCCATACCGGCGCGCTGTTCACGGATGCAAATTCGACCCTTCATCCGGCAAGCGATTCGATGGCGGAGCCGGAGTCGCCCAGCTACGCGTCGCGTTCCGCCAGCAAGCAGTACAGAACGTCCCCGCTCAAGGGAATATGGCAGCACGCGCCGTATTTCCACGATGGATCAGCGGCGACATTGACCGATGTCGTGCGGACTTACAACGGCAGGCTAGCGCTGGGTCTGAGCAGCCAGCAGATTGCCGACCTGGCCGAATATCTGAAGTCGTTGTGAAACCCTCAATGCTGTGATCAGGCGGGCTCACCACACCGCCAGGAGTTCATCCATGTTCAGAGATGCATCCGCATCGGCCTTCAGGGAAGAAAAAAAACCACTCCTAAGGCGCGCATCAGAGCGCATACGTCATCGGTTGGTCGGCGCGAAACACCGCTATCACGCCAACGACAACATTTCGGCGTTCATCGAGGAAGGTGAATTGGAGGAACTCTGTCTGGAAGTGGAAGGCAGGCTCCGAGAGGTGCTACGAGCGCTCGTGATAGATACCGACAGCGACCACAATACAGCGGACACCGCGCAGCGCGTCGCCAAGATGTTCATTGGCGAGGTGTTTCGCGGCCGCTACATCGCAGCACCATCGACGACCGCATTCCCGAATGTATCGCGCTTAGACGAGTTGATGATCGTGGGCCCGATCAAGGTTCGAAGCGCTTGCTCGCACCACCTCTGCCCGATTCTCGGAAGAGTTTGGATTGGAGTGTTGCCCAACCCATCGTCCAACCTGATTGGATTGTCCAAGTACGCACGCATCTGCGAGTGGATCATGAGCCGCCCGCAGATCCAGGAAGAAGCTGTGACGATGCTCGCGGACGAACTGCAGCGCCGCGTCAAGCCTGACGGTCTGGCTATCGTCATCGAAGCGAATCACTTCTGCATGCACTGGCGCGGTGTTAAGGACGATGAAGCTTTGATGACTAACTCCATGATGCGGGGCTCCTTTCTCAAGGACGCGACTCTTCGGCAAGAGTTTCTGAGCTTGATGCACAAGGGCTACCGGTGACCCGCGCGGAAGGGCAAGGTCACATTCATGAATGCCGCATGCTCTGTCAGATCTGCAAAGTACGCTGTGGACCGACTTCAGGCTCCCCAGGCGCAACGATTTCTACACAGCTTCAGCCGCACACGCCTTGGTGTGCCGCCCCAAGACGCGCTCATTCAGCAGCATGACTATCTAGCGAACGAGATGCGCGCCCGCGGCGCGCAGGATATTCTGATCGTGGTGGTCGACGGTCTGAAGGGGTTTCCCAAGGCCATCACCGCGATGCAACCTCACACATGAAGCCGGGCACCAAGGTGTCGCGCAGTTCGACCGGTTACGCCCGGGTTTGAACTGCATCGACTGCGGGCCGGAAATGAAAAAGGGGCCGGCGGCCCCTTTCGGACTGAACGCCAGGTCGGCTTCAGGCCGCGGCCACCTGCGTAGCGCGGCGCTTGGCCACCTCCAGCAGCCCGTTGCAGGCATCTTCGATGTAATCCAGCGCCTGCTCGAAGCCCTGCGCGTTGCCGTAGTACGGGTCGGCGATGGTGGCCGTTTCGTGCTCGGTGGCAAAGCGCATCAGCAGCTGCAGTTTGTGGTGGTACTTCTTCGGCACCATCTGCTGCAGCGCGGCCAGGTTGTCCCAATCCATCGCCAGGATCATGTCGAATTCGTCAAAGTCCTTCTCGCGGACCTTGCTGGCGCGCAGATCGGTGATGTCGTAGCCGCGCTTGGCCGCCACCGACTGGGCGCGCTTGTCGGGCGCCTCGCCGGCGTGGAAGGCGTGCGTGCCGGCCGACGATACCTTCACCACTTCATCGAGCCCGGCCTGCCGCACCAAGTGCCGGAACACTCCCTCTGCCATCGGGGAACGGCAGATGTTGCCCATGCAGACGAACATCACCCGCGTATTCATTGCCAAGGAAACAGGTTCTCTTTTTGCCATGTTTGTATCTGCCTGCGAAACGAAATATTTGCTCCAGCTTGCGCCCTCGGATGTTTGCCCGATCCTACGCAGCCTTGTCAGCCACGAACGGAACCACATTGCTGCCACCTCCGTTCGACCCGAAAAACCGTTGTTTGAGCGCCGCGAGCTGGTCGCGCACCTGCGCGGCCTTTTCGAACTCGAGGTTCTTCGCGTGATCGAGCATCTGTTTTTCCAGACGCTTGATCTCTTTCGCGACACGCTTCTCGCTCATCGTCTCGTACTGCGACTGCTGCTCGGCCGCCTTCAGTTCCTGGCGTGCCTGCTGCGGGTCGTAGACGCCGTCGATCAATTCCCGCACCTGCTTGCTGACGCCGCGCGGCACGATGCCGTGCTGCGCGTTGAACGCCAACTGCTTGGTGCGCCGCCGCCCGGTCTCGTCGAGCGCGCGGCGCATCGAATCGGTGACGCGGTCGGCATACAGGATGGCCCGGCCGTTCAGATGCCGCGCCGCCCGCCCGATTGTCTGGATCAGGCTGCGCTCTGAACGCAGGAAACCTTCCTTGTCGGCATCGAGAATCGCCACCAGCGACACTTCGGGGATGTCGACCCCCTCGCGCAGCAGGTTGATGCCGACCAGCACGTCGAAC
>JAFKGG010000377.1 GCA_017307915.1 Burkholderiales bacterium | reverse complement strand
GCACTCAGGGAGTCCGGGGCAGGCGTATTCCGCATCGCAAGCACGCCCGCGCTGGGGCAGAGCGTGCTACCGGCGGCAATGGAGCACTTCGCCAGAAAATTTCCGCAGGTACGGCTCAACGTCCAGACCCTGAGCCGCCGCGAAATCGAAGAGCGGCTGCGTGTCGGGCTGTACGACATCGCGCTGACCAACATGCCTTACGACCGGGCCGAGTTCAATGTCAGCGTCGTCCATGAGTCGGAGGCGGTTTGCATCTCAGCACCGAAGCATCGATTTGCGAAGCTTCGCGTGGTGCAGCTGTCCGATCTGGTCGGGGAAGGGCTGATCAGCTTGTCCAACGAAGACCCGGTGACGCAGGCGCTGCGGGAGCAGTTCGTGAAGCACGAAATGTCGATGTCGACGTCCATCGAAACCATTTATTCATCGACCATGTGCACGTTCGCAGCGCATGGTCTTGGCGTTGGCATCATCAATCCGTACATGGCCGCCGTTTTCAAGGATCGGCTGTGCATCCGCGCTTTCCGTCCCAGGCTGCCGGTCACCACCTACGTGGCATTTACCAGATTCTCGCCGGCGTCGGAACTGGCGCAGCATTTTCATAGCAGCATCAAGGCTGCGTATCGCAGCGGTTGGTAGTGCCGACGGCGAGCGGCCGCCGGTCAGACCCATCTCGCACCTGCGGTGTCTAGCGAATGCGTGCCGAAATCTCGCGCCCGGCGCGCATCACCAGCGCGACGATCTTGGGCAGGTCGACGATCGCCATCCGCTGCACGCTGGTGACCAGCGAGATCGCGCCGAGGATCGTGCCGTCGGTCTTCTGGATCGGCGCGGCCACGCCGGCCACGTTGGGTTCGAGCTCGCCGTTCGAAAAATAATGGCCGGCCTTGCGGATCGCACCGAAATAGCTGCGAAAGGCCTTCCATTCGGCCGGCAGGCCCGCGGCGGTGATTTCGCCGGCGTGGCCGTCGAACATCTTGCGCAACTGCGCCGGCGTGAAACGCGACAGGATCGCCTTGGGCGCGGCGCCGACGAACAGTGAGCGCGGTCGTCCGCGGCCATAGCGCAAGGCCACCGGCTGGCTGCCGGACTCGCGATGCGTGTCCAGCACCTGCAGCCCGTACAGGCCCGACAGCACGCAATCGAGGCCGGTCTGCTCGACCAGTTCCTTCATCAGCGGCTGGCTGTGCTGCAGCATCGGGTCGCCCAGCCGGATGTAGTGATCCATGATGATGATGCGCGGCCCGAGCGTGTAATGCGGGCCGGCCGCGCGCTGCAGCAGGCCGGCCGCCACCAGCACGCGCACGTAGCGGTAGCTGGTAGGCACTGATACTTGCAGCGCGTCGGCGATTTCCTCGGCGCTCCAGCTCAGCCGGTGTTCGTCGAACAGCTCGAGCACGCTGAGCATTCGCACCAGGCTGGAGTCGGATTTGTCGGTCACGGATCGTTGGGCGCGGTCGGTCGGGGCATGGCGGCGGCGATCGCGTCAAGCTCGGCGACCGATGTAGCCGCGCCCATGATATAGCGGTCGGGGCGCAGCACGACGGCGGCCAGCGCGCGGTCGGCCAGCCAGGTGTCCAGTTCGCCGGTGGCCGGCAGCAGCATCGCGTCATGGCGCTGCCAGGTGGCGCGGCTGGCGGGCGCCATGCGTTCGAGCGCCTGCGCCTGGCCGATGACGGCGAAGCGCGGACCGATGCGGTCGTCGAGCAAGCGGCCGTCATCGACGCGCAGTTGCGGAAACACGCGGCCGGTATCGGGCGCGTTGCTGACCAGCAGCCCCGGACCCAGCGGCGGCGACGGCGGCTCGACGATCTCGGGCCTGCTGCGCAGCTTTTCGTCGCGCTCGCGCGCCAGCACCGGGTCGGTGGTCTGGATCACGCTGCCCAAGCGCACCGCCAGCTCGATGATCGACTGCACGTGCGGCAGCCGTTCTGATTGGTAGGTGTCGAGCAGCGCTTCGGGAGCGTCGCCGCGCAGTACGGCGGCCAGCTTCCAGCCCAGGTTCATTGCGTCGCGCACGCCGGCGCACAAACCCTGGCCGAGGAACGGCGGCGTCTGGTGCGCGGCGTCGCCGGCCAGGAACACACGGCCCCGGCGCCAATGCTGCGCGATCAGCGAGTGGAAGGTGTAGACGGCGGCGCGTTCGATGTCGGCATGCTCGGGCCGCAGCCAGCGGTCGATCAAGCGCCACAGCGATTCAGGCTGCACGATGGTGTCGGGATCGTCGCCGGGCATCAGCATGATTTCCCAGCGCCGGCGGTTGCCGATCACGTTGCAGTACGTCATCGGCCGCGCCGGGTCGCAGTGCTGCACCGTGTGCAGCGGCAGCGCCGGGGCGTCGTCGTACAGCCGCACGTCGAACACCAGCCACGGCTGGTGCAGGCCCAGATCGATCATCGGCGTGGCCAGCGCGCGGCGCGCCAGCGAGCGCGCGCCGTCGCAGCCGACCACGTAGCGCGCGCGCAGCGTGATGTCGCGGCCGCTGCCCAGGTCGCGCACCCGTAGCGTCGCCGCGGGGCCGCCGTCGTCGGCGATGTCGAGCACTTCGTGCTGCAGCAGCACGCGCAGCCCGGCGTGACGTGCCGCGCCGTCGCGCAGTACGCGTTCCAGGTCGGGCTGGTGGTAGTAGTAGCTGTTGGCGCAGCCATGCGGCCCGATCTCGCCATTGGCATTGCGCACCATCAGCGTTTCGCCGGCCGGGTTCTTGAACACGCTGGCCATGCCGGGGCGTGAGATCGCTTCCATCCCGGTGCGCAGGCCGAGTGATTGGAAGGCGCGCATCACTTCGCCGTCGCAATGAATGGCGCGCGGCAGCGTGCAGATTTCCGCCTCGCGCTCGATCACCACCACCGACAGGCCGGCCTGGCCCAGGCAGTTGGCCAGTGTTTCGCCGGTGGGGCCATAGCCGATCACGGCGACGTCATGGATCGGGATGTCGGAGCCGGCGGCGGCAGGGGCCGCGGCTGCGGCGATGCCGCTGCTTGTGGAGGCTGCGCTGGCTGCGCTGATATCGCCTGGGGGCGGCGGAGGGGAAGGGTAGGTCATGGGTGCCTCAATTTCTTAAATATTTATCATAAAACGATAATTAAATGGTATTTTCTGGTCAGAATAACCGGTTGAATCGATTTAATTATCATAAATACCATCGGGCCATCCCCAGGAGACTTCCATGACCTCACGCTCCCGCTCCCTGACGCGCGCCGCGCTCGCCCTGGTCTTCGCCTTCACTGCCGCTGCGCAGGCGCAAGGTCCGGCCGCCGACTATCCGTCGCGGCCGATCCGCGTGGTGATCCCTTCTGCCGCGGGCACCGGCCCCGACGTGAACGCGCGCGAGATCGCCGGCGAGCTTGCCAAGGCACTGTCGCAGTCGGTGGTGGTCGAGAACCGGCCCGGGGCCTCGGGCATCATCGGCACGCAACTGGCGGCCAAGGCGGCCCCCGACGGCTACACGCTGTTCGTCGGCACCAATAATTCGATGGCGATCGTGCCCAGCCTGTACGACAACCTGCCGTTCGACGTCGCCAAGGATTTCGTGCCGGTCAGCCTGTTCGGCATCCTCAACGTCGGCCTGATCGCCAACCCCAACCTGGGCATCAACGACGTGGGCGGCCTGCTGGCCGCGCTCAAGGCCAAGCCTGACGCGTTCAACGTGGCCACGCTGGGCCCGGGCAGCTTCTATCACCTGAGCGGCGAGTGGTTCAGCCAGGTGGCCGGGCCGAAGCTGAACTTCGTGGCCTACAGCAACACCAGCCCCTATGCGGATCTGATGGCCGGCCAGGTGCAGTTGCTGTTCGATGCCTTGCCGGTGGCGGCGGGCCATGCGCGTGCCGGCAAGCTCAAGTTGCTGGCGATCACCGGCAAGGAACGGCATCCGTCGTTCCCCCAAGTGCCGACCTTCACCGAAGCGGGCCTGCCGTCGTTCGTGCCGATCGTGTGGACCGGGCTGTTCGCGCCGGCCGGCACGCCCGCCGCGATCATCGACAAGCTGAACGCGGCGATGCGCAAGGGCGTGCAAGACGCCACGCTGAAAGAGCGCTGGGCGCTGACCGGCGGTGAACTGAGGGCGATGTCGCCGGCCGAGTTCGGCGAGTTCGTGGCCGCCAGCCGTGCCATGTGGAGCAAGGTGGCGAAGCAGGCCGGCGTGAAGCTGACGCAGTAAGGCTGCTGCGCACCGGCGGCGCACTGCACCTGCTGCGCCGGCGGGCGCGTCAGAGTCGTCGGGCCCACGTCATCGAATCGAAACGCTGCACGCGCATGCTGGCTTCCATCTCACGATGGAGCATGCGATGGCACGACGATTCAAATGGCTGGCGACCCTGGCCGCTGCCGGGCTGATCAGCGGCGGCACGGCCGCGCAACAATCGCAGGCGAACGATCCGCGGCCGGTGCTGCGCGTCGCCGTGCAGCAGGTGACCAACACCGGCACTCTGTCGCCGCTGCGCGAGTAGAGCAATGTCGGCTCGCGCAGCTTCCCGATGATCTATGCGGCGCTGATCGAGCTCGACCGGCAGGGCGATCTGTCGCTCAAGCCCGGCCTGGCCACGTCATGGAAGCGGATCGACGATCGCACCGTCGAGCTGACATTGCGCCGCGGCGCGCGCTTTCACAACGGCGATGAGGTGACCGCCGAAGACGTTGCGTTCACGTTCGGCCCCGAATACATGTTCGGCTCGACCAAGCCGGTCGTCGCCGGACAGCAAGCCCAGACGATCAGAACCGATGCATCGGCGGCCGGCGTCGGCGGCACGGACAAGACATCACCGCGGGCGCTGCCGCCCGAGGTGCCGGCCATTGCGCGGCGCTTGTGGCCGTCCTTGCAGGAGGTCAAGGCGATCGATCGCTACACGGTGCGTTTCATCAACGCCGTGCCCGACGTGACCATCGAAGGCCGCATCGCGCGTTCGGGGTCGGAGATCGTTTCCAAGCGTGCTTTCCTGCAAGCCAAAGACTGGACGTCGTGGGCGCGCAGCCCGGTGTCTGCCGGCCCGTTCAAGGTCAAGGAACTGCGGCCCGACAACCTGCTGGTGCTGGTCGCGCACGACGGCTACTACGGCGGCCGGCCGCCGGTGCGCGAAGTGCGCTACCAGGTGGTGCCTGAGGTGGCGGGCCGCGTGAACGGCCTGCTGAGCGGCGAATACGATTTCGTTACCGACATCCCGCCCGATCAGATCAAGACCATCGAGGCCAATCCGAAGTTTGAAGTGGTAGGCGGCCCGGTGCTCAATCATCGGCTGATCGTGTTCGACAAGAATCATCCGCAGCTTGCCGATCCGCGCATTCGCCTGGCGATGGCGCATGCGATCGACCGCGACGCGATCAACAAGGCATTGTGGGCCGGACGCGCGACGGTGCCGGCCGGCCTGCAATGGGAATACTACGGCCGCATGTTCCAGAAAGACTGGACCGTGCCGCGCTACGACCCCGAGCTGGCCAGGCGCCTGATCAGGGAAGCCGGCTACAAGGGCGAGCCGATTCCGTTCCGCGTGCTGAACAACTACTACACGAACCAGGTTCAGACCGCGCAGATCCTGGCCGAGATGTGGCGTGCCGTGGGCCTGAAGGTCGACATGCAGATGAAGGAGAACTGGCAGCAGATCTTCGACCGCACCACGCCGCGCGGCATTCGCGACTGGTCGAACTCGGCGCCGTTCAATGATCCGGTCAGCTCGATCGTGAACCAGCACGGGCCCAACGGGCAGCAGCAACAGATGGGCGAGTGGGTCAATAGCGAGTTCAATACCTTGTCGGGGGTGCTGGAAACCTCGACCGACATGGGCAACCGTGCGCGTGCGTTCCGTCGCATGCTGGAGATCGCCGAGCGTGATGATCCGGCGTACACGGTCCTGCATCGCAGTGTCGTGTTCTACGGCAAGCGCAAGGACATCGCCTGGAAGTGGTCACCGACCTTCACGATGGACTTCACCGCCAACAACCTGCGGATCGCCTTGCCATGAGCGCCGTGCTGGACTTCGCCGCGCCGTCGCCGAGGGCGCAGGAACGGGATCGGCGCTGGGCCCCGTCGGCCGAGCCGGCGCCGCTGGTCGCGATTCACGGATTGCAGGTGGCCTTCGATGACGGCGTCACGCGGCTGCCGGTGCTGCACGGCATCGATCTCGACGTTCGGCATGGCGAGGCGCTGGGCATCGTCGGCGAATCGGGCTGCGGCAAGAGCGTGACCTGGCTTGCCGTGCTGGGCCTGCTCGGCGCGCGGGCGCGCGTGTCGGGTGAGGTGCGGCTCGATGGCGATGCGATCGATTCGCTGCGCGGCGATGCGCTGGCGCGCATTCGCGGCAAGCGCATCGCGATGATCTTCCAGGATCCCGCTTCGGCGCTGAATCCGGTGCATCGGATCGGCAAGCAATTGTGCGAGGCGCTGGCCCTGCATCGCGGTCTGCGCGGCGAGGCGGCGCGTGCGCAGGCCTTGCGCCTGCTCGACCGGGTGAAGATCCCGAGCGCGCGGCAGCGGCTCGATGCCTATCCGCATCAACTGTCGGGCGGCATGAACCAGCGCGTGATGATCGCGATGGCGCTGGCCGGCGAACCCGATCTACTGGTGGCCGACGAACCGACCACGGCGCTCGACGCGACGATCCAGGCGCAGATTCTTGCACTGCTCGACGAGATCCGCCGCGACAGCGGCATGGCCTTGGCGCTGATCTCGCACGACCTGGGCGTGATCGCCGAGGTGTGCGATCGCGTCATGGTGATGTACGCCGGCCGCATCGTCGAGTCGGCACAGTGCCGTGCACTGTTCGACCGGCCGGCGCATCCGTATACGCGCGGCCTGCTGGCGGCGCTGCCCGATCTGACCCGGCCGCGCGCGCGGCTCGAAGCCATTGCCGGCGGCGTGCCCGCGCCCGGCTCGGTGCTTGCCGGTTGCAGCTTTCGCGAGCGCTGCACTTTCGCCGTCGATGCCTGCCATCACGTCGTGCCGGTTCAAACCATGGTGGCGCCGGGCCATTGTGCCGCTTGCGTGCGTGCATTGTCGTGAGCGCATTGCTGGCAGTCGATGATCTGGCGCGGCGCTACGCGCTGCGCTCATCGAGCTGGCCCTGGTCGCGGCCGCTGACGCTGCGCGCGGTTGACGGCGTCTCGTTCCGTATCGAGCAGGGCAAGACGCTGGGGCTGGTCGGCGAATCGGGCTGCGGCAAGTCGACCACGGCGCGGCTGGTGCTCGGTCTGTTGCCGCCTTCGTCGGGCTCGGTGCGGTTCGAAGACCAGCCGGTGTCGAGCCGTCGCGACGCGCAGTGGCGTGCGCTGCGTCGGCGCATGCAGATGGTGTATCAGGATCCGCTGGGTGCGCTCGACCGTCGCCTGACCGCATTGGAACAGGTGTGCGAGCCGCTGGCTGTGTTCGGCGAAGGCTTGCCCGCCGAGCGGCGCGAACGGGCGCGCGAGCTGATGGCTTCGGTGGGTTTGCCGCGGCATCTGTTCGAGCGCTATCCGCATGAGCTTTCCGGCGGGCAGCGCCAACGCGTGGTGCTGGCGCGTGCCTTGATCCTGGGGCCGGCCTTGCTGGTCTGCGACGAGCCGGTGTCGGCGCTGGACGTATCGGTGCAGGCGCAGGTGATCAACCTGCTGCAGCAGATCCAGCAGCGCGACGGCGTCGCCTTCCTGTTCATCAGCCACGATCTGAAGGTGGTGCGCCACGTCAGTCACGAGGTGGCGGTGATGTATCTGGGCCGGATCGTCGAGCAGGGGCCGCCGCAGGAACTGCTGTCGCGGCCGGCGCATCCGTATACGCAGGCGCTGGTGTCGGCGGTGCCCACGCCGTGGCGCGACAAGTCTGCCGAGCGCATCGTGCTGCAGGGCGATCCGCCGAATCCCTTGTCTGCGCCGGCCGGCTGCAGCTTTCATCCGCGCTGCCGGCAGCAGGCGCCGGCGCTGATCGACATCGGCGGCGGCCGCAAGGCCGCTTGTCATCTGCTGGCTTCGTCCTGACGGTAACCGCCTGATATGTCCCGCTATCTGCTTGCGCGGCTGCTGCGTACGCTGCTCACGGTGTTCCTGGTGCTGAGCTTCGCCTTCGTGATCCTGCGGCTGTCGGGCGATCCGGCGCTGATGATCATGTCGCCCGATGCGCCGCCGGAAGCGCTCGAAGCGTTCCGGCGCAGCTGGGGGCTCGATGCTTCGCTGTGGGAACAGTATGTGGGCTTCTTCAAGAACCTGTTGCAAGGCAACTTCGGCCACTCGATGCGCGATCGCAGCCCGGCGATGGAGCTGGTGCTGCGGCACATTCCGGCGACGCTGGCGATCACGCTGCCGGCCTTCTTCCTGAAGATCGTGATCGGCGTGCCGGCCGGTATCTATGCCGCCTTGCATCGCAATTCGCTGATCGATCGCGCGGTGATGAGTCTGTCGGTGGCCGGGCACACCATTCCGAGTTTCGTGCTAGGCCTGGTGCTGGTGCTGATCTTCGCCGTGCAGCTCGGCTGGCTGCCCAGCGGTGGCAACACGTCGTGGCGCCACGCGATCCTGCCGGTGGCCACGCTGAGCCTAGGCGGCGCCGCAGTGCTGGCGCGCTTCACGCGCTCGGCCATGCTTGAAGTGCTGGGCCAGCCGTTCATCCGCACCGCCTCGGCCAAGGGGCTGATCTGGCGTGAGGTGGTGCGGCGCCATGCGCTGCCGAACGCGGCGATTCCCACCGTGACGGTGATCGGCTTCATGGTCGGCAGCCTGATCGCCGGTGCGGTGGTGGTCGAGAGCGTGTTCTCGTGGCCCGGGGTGGGGCGGCTGCTGGTCACCGCGGTGGCCAATCGCGATCTGGCCGTCGTGCAGAGCCTGCTGCTGCTGGTCGCGGCGACGATGACGATGTCGAATCTGCTGGTCGACGTGCTGTATGGCTGGATCGATCCGCGGCTGCGCCATGGGCAGCGTGCCGAGGCGGGGGCGTGAAGCAGTGAGCCGGGAGAAGGAAGAATCGAGATGAGCGCCGTTTCTACCGGCTCACCCCCTGCCGATGCGCGCGATCGGCATTCCGCGCCCTTGCGCGTACGCATGGTCCGCCTGCTGCGCGCGTATCCGCCGCTGGTGATGCTGTGCCTGGCCTGGATCGCGCTGATGCTGGCCGTTGCCGCGCTGGCCGACGTGATCGCGCCGTACGGCTACAGCCAGATGGACCTGCTGGCGCGCCTGTCGCCGCCGGCCTTTGCGGGCGGCGACGCCGCGCATTGGCTGGGGACCGACGAACTGGGCCGCGACGTGCTGTCGCGGCTGATGCACGGGGTGCGCATCAGTTTGCTGGTGGCGTTCCTGGGCACCGTGCTGTCGGCGATCGTCGGCGTGACGTTGGGCATGCTGGCGGCGCACTTTCGCGGTTGGGTCGAGCAGGTGGTGCTGACGCTGGTCGATTTCCAGGCCTCGATGCCGTTCATGATCATTGCGCTGGCGGTGCTGGCGTTCTTTGGAAACACATTGACCTTGTTCATCGCGCTGATGGGCCTGCACGGCTGGGAGCGCGCGGCCAGGATTGCGCGCGGCCTGACCATCGCGGCCAATGAACAAGGTTATGCGGCGGCGGTGACCGACATCGGCGCGTCGCCGCTGCGCGTCTATGCGCTGCACGTGCTGCCGAACATCGCCAGCACGCTGATCGTCAGCGTCACGCTGACCTTTCCCGAGATCATTCTGCTGGAGTCGGGCCTGTCTTTCCTCGGGCTTGGTGTGCAGCGGCCGATGACCAGCCTGGGCAACATGGTCGGCTACGGCCGCGAATACCTGCAGTCGGCGCCATGGCTGCTGCTGGCGCCCAGCCTGGTGATCGTGCTGACGACGTTTTCGGTCAGCATCGTCGGCGACTGGTTGCGTGACCGGCTCGACCCGACGCTGCGTTGATTTCTTCCACATCCATCGAGCACCCCAAGCCCATGTCCAACAAGAAGAACGTTCTGCTGATCGTCGTCGACCAGTGGCGCGGCGACACGCTGCCGATGCTGGGCCACCCGGTGATCCGCACGCCGAACATCGCCGCGCTGGCCGCCGAAGGCGTCACCTTCGCGCGGCATTACGCGCAGGCGGTGCCCTGCGGACCGGGCCGCGCCAGCCTGCTGACCGGCCTGTACATGATGAATCACCGCGCCGTGCAGAACACGATTCCGCTGGATGCGCGCCACACCAATATCGCCTTCGAGGTGCGCAAGGCCGGCTACGAGCCGGCGCTGGTCGGCTATACGACCACCACGCCCGATCCGCGCGTGAACCCGGCCGAAGATCCGCGCTTCAAGGTGCTGGGTGCCGACATGGAAGGCTGGCGGCCGGTGGGTTCGTGGGGGCTGAAGATGGAGGCCTATTTTGCGTGGCTGGTGTCGCAGGGCTGCCGGCTGCCCGACAATCCGTGGGACATCTGGTTGCCGCAGTCGGCTTATGACGAACCCGGCGCCACGCGCTGGCCCAGCCGGGTACCGGCGGCGCTGTCGGACACCACTTGGTTCACCGATCGCGGTCTTGAATATCTGCGCGGCGTGCAGCGCAAGCCGTGGTTTTTGCATCTGGGCTACTGGCGACCGCACCCGCCGTTTTCGGCTCCTGCGCCGTACCACGACATGTACGACCCGGCGCAGTGCCCCTCGCCGGTGCGCGCGGCCTCAGCGCAGGCCGAGGCCGCGCAGCATCCGCTGCTGCGCTTTTACGTCGAGCACATCGAGCGCAAGAGTTTCTTTCAGAACGGGCGCGGTCGGGCTTGCGAGATGGACGATGCCGAGGTGCGGCAGATGCGTGCCACCTACTACGGATTGATGAGCGAGGTCGAAGATCAGCTCGGCCGCGTGTTTCAGTTCCTGAAAGACACCGGCCAGTGGGACGATACGCTGATCGTGCTGACCAGCGACCACGGCGAGCAGTTGGGCGATCATCATCTGCTGGGCAAGATCGGCTACTTCGACGAGAGTTTCCACATTCCCATGATCGTGCGCGATCCGTCGCGCGCAGCCGACCGCACGCGCGGCTCGGTGGTGCAGGCGTTCACCGAATGCGTCGACACGATGCCTACGCTGCTCGACTGGCTCGGTTTGCAGGCGCCGCGCGCTGGCGATGGCCGCTCGCTGTTGCCGTTCCTGCGCGAGGGCGCGACACCTGAGGATTGGCGCACCGAAGTGCATTACGAATACGATTTCCGCGACCTGTACTATTCGGCGCCTGAATCATCGCTGGGCTTGAAGATGGATGAATGCTCGCTGGCCGTGGTGCAAGACGAGCACTACAAATACGTGCACTTCGCCGCGCTGCCGCCGCTGTTCTTCGACATCAGGCGTGATCCCGCGCAGTTCGTCGACCTGTCGCGCAGCGCCGAGCATGCGCCGCTCATGCTGTCTTATGCGCAGAAGATGCTCGACTGGCGCTTGCGGCACGCCGAGCGCACGCTGACCGGCTATGCCGCGACGCCCGACGGGCTGCGTTCACGCCGATGAGCATCGCCGCGCTGGTTCGCAGCTATCCGGTGCTGGTGTTCGACCTGGATGGCACCTTGATCGACTCGGCGGCCGACATCGGCCGCACGCTGAGCCTGGCTTTGCAGGATTGCGGTCTCGAACCGCTCGACGGCGAGCGCTCGCCCGACCTGCATAGCCCTTTCGGCGAGATCGTCGGCGGCTTGCTGCGGGCCCGAGGGCTGCCGTCGACGCTGGCTGAGCGCGTGATGCTGGCCTATCGCGAGCGCTTGGCGGTCAGCGCGTATCCGCAATCGCAACCTTATCCCGGCGTCATGCCGTTTCTGGCCGAGCGATTGCGCCAGGGCGTGCGCATGGCGATCTGCACGAACAAGCGGCAGCCCGAAGCGGTGCGCATGCTCGGCCATTTCGGCCTGCTCGATCATTTCGGCGCAATCGTCGGCGCCGACAGCACGCATGCCGCCAAGCCGCATCCGGCGCCCTTGCAGATGGCGCTGGCGGCGCTGGGGGCAAGACCCGAGCAGGCGCTGATGATCGGCGATACGCACGTCGATGCGCTGTGCGCGCGGCACGGCGGCGTGGCGTTCCTGTGGCATCGCGCCGGCTATGGCGGTGCGCGCCTGATGGCAGGCGAGATGGCGGCGAGCTTCGACTCGTTCGATGAGTTCGGCGTCGATGCTTGCGGTGAGCTAAGCGTCGGCCGGATCGCCTAGGATTCCTGCGCGTCGCTGCCGGTACTGCGCTTGTGGCTGCCGCGCCGTCGCGTCGCCACGCGTCCCTTGCGATCCACCAGCGCAGCCGTCGAGATCATCGCTCGCGTGCGCAGATAGATCAGCAACACGCCGCCGATCACCGCCATCACTGCCAGCGACCACCAGAACCCATGCTGTGCGTGCAAACCCGGAATGAACTCGAAGTTCATGCCGAAAATGCCGGTGATCAGCGTCAGCGGCATGAACACCGCGGTGATCGCGGTCAGCGTGCGCATCGATTCGTTGGTGCGGTGCGCGGTCGATGAGAAGTGCAGCTGCACCGCGCTTTCCACCGACGATTCGAGCCGGCGCGCGTGGCTCAGCACGCGATGGATGTGCTCGACGACGTCGCTGGTGCGCACCAGCAGCGCGTCGCTCAATCGATGCAAGCCCTTGTCGGAGCCGGCTGCCTCGGCGCGTTCGGCGCGCTCGTCGCGCCATTCCTGGATCGCGTCGAGCTGTTCTTCGCACAGGTCTTGCAGGCGCTGCGTCTCGCGGCGGCTTTGCAGCAGCGCATACCAATCGCGAAACGGCCGGCGCGGATCGAGCAGCTCGCGCTGCCGCCGTTCGAGCTGCTCGGACAGCGGCTGGCGCAGGTCGAGATAACGATCGACCATGCCGTTGAGGATGCGCAGCATCAGCTCTTCGGGCAGCTCGGGCAGGCGGTTGCGGCTGCGCACGGCGGCCAGCAGCCGCTCGCGCAGCGCGGCCATCTGGCGGTTGTCGGGCGAGCGGATGGTGACCAGCATGCCCGGCAACAGGAAGAACACCGCCGGTCGCGTGCGCACATGGATCACGTCGTTTGGGTCGACGTCGTCGGCCGGCGCGGCCCGGCCGCGGAACACGATCATCTCGTAATCGCTGGTCGAATCGAAATACGAGGGATGGTTCGGGTTTTCGGAATCGCTCAGGTGGTCGTCGAACACCGTGATGCCGGTCAGCCGCTGCACCGGCTCGACCCAGGCGCGGCCGTCCTCATAGACGCAATCGCACCAGACGAAGCCGTGCGCCGGCAGTTTGCCGGGCGGCTCGGACGCCGCGCGTGCGGCGTCCGGGGAAACGATTACGAATTCCACGGTGGGTTCACCGCTTCAGCCGGCCTCGCGCAGCCAGCGCACGGCGTCGCGCGCGAAGTAGGTGAGGATGCCGTCGGCGCCGGCCCGGCGCATCGCCAGCAGCGCTTCGAGCGCCACCGTGCGTTCGTCGAGCCAGCCGTTGGCGGCGGCGGCCTTCAGCATCGCGTATTCGCCGCTCACCTGATAGACGAAGGTCGGGCAGCGGAAGGTTTCCTTCACGCGGCGCACGATGTCCAGATAGGGCATGCCGGGCTTGACCATCACCATGTCGGCACCCTCGCGCAGGTCGAGCGCCACTTCGCGTAGCGCCTCGTCGCTGTTGCCGGGGTCCATCTGGTAGGTCTTCTTGTTGCTCTTGCCCAGGTTGCTGGCCGAGCCGACCGCGTCGCGGAACGGGCCGTAGAAGCCCGAGGCGTATTTGGCCGAGTAGGCCATGATCTGCGTGTGGATGTGGCCGGCGCCTTCGAGCGCGTTGCGGATGGCGCCGATGCGGCCGTCCATCATGTCCGACGGCGCGACGATGTCGACGCCGGCCTGCGCCTGCACCAGCGCCTGCTTGACCAGGATCTCGACGGTGGGCTCGTTGATCACGTAGCCGTCGTCGTCGATGACGCCGTCCTGCCCGTGGCTGGTGTAGGGGTCGAGCGCCACGTCGGTGAGCACGCCCAGCTCGGGGAAGCGGCGCTTGAGCTCGGCCACGGCGCGCGGCACCAGCCCCTCGGGGTTGGTGGCGGCGATGCCGTCGGGCGTCTTCAGCGCCGGGTCGATGACTGGAAACAGCGCCATCACCGGAATGCCGAGCTTGACGCAGTCTTCGGCTACCGGCAGCAGCTTGTCGACCGACACGCGCTCGACGCCCGGCATCGAGGGCACGGCCTCGGTGCGGCCCTTGCCGTCGAGGATGAACACCGGATAGATCAGGTCGTCGGCCGACAGCCGGTGTTCGCGCACCAGGCGGCGGGTGAAGTCGTCGCGGCGCAGGCGCCGCATGCGCAGCGACGGAAAGCTCTGGGAAAAGGAGTCGATGGTCATTGGGCGGGTTCCTGCGGGGCGGTGGGCTCGGCTGCCTCGGACGGCTGGGCGCCGCCATCGGCCTGGGGCACCAGCCACTGGTCGATGAACTCGCGGCCTTCTTCCAGCCCGATCAGCGCGGTCGCCGAAAACGATAGCAGAGTCAGCGGGTTCGGCAGCCCCAGCTCGACCAGCGCCGCCTCGGTCGAGCGCATGGCGGCGGCGCGCTGCCCCTGGTTGAGTTTGTCGCACTTGGTTAACAGCGCCAAGATCGGCACCTTGGCGCGCACCCAGCCCAGGAGCGTGCGGTCGAGGTCGGTCAGCCCGCGGCGGATGTCGAGCACCAACACGACGCCGGCCAGCGCGTTGCGCTGCGTCAGGTAGCGGCCGGCCAGGCCGTCCCAGGCACGCTTGATTTCGAGCGGTGCGGTGGCGAAGCCGTAGCCGGGCGTGTCGACCAGGTAGGCTTGCGGCGGCAGTTTTTCCGGCCCCACGGCAAAATAGTTCAGCGCCTGCGTGCGGCCCGGCGTCTTGCTGGCGAAGGCCAGCCGGCGCCGCTGGCACAGGGCGTTGATCGCCGACGACTTGCCGGCGTTGGAACGGCCTACGAACGCGACCTCGGGAACGCCGCCGTCGGCGGGTAGTTGCGCGAGCTTGGCAACGGTCGTGGCAAATCGGGCAGTCAGCAGCAGGCAGGCCACGGCACAGAGGGGCAAAAGCGCGCCAGTCGGCATGACTGGCGTCAAGGGGCTATTGTACAATCTGATGTTTGTATCGGGCGCCTGTCGCGTCCGTCGTTCCTTTCTGGGTCTGTCATGCTCCGAACCAAGCCGCTGGCCATCGTTCTCGTGTCATTGTTCCTGCCGGCGGGTGCCGCGCTCGCGCAGGCGCCCGCGAAGGTCGATCCGAACAAAGGGGCGAAGATCGCTCAAGACGTCTGTGCCGCCTGTCATGCGGCCGACGGCAACAGCGCGACGCCGGCCAACCCCAAGCTGGCCGCGCAGCACGCCGATTACCTGGCCAAGCAGCTCACCGACTTCAAACCCAAGGAAGGCGCCAAGGAAGCCCAGCGCCCCAGTCCGATCATGGCCGCCTTTGCGCAGCAGTTGTCGGCTGAAGACGTGCGCAACGTGTCGGCGCATTTTGCCGCGCAAAAGCTCAAGCCTGCCGCCGCGCGCAACAAGGACACGGTCGAGCTGGGCCAGAAGATCTACCGCTCCGGTATCGCCGCCAAAGGCGTGCCGGCCTGCGCCGGCTGCCACAGCCCCACCGGTGCCGGCATTCCGGCCCAGTATCCGCGCCTGCACGGCCAGTTCGCCGAGTACACCGAATCGCAACTGGTGGCGTTCCGCCAGGGTGGGCGTAAGAACAGCCCGCAGATGGCGGCGGTTGCCGATCGCTTGTCCGATCGCGAGATCAAGGCGGTTGCCGATTACATCGCCGGCCTGCGTTGAAGGCATGACTCGGCCCGGCCGACCCTGGTAGTCACGACGTCTGTCGGGCCGGCGGCCGCGCGGCGCCGGCGTGCAGAGTAAGGTAGCGTTCTCGGCGGTCGACCCACGCCGAAGAGGAACCGCCATGCTGCTGCGCAGTCGCATCCGCCACGAGCCCCTTCCCTCGGAAATCACGCCTCGGCGCCTGTACCAGAATCGTCGTACCGTGCTGCAGGCCGCTGCGGCCGGTCTCGCTTACTGGTCGATGGCGGGCAGCGCTCATGCGCAGAGCAGCGCCTCGCGGGCAACGGTGCCCGCCGCGGGCGGCAAGCTGCAGACGCGGCCCAGCACGCTGTCGACGATGGAAAAACCGACGTCGTACAAGGACGTCACCACCTACAACAACTTCTACGAATTCGGCACCGAGAAAGACGATCCGGTGACGTATTCGAAGACGCTGCGGCCGCGGCCATGGACGGTATCGGTGGAAGGCGCGGTGGCGCGCCCGCGCGTGTTCGACATCGACGAGCTGCTCAAGCTGGCGCCGCTGGAAGAGCGCATCTACCGGATGCGCTGCGTCGAAGGCTGGTCGATGGTGATTCCGTGGGTCGGTTATCCGTTGGCCGAGCTGATGCGCCGCGTCGAGCCCACCGGCAACGCCAAGTACGTCGAGTTCGTGACGCTGGCCGATCGCGGGCAGATGCCCGGCATCCGCTCGTCGGTGCTGGCCTGGCCGTACATCGAAGGGCTGCGCATCGATGAAGCCGCGAACCCGCTGACGCTGCTCACGATGGGCCTGTACGGCGAAGCGCTGCCGAACCAGAACGGTGCGCCGGTGCGCATCGTCGTGCCGTGGAAATACGGCTTCAAGAGCGGCAAGTCGCTGGTCAAGATCCGCTTCACCGAGCAGCAGCCGATGACGAGCTGGCGCCGCGCGGCGCCGCACGAATACGGCTTCTATTCGAACGTGAATCCCGACGTGGCCCATCCCCGCTGGTCGCAGGCCACCGAGCGGCGCATCGGCGAAGACGGCTTCCTGCAGCGCAAGCGCAAGACGCTGCCGTTCAACGGCTATGCCGAACAGGTCGCCTCGCTGTACGCGGGCATGGACCTGGTCAAGAACTACTGACACCGGCGGCGCGTGCCGGGCAGTTCATTGCAACGCGCTGCGTCGTTCGCCGATCCTCCCGCGGCTGCCGTCAACGCCGCGCGGGCGGCGGCTTTCATCGCAGCGCTGCTGCCTTTGGCGCGCCTGGTGTGGTTAGGCTTCACCGACGGCCTGAGCGCCAACCCGATCGAATTCGTCACGCGTTCCACCGGCACCTGGACATTGGTGATGCTGTGCCTGACGCTGGCCGTGACGCCGCTGCGCCGGCTGCTCGGTTGGAGCTGGCTGCTGCGGTTGCGCCGCATGCTCGGGCTGTATGCGTTCTTCTACGGCTGCCTGCACTTCACCACCTACATCTGGCTCGATCAATGGTTCGACGTGCCGGCGATGGCGGCCGACATCGTCAAGCGGCCGTTCATCACCGCGGGCTTTACGGCCTTCGTGCTGATGCTGCCGCTGGCGCTCACGTCGACGAAGGCAGCGATGCGGCGATTGGGCCGGCGCTGGCAGCGCTTGCACCGGTTGGTCTATGCCGTGGCATGTCTGGGGGTGTTGCACTATTGGTGGCACAAGGCGGGCAAGAATGATCTTGCCGAGCCGCTGATCTATGCCGCGGTGGTGGCGGTGCTGCTGGGTCTGCGGTGGTGGTGGCGGCGCGCCCGGTCGGGTGCGTGACGCCGCGCGGCTGATGGGCAAGGCGAACGAGGCAAGGCGAGGGCGCAATGGCGGGTTGGCAATTCTGGATCGATCGCGGCGGCACGTTCACCGACATCGTGGCGCGCCGGCCCGACGGCACGCTGAGCACGGCCAAGCTGCTGTCGGAAAACCCCGGCCATTACGAAGACGCCGCCGTCGAAGGCATTCGCCGGCTGCTCGGTCTGCAAGCCGGCCAGCCGATCGACGCCGCGCAGGTCGAGGTCGTGAAGATGGGCACCACGGTGGCCACCAATGCGCTGCTCGAACGCAAGGGCGAGCCGCTGGTGCTGGCCGTGACGCGCGGCTTTCGCGATGCCTTGCGTATCGCTTATCAGAACCGGCCGAAGCTGTTCGAGCGTCACATCGTGCTGCCCGAGCTGCTGTATCGCGACGTGATCGAGGTCGACGAGCGCTTGGGGGCCGACGGCAGCGTCGTACGGCCGCTGGATGAAGCGGCCACGCGCGCGGCGCTCGAGCGTGCCTTCGATGCGGGGTTGCGCGCGGTGGCCATCGTGCTGATGCATGGTTATCGCTACACCGATCACGAGCAGCGCGTGGCGGCGATCGCGCGCGGCATCGGCTTCACGCAGATATCGGTGTCGCATCAGGTATCGCCGCTGATCCGTTTCGTGGCGCGCGGCGACACCACGGTGGTCGATGCGTATCTGTCGCCGGTGCTGCGCCGTTATGTCGAGCGCGTGGCGGCTTCGCTGAACGGCGTGCGGCTGCAGTTCATGCAGTCCAATGGCGGGCTGACCGACGCGCAGGTGTTCCAGGGCAAGGATTCGATCCTGTCGGGACCGGCCGGCGGCATCGTCGGCATGGCGCGGGTGAGCAGCGCCGCCGGTTTCGATCGCGTGATCGGCTTCGACATGGGCGGCACCTCGACCGACGTGTCGCATCATGCCGGCGAATTCGAACGCGAGTTCGACACGCTGGTGGCCGGCGTGCGCATGCGCGCGCCGATGATGAGCATCCATACGGTGGCCGCCGGCGGCGGTTCGATCCTGCATTTCGACGGCGCGCGCATGCGTGTGGGGCCCGATTCGGCCGGCGCCGATCCGGGCCCGGCCTGCTATCGGCGCGGCGGGCCGCTGACGGTGACCGATGCCAACGTGATGCTGGGCAAGATCCAGCCGGCGTTCTTTCCGGCGGTGTTCGGGCCGCGCGGCGATGAACCGCTCGATGACGCGATCGTGCGGCAGCGTTTCACTGAACTGGCCGCGCGCATCGCTGCCGACACCGGCCGCGCGATGACGCCTGAAGCAGTGGCGCAAGGCTTCGTCGACATCGCGGTGGCCAACATGGCCAATGCGATCAAGAAGATCTCGGTGCAGCGCGGCTATGACGTCACGCGCTATACGCTGACCACCTTCGGCGGCGCCGGCGGCCAGCATGCCTGCGGCGTGGCCGATTCGCTGGCCATGCCGCGCGCGCTGGCGCACCCGCTGGCCGGCGTGCTGTCGGCCTACGGCATGGGGTTGGCCGAGCAGACGGCGATGCGTGAGCGCTCGATCGAGCGGCGCTTCGACGCCGACGGGTTGATCGAAGTGCGGCGCGTGCTCGACGAGTTGCAGGCAGCGGCATGCGCGGAGCTGCTGGCGCAGGGTGAGGCGGCGAACGCGCTGCGGGTGCGGTGGCGCGTGCATCTGCGCTACGAGGGCACCGATACGGCGTTGGCGGTCGATTTCGTCGAAGGCGCCGCGGCGTTCGACGTTGCGGCGGCCGGCGATGCGGCGGCCGGCGATGCGCAGGCCACGATGCGCGCCGCCTTCGAAGCCGCTTACCGCCAGCGCTTCGCGTTCCTGATGCCCGATCGCGCGCTGGTCATCGAATCGGCCGTGGTCGAGGCGCTCGGCGCTTCGGGCGCCGGCGCCGAGCTGGCCGCGCCGGCGCAGCGCAGCGGGCCGCTGCTGCCGGCTACGCACGTGCGCATGCATGCGCAGGACCGCTGGCACGATACGCCGCTGTATCGCCGCGACGAGATGACCGCCGGCGACACCATCGATGGTCCGGCGATCGTTGCCGAGGCCACCGCCACCACCGTCATCGAACCCGGCTGGCGCGCGCAGATGAGCGTGCGCGGCGACCTGGTGCTGCAACGCCATCTGCCGCGGCCGCAGCGCCACGCGATGGGCACCGATGCCGACCCGGTGATGCTGGAGATCTTCAACAACCTGTTCATGTCGGTGGCCGAGCAGATGGGCTACCGGCTGCAGAACACCGCGCATTCGGTCAACATCAAGGAACGGCTGGATTTCTCTTGCGCGGTGTTCGATGCCGATGGCGCGCTGGTGGCCAACGCGCCGCACATGCCGGTGCATCTGGGTTCGATGGGCGCCAGCGTGCGCGCGGTGATCGATGCGCATGCGCCCGGCAGTGCCGACCCGCTGAAGCCCGGCGAGGTCTACGTGCTGAACGACCCCTATGCCGGCGGCACGCATCTGCCGGACGTCACGGTGATCACGCCGGTGTTCGACGAGGCGGGGCGTGAGATTCTGTTCTATGTCGGCTCGCGCGGCCACCATGCCGACGTGGGCGGCATCACGCCGGGCTCGATGCCGCCCGACAGCCGCCATATCGACGATGAAGGCGTGCTGCTCACCGACTTCAAGCTCATCGAGCACGGCCGCCTGCGCGAAGCCGAGCTGCGCGCGGCGCTTGCGTCGGCGCGCCACCCGGCGCGCAAGCCCGAGCAGAACCTGGCCGACCTGCGTGCGCAGATCGCCGCCAACGAGAAAGGCCGTGAAGAACTGGGCAAGATGGTGGCGCAGTTCGGGCTCGACGTGGTACGTGCCTACATGCGGCACGTGCAGGACAATGCCGAGGCATCGGTCAAGCGCGTGATCGGCGCATTGAAGAACGGCGAATTTGCGCTGCCGCTGGACAACGGCGCGACGATCCGCGTGCGCATCGATGTCGACCCTGCGCGGCGCCGCGCGCGGATCGATTTCAGCGGCACTTCAGCGCAGCAGCCGAACAACTTCAACGCGCCGCTGGCGGTGACGATGGCGGCAGTGCTGTACGTGTTCCGCACGCTGGTCGATGATGAGATTCCGATGAATGCGGGGTGCCTGAAACCGCTTGACGTGATCGTGCCCGAAGGCTCGATGCTCAATCCGCGCCACCCGGCGGCAGTGGTGGCCGGCAACGTCGAGACCTCGATGTGCATCACCAACTGCCTGTATGGAGCGCTCGGCGTGATGGCCTCCGGGCCGCCGACGATGAGCAACTTCACGTTCGGCAATGCGCGCAACCAGTATTACGAAACCGTTTCGGGCGGTTCGGGCGCCGGCGGCGTGTTCGATGAACACGGCCGCTTGATCGGCGGCTTCGATGGCACGTCGGTGGTGCAGACGCATATGACCAATTCGCGGCTCACCGATCCCGAAATTCTGGAGGCGCGTTTTCCGGTGCGGCTGGAAAGCTATGAAATCCGCGCCGGTTCGGGTGGCGTCGGGCGCTGGCAGGGTGGCGACGGCGGTGTGCGGCGCGTGCGATTCCTGGAGACCATGACGGCGTCGATCCTCGCCAACGGTTTCATTCATCCGGCGTTCGGCGCCGCCGGCGGCGGCAACGGCGCGCCGGCGGCGGCGCGTGTGGAGCGCGGCGACGGCAGCGTGCAGCATCTGCGCCACGCCGATCGCGCCGAGCTGGCGCCCGGCGACGTGTTCGTCATCGAGACCCCAGGGGGCGGCGGGTTCGGCTCGCTGCAGTGATGCCTGACGTGCCTTAGCGGCTGGTATGCAGTGCGAGCCGTTCGCGCAATGCCGGCGGAATCGGCACCTTGTGCCGCGGTTGCGTCTGGATGCAGATCGGCGAAAAGCGTCCTTCGAACGCGATGCGGCCGTCGGGCAGCCGGGCGGTGGCGTCCAGGTCGAAGCTGTGCGTGCCGATGCGCGCCACCCACAAGACGATGTCGACTTCCGCCTCGGGGGGCAGCGCCAAATGGAAATTCAGCGACATGCCCTTGCACGGCGTTTCGATGCCCAGCCGGGCCATGAACGCGGCGCGCGGCTCGTGCAAGATGTGCCGTATGAAGTGGTCGACGGCGCCGAGCAGGTAGTCGGTGAAGCGCCCGGTGAACGCCACGCCGGCCGGGTCGCAGTCGCTCCAGCGCACGCGGCGGCGCACCGTGAACGGCGCATCGGCCACGACGATCTCGCAGCTTTCGTTCATGCGCCGGCCCCGCTGGGCACGCCGGCTGCTTCCAGCCGCTTCATCAGCTCGGGAAAAGCGCGGCGCAGCCGCGCGTCATCGACGCGGCCGGTGCGCGTCATGAAGTGGTAGACGAAGGCCTCGGGCGTGTAGCGCTCCATCCACTCGGCGATGCGCTCGTACCAGTCGAACGAGTGCTCCGAGGCTTCGATCAGCTTGCGCTTTTCGGGAGTGTGCCGTTCCTGGTAGCGGTGCAGCGCGGCCGAGACGTTCGGCGCTTCGGCCAGCAGCGCCTCGGCCAGTGCGATCGCGTCGGTCATCGCGATGCGCGTGCCCGAGCCGATCGAGAAATGCGCGCTGGCCAGTGCGTCGCCGATCAGCACGTAGCGGTCGTGGAACCAGTGTGCATTGCGGATCACCGGAAACTGCCGCCATACCGAGTTGTTCGACAGCAGCGGCTTGCCGTATAGCTCGGGCGCATACAGATTCTCGAAGAATCGCTGGCGTTCGTCGTCGCTCATTTCGGCCAGCCCGCAGCGCTGCCAGGTGGCGTCGTCGCATTCGGCCACGAAAGTGCTCATCGTTGCCGAGTAGGGATAGTAGTGCGCGACGAAATGGCCGCCGGCGTGCTTGCGGAATACCAGCGCCGGCGAATCGAACACATGGTGCGTGCCGTACCAGGCGAAGTGATTGGTCAGCGAGCGGCGCGTGGTGCCGAACTGTTCGGCGAACTCGCCGCGCAGCGTCGAGTTGACGCCGTCGGCGCCCACCACCACGTCGGCATCGGCCAGGCCGATGCGTGCCAGCTCGGCCACCATGCCGATGCGGCAGCCGAAATGGGTGCGAACACCGGCTGCATCGGCCTGCGCTTGCAGAATCGAGAGCAGCCGCAGCCGCTCGATCGCGCCGCCCTTGACCTGCCGCGCCACTTCGATCGGTGTTTCGTTGTGAACGATCGTCTGTCGGTCGTTGTAGTGCATCGCGGCGGTCATCGCCTGATACGAGGCTTCGTCGGCGTGCCGCAATTGCTGCAGGCCGGTATCGGCCAGCACTACGCCGAAGCCGAAGGTGGCGTCGGCAGCGTTCTGCTCGACCACTTCGACCTGCCAGTCGGGTGCGCGCCGTTTCAGCAGGATGCCCAGGTACAGCCCCGAGGGGCCACCGCCGATGATTGCGATCTTCATCAGGCAACCTCCGGGCGCAGCTCGAGCGTGTTGCGATCGAAGCTGACGACGCGGCCTTCGAAGCCGCCGGTCAGCGCCGCGTTCCACAGCGCCGGTACCAGCCCCAGCGCCTTGCGCTCGAACACGATGGCCTCTTTGGAAGCGATGCGCCAGTAGCCGCCATGCGGGCCGTCGACGGTGCAGCGCGGATCGCGGCGCAAGGCGGCGACGATCGGCTCGAACTCGGGCACCTCGAGCACGTTCAGAACAGCCAGGCCGGCCTGATTGGCTTGCTTGCCCTGGCCGGTTCGGCCGGGTTCGTTCGGCGCTAGCGCAGCGGCCTTGCGCTGCCAGACCTGGTCGATCGACGTGAAGCGCTCGCGGCCGGCGTGCTGCGCGTCTTCCAGCGCGATGGCCGCTTGCAGCGTATTCGCGGCATCGGTGGCGTCGAGCGCGTTCATCGGCCGCAGTTGCAGCGTGATCTCGATCGGATAGCCGTTCGGGTCGTTGAAGTAGATCGATTCGATCAGCTCGTGGCGCAGTCGGTACTTGATCGGCACGCCCTTGGCCTCGAGGCGTTCGCGCCAGGCGTCGAGTTCGTCGGTCGATTGCACGGCCCATGCGGTGTGCGTGGCGCGCGAGCGGTAGTCGTTTTGCGGATGCGTGTAGTCGGGCTGCTCGGCGCCGATGTAATAGAAGAACGCGATCGTGCTGCCGTTGCCGCTGTCGAAGAAGAAATGCAGGAAGTCGGGGTGATTGTCGGGCCCCCAGCCGCGCGCCGAAATGGCGTGCACCATCGGCAGGCCCAGCACGTCGCGATAGAACTCCACCGTCTCGCGCAGTTTCCAGGTGGGGCGTGCGGTGTGATGCACGCCGTTCAGGTGCATGGCGGGTGTTGCGGTCGTCGTGTTCATCGTGCCTTCTCGTCGGTTGATTGCCGCGGCGCGGCCGCGCGTTCGCCTTGCAGGCGTTCGGCGACCCACTGCTTCAGCAAGGGTTTGCTCAACTTGCCCGATTGCGTCGACGGGAACTCGGTCATCGCTTCGACGCGTTCGGGCCACTTGAACTTGGCCACGCCCTGCTCGTGCAGGAACGTGCCGAATTCGGTGACGCTGGGTGCGGTCCGGCCGGCCACTGGAATCACGCAGGCGCACAGCCGCTCGCCGTAGATCGGATCGGGCATGCCGACCACGGCCACCGCGGCCACCGACGGGTGCCGCACCAGCAGCCACTCGATCTCTTCGCAGTTGATCTTTTCGCCGCCGCGATCGACCACGTCCTTTAGCCGACCGCGAAACTCGTAGTAGGTGCGGCCTTCGATCGTCACGCTGCGCATCAGGTCGCCCGAGCGATAGAAGCCGTCGGACGTGAAGGCTTCGCGATTGCGTTCCTCGGCGCGGTAGTAGCCGTGGATCGTGTACGGCCCCTGGAACGCCGGCTCGCCGTCTTCGCCGGGCGCGGCATCTTGCTCGGTGCCGGGCTTGAGGATGCGCACGCGATCGAGCGGGCTGATCGGCCGGCCGACGGTGACGTTCTGCGCCGGCAGCGGGTCTTCGTGCGGGTTCGTGAACATGATCACGCCTTCGGTCATGCCGAAGATGTGCAGCGCGGGCGTCTTCAGCCGTTCGCGCAGCCGCTGCGCACCGTTCGGCGCGACGATGCCGCGCACGTGCGAAAAGTCGAGCTCGCCGGTGGCGATCGCGCTTTCGATGCGCGCGGCTAGCGGCCCCAGCACCAGCCAGTTCGGTGTGAAGCGCCTGATCATCTCCACCAGCGTGTCGGGCTGCAGATCGGGCGCCACCAGCACGCGGCCACCGCTCAACAGGAATGGGCCGAAGAAGCAGCCCATGTTCAGGTTGTGCACCATCGGCAGCGGGATGAACACGGTGTCGTCGGGCCGGTAGCCGTTGAAGCGGGCCACGCCCTGCATCATCGCCAGGTATTCGTTGTGAAAGCGCGGAATGATCTTGGGGGCGCCGGTGGTGCCGCCCGACAACTGGAACACCGCCACCTGGAACGGATCGAGCTCGACGGCGCTCAGTTCGCGCCTGGCGTCTTCTTCATCGATCGATTCGATCAGCGTGCGCAGATGCAGCACGCCGGGCGCAGGTTCGCCTTGCGTCTGCAGGATCCATCGCAGCGACGGCACCTTGTCTTGCATCGCGCGCGCGAACGCGATGCCGTCGAATTTCGGATCGTTGCCCTGCACCGCGTGCAGCACCGCTTCGCCGTGCCGCGCCAGATAGCCGATCTCGTGCTCGCGATGCGCGGCCAGCGTGCACAGCGGGATCAGCCCGGCCTTCAGGCATGCCACCCACAGAATGACCAGTTCATACGCGTTGTTCATCTGGAACACGACGCGATCGAGCGGCGCCAGGCCCTGGCGCAGCAGCGCTGCGCCGAGCCGTTCCGAATCGGCGTCGAGCCGGGCGTAGCTGATCGCACCGCCGGGGCCGTCGAGCGCGATGCGCGCTGCGTTTCGCGCGAACGACGCACGCAGGCCGTCGGCCAGCGTATCGAAGCCGAGTGCGCCGGCTTCGACGTAATGGCGCAGTGCGGCTTCAGGCGGATAGACGACGCCCGGCATCGGCGCGCGCACGCCGATCGGCTTCAAGGCAACGGGGTGCCGCATACCTCACTCCGCGACGATATTGGCGCGCCGGATCACGTCGGACCACATTGCGCGTTCGCGGGCGACGAAGGTCTGCGCATCGTGCAGGCTGCCGCCCATCGGATAGTTGCCCAGCTCGCGCATCTTGGCCACCACTTCGGGCGCGTGCATGGATTCGTGCGCGGCGGTGTTGAGTTTTTCCAGCACCGGCTGCGGCGTGCCCTTGGGCGCGAACAACACGAACCAGCCCGACACGATCGTGCCGGGCACCACGTTCTTGGCCAGTGCGATGCCTTCCAGCCCAGGCAGCTCACGGTCGGCGGTGACGGCCAGCGCGCGCAGGCGGCCGGCCTTGACCATCGGCAACAGCGGTGCCACGCCGTCGACGTACATCTGCGTGTCGCCGTTGACCACGGCCTGGAGGCCCTGACCGGTATTGCTCATCGGTACGTGCTGGAAGCGTCCGCCGCTGCGTGCATCGACCAGCTCGCCGGCCAGGTGCGGAATCGAAGTGCGCGTGGGGTTGCCCAGCGACAGCTTCTGCGGCCGCGTGCGGGTCTGCTCGACGGCGTCCTGCCAGGTCTTGGGGCCCGACGCCGGGTTCGCGACGAACAGCATCGGCGTGCTGGCCAGCGCCGACACGGGTTCGAAATCGCGCAGCATGTCGTAGCGCGCTTCCTTGTAGGTGAACGGCGTGACGACCGCGACGGCGGCCTGGGCGAACAGCAGTCGATGGCCGTCGGTCGGCGCATCCTTCATCGCGTTGACGGCGATGATGCCGCCGGCGCCGGGGCGGTTCTCGACCACCACCGGCTGGCCTAGCCGCGTGCGGTACTGGTCGGCCAGCAGCCGTGCGATCACGTCGGGCGCCGAGCCCGGCGGCGCTGACACGACCATCTGGATCGGCTTGGACGGAAAGGTCTGCGCTGCGGCAGGCAGCGCGGCGCCGCAGGCCAGCAGCACGGCTGCCAGGGCGGTCGCCAGAAGCGGGCGTCGGTTCATGTCGGTCTCCTCGCTGCGGGTCGGGCCCGCTGTCTCGTTGAAATGAAGCGTACGTATGTGGTGCGTGCGGCGCGCGCCGGCTCTTGCGTGTCGACGCTCGGCCGGGGGACGTGCCGCCGGGCGATGCGCGCTAGCCGGGCGCGACTTCGTTGAGCCAAGCCTGCACCAGGCGCCCGGCTTCGATCTGTCCCGGCGGTTCCTCGGCGCTCAGGGCCATGCCGTGGTGGTTGCCGCGCACGCGATGGCGTTGTTTGCGCGAGCTGCGCAGGTCGGCATAGATGCGATCGACGTCGGACGGGAATACGCAGTTGTCGCCCGTGTATTCGATCAGCAGTGCCGGCTGCTCGATGGCCGGTGCGCAGTTGGCCAGCGACGCATTCGACGACAGTCCCGACCAGGTCGACAGCCACGACTCGGGCGTGACGACGCGGCCGAAGCCGACGCTGCCCAGATTGGAGACGGCCGGATCGGCGCCCCACAGCGAGCCGACCAGGCGATCCGACGGATCGAGCGAGGTATCCCAGCAGCGCAGGTCGGCGTCGGTGCGCCAGACAGTGAAGATCGGCGCGTGGCTGGCGATGCGCTTGTCTTGCCGGTTCGGCTCGCTCTTCAAGCGTGCGCGGGCCGCGTTGCGCCGTGCCAGCAGCTCGCGTGCATGCGCATCGATGCGCGCGCAACGTTCGCGCTGCGCCGCGCGATAGCGTTCGATGAAGTCGGGGGCATACGACGACGACTCGGGCGGGCGCCGAAAGCCGTTGGCCGGGTCGAAAGGGTCGAGCGAGGTTTCCACCGATAGCGCATCGTTCTCGTCGCTGACCGAAGGGTCGAGCCCGTTCATCAGCAGCACGCCCTGGCCGGGGTGCGGCGACAGCAGCACCATTGCATCGGGGGCCGGCATCGATGCCGTGGCCAGCCCGGTCGGGCGGCCGCCGGGCGTGCGCGCCAGCCGCTGCTCGGGCGCCAGCAGCGCCTGCTGGTTGTAGAAGCTGAGCAGGCCGGCGCCGCCGCTGTTGCCGATCATCGCGATCTGCGCAAAGTCCAGTTCGCGCAGCCGCTGCATGCCGGCAGCCACGTCGTGCAGCGCGATCTCGTGTTCCAGCCGCAGGTCGTTGCCCACCGAACGCGGGCCCTGCACCCAGCAGGCCCAGCCGGCGTCGAGCACGTCGGGCACCATGTAATGCGTGACGACCATCTCGCGCGGGTGCATCAGGAACGCGGCATTGCGTTCGCCGCCGCGCGAGAACAGAAAGCCCAGCACCTTCTGGCCGTCGGCCGTGGCCAGCGCATGCGGCCTCATCGTGTAGGGCGTCGCCATGCGCTGCGCGTTCCACGAGGCACCGCGCAATCCGGCGGTGACGGCCACCTTGCCTGTCGCTGCGTTCATCGATCGTCCTTGTTAATTTGATGCGGTCTCAAATAAATTCTGGAGGTTAATTGAGATGGTGTCAAATAAAAAGTGAATGACGGCGAGCTATCCTTGGGCCATGGCCCGATTCGACGACGCTTCTCCTCCGATATCGTCTGCCCCCGCCGCGCCGCGCCGCGCGGGCCGGCGACCGCGCAATGCCGACGGCTCGGCGGAACTGTCGCGCGCCGCGGTGATCGACTGCGCGGTGCGGCTGGCGCAGCGGGAATCGATCGACGAGCTGTCGATGGTGCGGCTGGCGCGCGAGCTGGGCATTACGCCGGGTCTGGTGCACTACTACGTCGGCAGCCGCGACGAACTGATCAGCACGATCGTCAACATCGCCTATCGCGAGCGCGTCGAGGCGCTGCCGCAGCCCAGCGGCGACTGGCGCCGCGACCTGGAGGCGGTGGCACTGATCAGCAGCAAGATGATGCTGCGTTGGAAAGGCGTGGCCTCATACGTGGCCACGCACAACCGCAGCCGGCTGTTCCAGAAGGTGGCGGCGGGCGAAACCGACTGGGGCCTGGCTTTCTTCGACCGCATCGGCCGCATTCTCGAACAGGGTGGCTTCACGGCGGCACAAGCGGCGATGGCCTATCACCTGCTGATGCTGTTCCTGGTCGGCGTGAGCAGCGCCGACGCGCACCGGCAGACGCCGGTGCTGCATCGCGACTTCATTCGCAATTACGTGGGCCGGCCCGGGGTGGAGAGCTGCACCGGGGCGCGTTTCCTGGTCGGGCCGTTCACCGAGATCGATACCGAGGCAACGCTGCGCGCTGGGCTGGCGTTGCTGCTCGATGGGTTCGAGGGGTGGCTGAGCGCCGCAACTATCGCGGCAGCGGCCGCTCCAGCGCAAACAGCGACTCGATCGACTCGCGCTCGCGCACCAGATGCGCCTGCGCGCCGTCGACGATGACTTCGGCGGCACGCGGCCGCGTGTTGTAGTTCGAGCTCATCGCCATGCCGTAGGCGCCGGCCGAGCCGATGGCGAGCAGATCGCCTTCGGCCAGCGCCAGCGTGCGGCCGCGCGCCAGCCAGTCGCCGGATTCGCAGACTGGGCCGACGATGTCGTAGACGGCTTCGATCGGCTGCGCGGTGTTCGCGGCGGCGCTCGCGCTGCTGGTTGTCGGAGCGGTCGGGGATGCGCTGCCCTGGCTGCCGTGCCCGCCGGCGCGGGTGCTGCCACTGTCAACACCAGCACTAGCACCTGCATTTGGCTGCCGCACCGGCAGCACCTCATGCCAAGCCTCATACAGCGCCGGCCGCATCAGATCGTTCATCGCCGCGTCGATCACGGCGAAATGCCGGCCGCCGTTTTCCTTCAGATACTCGACGCGCGTGAGCAGCACGCCGGCGTTGCCGACGATCGAGCGGCCGAACTCGAACAGCAGCTCGTATTGCTGGCCGCGCGGATGCCGCTGCAAGCGCTCGAACACTGCGGCCAGCAGCGCGGCGCGTGATGGTGGGGTCTCGTCGCTGTAGCGAATGCCCAGGCCGCCGCCCAGGTCGAGGTGATGCAGCTCGATGCCTTCGGCGTGCAGCGTATCGACCAGTTCGAGCACTTTGTCGAGCGCGGCCAGGAACGGCGCGGTGTCGGTGATCTGCGAGCCGATGTGGCAGTCGATGCCGACCACTTGCAGATTGGGCAGCGCGGCGGCCGTGCGATAGGCGGCCAGCGCGGCCTCGTGCGCGATGCCGAACTTGTTTTCGCGCAGGCCGGTGGAGATGTACGGGTGCGTGCCGGCATCGACGTCGGGGTTCACGCGCAGCGACACCGGTGCGCGCTTGCCCAGCGATGCCGCGACCCGGTTCAGGTGGTGCAGCTCGCTTTCGGATTCGACGTTGAAGCAGCGCACGCCCGCTTGCAGCGCCATGCGCATTTCGGCTTCGCTCTTGCCCACGCCCGAGAACACCGTCTTGCCGGGATCGCCGCCGGCGGCCAGCACGCGCTGCAATTCGCCGGCCGAGACGATGTCGAAGCCGGCGCCCTGGCGTGCCAGCAGGTCGATGACGGCCAGATTGGAGTTGGCTTTCAGCGCATAGCAGACCAGCACCTTGCGGCCGGCGGCGGCGCGCTGGAATTCGCTGAAGGCCTCGACGATGGCGCTGCGCGAATAGACGTAGGTGGGCGTGCCGAAGCGCTCGGCGATGTCGGTCAGTGCCAGTTCTTCGGCCAGCAGCTCGCCGTGGCGGTAGGTGAACGCGTCCATGTCTTGGTGGAAAACGAAAAGTGGGGCGGCCAGGGGCGGCTCAGCCGCGCATATGCGGCGAAGGGGTTTGGCGCGCCTGGATCGTCGGCGCCATATCGATCGTCCGGGGCGCGATAGCCCGGAACGCGATCGTCCGGGACACCGTAATCGCCATTTTTTTCTTCGGCTGCGAATCGGGCAGATACAAGGGCCCGCGCTGCCCGCAGCCGGCCAGCACGGCAGCCGCTGCCAGCGCCGCGATCACGGCGATGCGGGGAACTTTAGAATGAGGGCACGCCACAACCGATTCCTTGAGCGAGGCCAGTCTAGCATGACCGAACAGCAGTTCCTGGAGCTCGTCGACCATACTCTCGATGCCATCGAGGATGCGGTCGATGCCTGCGGCGCGCAGGCCGAGATCGACCGCAGCGGCCAGGTGCTGCAGCTCGAATTCGACGACGGCACGCGCATCATCGTCAATGGCCAGGCGCCGATGCGCGAGCTGTGGATCGCCGCGCGCGCCGGCGGTTTTCATTTCCGCCGCGACGGCGAACGCTGGGTCGACACGCGCAGCGGCGAGGACATGTGGCACTGCCTGTCGCGCTGCGTCTCGCAGCAATCGGGTGAAGCGGTTGTGCTGGGGCCTGCGGGCGGCTAGTTGCGGACGGCCAGTCGCTAGCCGCCAGCCGGCCCGATCTCAGAACACCTGATCGCGGATCATGTCCGCATCCGAGCCGGCGGCCACGCCGTCTTCGGAAACGCCCAGCGAGGCCACGCCCTGGCCGGGCCGGGTCTCGGCGTAGTAATAGTCGCTGCCCACCTGCACCACGCCGGGCGGCACTTCCAGCGGCTGCTCGGGCACGCCGCGCAGCGCGCGGCTCATGTAGTTGATCCAGATCGGCAGCGCCAGGCCGCCGCCGGTTTCGCGGTCGCCCAGCTTGCGCGGCTGGTCGTAGCCGACCCAGGCGACGGCGGCGATCTTGGGCTGGTAACCGGCGAACCAGGCATCGTACGAATCGTTGGTGGTGCCGGTCTTGCCGGCCAGGTCGCTGCGCTTGAGCGTGCCCTGCGCGCGCGCGGCGGTGCCCGAGCGCGCCACTTCGCGCAGCATGCTGTCCATCAGGAACGCGTTGCGGCGGTCGATGGCGCGCAGTGATTCGGTGCCGGCCAGCCCGGGCCGGGCGCGCGCCAGCACGCGGCCGTTGTTGTCGGTGATGCGGTCGATGATGTAGGGCTCGATCCGGTAGCCGCCGTTGGCGAACACCGAGATCGCGGCGGCCATTTGCCACGGCGTGACCGAGCCCGCGCCCAGCGCCATCGTCAGGAACGCCGGGTGGCGTTCGGCGTCGAAGCCGAAGCGCGTGATGTAATCCTGCGCATACTGCGTGCCGATCGAATCGAGGATGCGCACCGACACCATGTTCTTGGACTTGGCCAGCGCCGTACGCATGCGCATCGGACCCTCGAACTTGCCGTCGTAGTTCTTCGGATCCCACAACTGGCCACCGGTGCGCGCCGGGTCGATCAGCACCGGCGCGTCGTTGATGATGGTGGTGGTCATGAAGCCTTTTTCCAGCGCCGCCGAATAGATGAACGGCTTGAAGCTGGAACCCGGCTGGCGCCACGCCTGCGTGACGCGGTTGAACTTGTTGCGCTCGAAATCGAAGCCGCCGACCAGCGCACGCACCGCGCCGTCATACGTGTTCATCGATACCAGCGCGGCCTGCACCTCGGGCAACTGGCCGACTTCGTATTGGCCCTTGGCGTTGCGCACGATGCGCACCAGCGCGCCGCGGCGCAGCTTCTGGGCGGCCGGGGCGCGCTCGCTCAGGGCGTTGGCGACGAACTTCAGGCCCTCGGCGCCGATCTCGTAAGTGGCGTCGCGCCCGCGCGTGACCACTACGCGGCCCGGCGCGGCCGACAGCACCACGGCGGCTTCGAAGCGGCCGATGTCGTCGCCGTCGCCGATCGCCGCATCGACGGCCTCTTCGGCGGCCGTGCGATCGGCCGGCAGGTCGAGAATGCGCTCGGGCCCGCGAAAGCCGTGGCGCCGGTCGTAATCGAGAATGCCCTGTTCCAGCGCGGCGTTGGCGGCTTGCTGATCGTCGCTGCGAATCGTCGTGTAGACCTTCAGTCCCGCTGAATAGATCTCTTCTCGATACAGGTCGAAGGCCAACTGCCGCGCCAGTTCGGCGACGTAGGGGGCGTGTACCGGGTAGTCGGCGCGCGGCGGAACGAAGTTCAGCTTCTGGTCGAGCGCGGCCTGCAGGCCGTCGTCGGTGAGAAAGCCGGCCTCGTGCATGCGCCGCAGGATGTAGCGCTGCCGCTCGACGGCGCGCTTGGGGTTGACCATCGGGTTGAAGCGCGACGGCGCCTTCGGCAGGCCGGCCAGCACCGCCGCCTCGGCCACCGTCAGCGAGGCCAGCGGCTTGCCGAAGTAGGTTTGCGATGCGGCGGCGAAACCGTAGGCGCGCTTGCCTAGATAGATCTGGTTCAGATACAGCTCGAAGATCTGTTCCTTGCTCAGGCTTTCTTCGATTCGCAGCGCCAGCAGGATCTCGGAAATCTTGCGCGTATAGGTGCGCTCGGGCGACAGGAAGAACTCGCGCGCGAGCTGCATGGTGATCGTGCTGGCGCCCTGTTCGGTGCCGCCGGCCAGCAGGTTGGCGACGAAGGCGCGCAGAGCGCCCTTCAGGTCGATGCCGATATGGTCGAAAAAGCGCGTGTCTTCGGCGGCCAGCACCGCCTGCTTCATGACGTCGGGAACGTCTTCGATGCGCACGAAGGTGCGCCGTTCCTCGCCGAATTCACCGATCAGCTTGTCGTCGGCGGTATAGACGCGCAGGGCGATGCGTGGGCGGTAATCGATCAGCGCATCGAGCGGCGGCAGCCGGTCGTTGGCCAGCACCAGTGCCAGCGTGATCAACAGCAGCCCAGACAGCAAGGCAGCCACCGGAATCGCCGCCAGCGTCAGGACCAGGCGGAAGCGGTTCGATGGTGGTTTGGCTTTGCGGCTGCGGGCTTGGGTTCGACTCATGCGCATCGGCGACGCCGGTGACCGCGTCGCTGCTGTGCCCGGATTCTATACGGTTCGACCCGCCGGCCCCGCCGCGGCACGGTCCGATCGCGGGTATCGCTCGGGCGCCGGCGGGCTATCGGCCGGTGCGCCGCGGCTTGCACCCGCCGCACCGCCGGCTGGCGGCCGCGATCAACCGTTCATGGTGCTGCCCTTCAGCTCGCCGGCTGGATGGTCGATGCCATGCGACAAAAGGAGTCGCGTGGCTGCGAACTTTTCCACAAAACGCTTTACATTAAATCGAGCTTGTTGCTAGCATCTCAAGCAAATTATCTAAAGTTGCTCTAAATCCTTAAATTTTAAGGGTTTTTTAACCTTCGAGGCGTCTCGTGGCGGTCAGTTTCCCGAGTCTCTTTCGCCGAGCTGCTCCCCCCTTGGTCGGCATCGATCTGAGCGCGTCCAGCGTCAAGGTCGTCGAGCTGACGAAGGGCCAGCGCACGCCGATGCGTCTGGAGCGCTATGCGATCGAATCGATCGAACGCGGCGCAATCGTCGACGGCAACATCGAAAAAGCCGAGCCGGTGGCCGATGCGCTGCTGCGCGCGCTGCGCAAATGCAACAGCAGGGCAAAAGAAGCGGCGCTGGCGCTGCCCTCGGGGGCGGTGATCACCAAGAAGATCATGCTGCCGGCCGGCATGCGCGAAGAAGACTACGAAGTGCAGGTCGAGACCGAGGCCAGCCAATATATCCCGTTCTCGATCGACGAGGTCAACCTCGATTTCCAGCTGCTGGGCCCGGCGGCCAATTCGCCCGACGAGATCGATGTGCTGCTGGCGGCCTCGCGCAAGGAGAAGGTCGATGATCGCGTGGCGGTGGCCGAGATGGCCGGGCTGCGCCCGGTCGTGATGGATGTCGAGCCGTATGCGCTGCGCGCCGCCGTCGATCACGTGACCGAGTTTCTGCCCAACAACGGACAGGGCCAGATCATCGCGGTGTTCTCGATCGGCCAGAGCACGACTTCGCTGACCGTGGTGCTGAACCGCCAGACCATCTTCGAACGCGAGCAGGCCTTCGGCGGCCAGCAGTTGACGCAGGATCTGGTGCGGCTTTACGGGTTGACACCCGAAGAGGCCGAAATCAAGAAGCGCACCGGCGATCTGCCCGAAAACTATCAGCGCGACCTGCTGCAGCCGTTCATCGAGCAGGGCACGACCGACATCAGCCGCGCGCTGCAATTCTTTTTCACGTCGACGCCGTATACGCGCGTCGATCAGATCTACCTGGCCGGCGGCTCGTCGGTGGTGTCAGGGTTGGTCGATGCGGTGGCCGAACGCACGCAGGTGCCCACCGAGATCCTCAGCCCGTTCCAGGGCATGGAAGTGGCTGAATCGATCCGTGAGCGGCAGTTGCGCGCCGACGCGCCGTCGCTGCTGATCGCCACCGGCCTGGCCATGCGGAGATTCGACGAATGATCGCCCGCATCAACCTGCTGCCGCATCGGGAGCTGCGCCGCGAGCGGCGCAAGAAGGATTTCGTCGGGCTGCTGGCGCTGGTCGCCATCCTGGCCGTCTGTTCAGCTCTGCTGGTGGCGATGATCATCGATCAGCAGATCGAGAGCCAGCGCGCCCGCAACAGCTTCATCCGCAGCGAGAACGCCAAGCTGGATGAGCAGATCAAGGAAATCGCGTCGCTGCGCGCCGACATCGATTCGCTGCGCGCGCGCCAGCAGGCCGTCGAGAGCCTGCAGACCAATCGCACGATTCCGGTGCATCTGCTCGACGAACTGGTCAGGCACGTGCCCGAAGGCATCTATCTGAAGCTGATGCGGCAGGAAGCGCGCAAGGTGACGCTGGTCGGCTATGCGCAATCGAACGAACGCGTCTCCGAGCTGCTGCGCAACCTGGCCAACAACACGCCGTGGCTGGAGCGCCCCGAGCTGATCGAGATCAAGGCCACGCGTCTGGCCCCGCCGCCCGGCTCGGGCCCAGGGGCGAGCGCGCGCGAAGGCCGGCGCGTGTTCGAGTTCGCGCTGAACGCAATGGTCAAGTCGAACGATGCGCCGCCGGACAAGGCGCAGGCCAAGACGGCCGCGGCCGGCGCGCCGGCGCCGCTGGCGGCGGCCGGCAAAGTGGGCAGATGAAACCATGGCGAAGTTCAATACCAATATCGATCTGAGCCAGCTCAGCGCGCAGTTCCAGGGCTTGCAAGGACGGCACCCCGGTCTGTGGCCGCTGCTGCCCAGGGTGGCCTTGCTGCTCGGGCTGGTGCTGGGCGTGCTGGCGGTGGCCTATGCCGTCTACTGGAGCGGGCAGCTCGAAGAGCTCGACATGGCGCGCCAGGAAGAAGTCACGCTCAAGCAGCAGTTCACCGACAAGATGCGCCAGGCGGTGAATCTGGAAGCGCTGCGCAAGCAGAAGGAGCAGGTCTCGCAATACGTGAACCTGCTCGAAAAGCAGTTGCCCAGCAAGGCCGAGATGGACGCGCTGCTGTCGGATATCAACCAGGCCGGCATCGGCCGCGGCCTGCAGTTCGAATTGTTCAAGCCGGGCCAGGTGGTGGTGCGCGACTTCTATGCCGAGCTGCCGATCCACATCAAGCTGTCGGGCGGCTATCACGACTTCGGCGCCTTCACCAGCGACGTCGCCAACCTGCCGCGCATCGTCACGCTCAACGATTTGCAGATCGTGCTACCCGAGACGCGCAACTCGGCGGGTGCCAGCGCGGCGCCGGCCGGCACGCTGACGATGGAAGCGATCGCCAAGACTTTCCGCTATCTCGATCCCGAGGAAGTGGCTGAGCAGCGGCGCAAGGAAGCGGCCGCCAAGACCAAGGGGGCGGCCAAATGAGCGCAGCAAAGATCCGGCTGCTCGTCGCTTTGCCGATCGCGCTGGCGCTGGCCGGCTGCGGTGATGATCGCGGCGAGCTGATCGACTGGATGAACCAGGTGCGCGCGACGGCGCAGCCGATCACCGAGAAGATCGCCGAGCCGAAACGCTTCGCACCGTTTCGCTACGACAACTCGCCGCAGGTCGATCCGTTTTCCACCGACAAGCTGGCGCTGGCCATCGAGAAGTTCCAGCAGCGCGCGCGCGAAGGGCTCAAGCCGGATACCAACCGGCGCCGCGAAGTGCTCGAATCGTATCCGCTCGACATGATCAAGATGGTCGGGCACCTGTCGAACAGCCGCGCCGATTTCGCTTTGCTCGAAGTCGATCGCGTCGTCTATCAAGCGCGCGTGGGCAACTACGCCGGTCAGAACTTCGGCAGGATCATTCGCATCAGCGAAACCGAAGTCATGCTCAAGGAAATGGTCCAGGACGCGGCGGGCGACTGGATCGAACGTGAATCGGCGCTGCGGCTCCAGGAAGGCGGCGAGAAGAAATGACGACCAACAATAGCTATCAATCCGACCGCCGTCCGGCGTCTCGCGCAGTGCGCGCATTGGCGGCGGGCCTGTTTGCCGCCGGCCTCGCGCTGATGCTGACCGCGCCCGCACCGGCATTGGCGCAAGCCAACTCGATCGAGTCGGTCAACAGCGCGCAGCAGGGCAACGTCACCTACCTGCGCATCGCGCTGAAGGGGGCATTGTCGGCCGCGCCGGCCGGCTTCTCGGTGAGCAATCCGCCGCGCATCGCGTTCGACTTCCTCGATACCGAAAACGCCGCCGGCCGCAGCTCGATCGAGCTGCCGCAGGGCGACGTGCGCAGCGTGTCGATCGTGCAGGCCGGCAATCGCTCGCGCGTCGTGCTCAATCTGAAACGGCCGCTGTCATACAACACCAGCGTCGAAGGCAATACGCTGATCGTGGCGCTGGAGCCGATCGCCGCCGCCGGGCAGGCGCAGTCGGCCACTGCCTACACCTTCGCCAAGCCGGCCGACGGCGCGCAGCAGCATTCGCTGCGCGACGTCGACTTCCGCCGCGGCAAGGATGGCGAAGGCCGCGTGGTGGTCGAGCTGTCCGACAGCGGCGTCGGCGTCGACATCCGCCAGCAGGGGCCGACCATCGTGGTCGACTTCCCGCGCACGGCGCTGCCGGAAAACCTGCGGCGCCGGCTCGACGTGGCCGACTTCGGCACGCCGGTGAAGAACGTGCGCACCTTCGAGAACAACGGCGGCACGCGGCTGGTCATCGAACCCGAAGGCCAGTGGGAGCACAACGCCTACCAGAGCGAGACGCAGTTCGTCGTCGAAGTGAAGGCGGTGCGCGAAGACCCGAACCGCCTGATCGCCGGCAGCCAGCCCGGCTATCGCGGCGACCGGCTGTCGCTGAACTTCCAGAACGTCGACATCCGCGCGCTGCTGCAAGTGATCGCCGATTTCACCGGGCTGAACATCGTGACCAGCGATGCGGTCAGCGGCAACCTGACTTTGCGGCTGAAAGACGTGCCCTGGGACCAGGCGCTCGACATCATCCTGCAGAGCAAGGGGCTGGACAAGCGCAAGAACGGCAACGTGATCATGATCGCGCCGGCCGAGGAAATGGCGGCCAAGGAAAAGCTCGATCTGGAATCGCGCCAGCAGATCGCCGAGATCGAGCCGCTGCGCACCGAGACCTTCCAGCTCAACTACCAGAAGGCCGAGGTGCTGCAGAAGCTGCTGTCGGATGAAAGGCAGCGCGTGCTGTCCAAGCGCGGCAGCGTCGTGATCGACCAGCGCACCAACAAGGTGTTCGTGCAGGATACCGGCACGCGGCTGGAAGACGTGCGCCGCGTGATCGCGCAGATCGACGTGCCGGTGCGGCAGGTGCTGATCGAGGCGCGCATTGTCGAGGCCGACGACCGCTTCACGCGCAACCTGGGCGTGCGGCTGGGCTTCAACGACAAGAGATCGACGATCTATCAGACCACCAGCGTCGTCGATCCGGTGACGGGCCAACCTACCGCGTTCAACTACCCGGTCTATGGCGCGGGCTCGCGGATCGGCGGCGTGTACTCGACGATCTCGGGCAACCTGTCGGGCGTGACCGATCTGTCGTCGCAGAACGGCTCGACGCTGGAAGGCATCAATGCGCTCGGCCTGGGGCGGTCCACGGCGACGGCCAATACCAACTTCGTCAATCTGCCGGCGGCCAGCATCTCGGGTGCTTCGCCGGCCAGCTTCGCGATCAGCCTGTTCGGGTCGAGCCTGACGCGCTTCCTGAACCTGGAACTGTCGGCGCTCGAAGCCGACAACCGCGGCAAGGTGATCTCCAGCCCGCGCGTGCTCACCGCCAATCAGAGCAAGGCGGTGATCGAGCAGGGCAAGGAAATTCCGTATCAGCAGGCCACCTCCAGCGGCGCCACCGCGATCCAGTTCAAGAAGGCGGTGCTCAAGCTTGAAGTGACGCCGCAGATCACGCCCGAGGGCAGCGTGATCCTCGCGGTGGAAGTCAGCCGCGACAATGCTGCCGAGCTGCTGCCGACCGGCGTGGCGATCGATACGCGGCGCGTGCAGACGCAAGTGCTGGTCGAGAACGGCGGCACGGTGGTGATCGGCGGCATCTACGAACAGACCGAGCGCAACCGCGTCAACAAGGTGCCGTTCCTGGGTGACATTCCGGTGGTGGGCAATGCCTTCAAGAACACCGAGCGCACCAATGACCGCACCGAGCTGCTGGTGTTCCTGACGCCGCGCGTGGTCACCGACACCGCGCTGGCCCGCTGAGCTTCGTACCGATTCCGATTATTAGAGAATTTCTCATGAACGACACCCGGACCCCGTTTTCCGTGAAGCGGTTGCTCGCGCTGTTGACGATGCTGTGCCTGAGCACGCTGCTGGCCGCTTGCGGTGGCGGCGGCGCCAAGGGCGAAGGCGGCGGCAGCGTGGTGCCGGTCGATCCGTATCCGCCGGGCAGCGGCCTGTCGCCGTACGTGACGCTGCGCATCCTGAACGGCGCCAGTGCCACCAACACGCTGCCGATCGGCGCCGTGCGCACGATAAGCGCGGCGGTGGTCAACTCGGCCGGTGCACCGGTGCCCAACGTGGTGGTCACGTTCACTGCGCCGGCCGACCTGGCGCGGCTGAACCCGGCGATTGGCACGGCGCTGACCGATGCCAACGGCGTTGCGTCGCTGGGCCTGGAAGGCCTGGCGGTGGGTGCCGGCACGCTGACGGCCGCGGTGACGGTGGAATCGTTCGAACGCAAGGTCAACCTGAACTTCTCGGTGGTGCCCGACACCAGCCCGCAGGCCGGCACGATCACCTTCAAGACGGCGTCGGTGCAGACGCTCAAGCTCGGCGGCACGATCGGCGAGAGCACCTCGGTGCTGAGCTTCCAGGTCGTCAACCAGCTTGGCCAGCCGCGTCAGGGTGCGACCGTCAATTTCGCGCCGACCGTTACCACGGGCGGCCTGACGGTGGCGCCGCTGACGGCCGTGTCGGATGCCAATGGCATGGTCAGCACGGTGGTCAGCGCGGGCACGGTGCCTACGCCGGTGCGCGTGACGGCGTCGATGAACGTCGAGGGGATGGTCTATTCGGCGCAGTCGATCCAGCTGTCGGTCAGCTCGGGTGACCCGACGCAGAAGTTCTTCTCGCTGTCGGTCGAGACGCTGAACATCCACGGCTGCAACTTCGATGGCACCAAGACCAAGATCAACGCCCGTGCCGGCGACCAGTTCGGCAATCCGGTGCCCGACGGCACCACGGTGAACTTCATCACCGAAGGCGGCCGCGTCGGCGCCTCCAGCGTCGGCTCGTGCCAGACCGAGAACGGCGTGTGCTCGGTCGACCTGGAAAGCCAGGAGTACCGCCCGATCGGCTACACCGGTGCGCAGCGCCACAACAACTGCCGCGTGAGCGTGCTGGCCTACGCGGTAGGCAAGGAAACCTTCAACGACGCCAATGCCAACGGCGTGTATGACCCGGACGAGGCCTTCGAAGACCTGCCCGATGCGTTCCTGAACACCGAGCTTTCCGATCGCAGCGCGTTCAACCAGGCGCGCGGCGACCGGCTGGTGAAGTTCATCGATCGCGGCCAGACCTCGCCGGTGGTCGATGGCATCTGGGGCGACGCGCACGTGCGCCGTTCGGTCGAGGTGGTGTTCAGCTCGATCAACGTCGAAACGCCTATCCTGCCGTCGCAAGTGTCGTTCGAATGCCGGAACACGGGCACGGTCGACGCCCCCAAATGGGAGCTGGCCAGCGACGTGAGGCGCGTCGATTTCGAGCTGCGCGACATCAACAACAATCCGCTGGCGGCCGGCTCGACCTTGAAGGCTGAAGCCACCGGTGCCTCGATCGACACGCTGTCGCCGAACACGGTGCCGAATACGAACCGCATCGGCGGCTCGCAGCACAGCCTGTTCATCAAGGGCGAAGCCGGCAAGTGCTCGAGCGGCGGCGGCGTCGGCCAGGTACGGCTGACCGTGCAACCGGTCGGCGGGGCCGAGCGCATCTACGCGTTCACCGTGAGCTACTCGGCCGGCGGGTTCAGCCCGGGGCCGTAAGCAGCCCCGGCACCCGCGACTGCTGAGCGACGGCCGCCTTCGGGCGGTCGTTCGCTTTTCATGTGTCATGCTTGCGGCTGCCTCACGTGTTCCCAAGCTGCCCGCTCATGGATTCTGCTGATAGTTCTTCGTCTCTTTTCCTGGTCGGCATGATGGGGTCGGGCAAGTCCACCGTCGGCCGCCGGCTGGCGCAGATGCTCGGCCGGCCGTTCTTCGATGCCGACAAGGTCATGGAAGAACGTTGCGGCGTGCCGATCACTACCATCTTCGAGCTGGAAGGCGAAGACGGCTTCCGGCGCCGCGAAACTGCGTTGATCGACGAGCTGACGCGCCTGCCCGGCATCGTGCTGGCCACCGGCGGCGGCGTCGTGATGCGCGAGGAGAACCGGCGCATGCTGCGCGAGCGCGGGCTGGTGGTCTTTCTGCAGGCGTCCGCCGGCGACCTGTGGCAGCGGCTGCGCCGCGATCGCGTGCGCCCGCTGCTGCAGACCGAGAACCCGCGCAAGCGCATCGCCGAGCTGCTGGCGCTGCGCGAGCCGCTGTATCTCGAGACGGCCGGCCTGATCGTGACCAGCGCACGGCAGCCGGTCGAAGACCTGGTGCTCGATATAATCGACCGTCTTCCCGACAGTTTCAGGGCTTCTTCATGAGTGTCAGCGCAGCAACGGTGCGGCAGTTGGGCGTGTCGCTGGGCGAGCGCAGCTATCCGATCCTGATCGGTGCCGGGCTGGTCGCCGGGCATCCCGAGCTGGCGCGGCTGGCGGCCGGCCGGCAGGTTGCGATCGTTACCAACGATACCGTCGGTGATCTGTATGAAGCGCCGCTGGCCGCGGCGCTGCACGGCGCCGCCGTGCGCATCACGGTGCGCCTGCCCGATGGCGAAGCGTTCAAGACCTGGGAAAGCCTGAATCGCATCTTCGATGCGCTGCTCGAACACCGTTTCGACCGGCACTGTCTGCTGGTCGCACTGGGCGGCGGGGTGATCGGCGACATGACCGGTTTCGCCGCCGCCGTCTACCAGCGCGGCGTCGATTTCGTGCAGGTGCCCACCACCTTGCTGGCGCAGGTCGATTCGTCGGTGGGCGGCAAGACGGCGATCAATCATCCGCTGGGCAAGAACATGATCGGCGCCTTCCATCAGCCCAGGCTGGTGCTGGCCGACGTCGATACGCTGCGTACCTTGCCGGCCCGCGAGCTGTCGGCCGGGCTGGCCGAGATGATCAAGCACGGCGCGATCGCCGACCCCGACTACCTGGCGCGGCTCGAAGCCGATCTGCCGGCGTTGCTGGCATGCGATGCCGACGCCTTGACGCAGGCGATTCTGCGTTCTTGCGAAATCAAGGCCGCCGTGGTGGCGGCCGATGAGCGCGAGGCCGACGTGCGCGCCACGCTCAATTTCGGCCACACCTTCGGCCACGCGATCGAAGCCGGCATGGGCTATGGCCAGTGGCTGCACGGCGAAGCGGTGGGCGCTGGCATGGTGATGGCCGCCGAGCTGTCGCAGCGCCTGGGCTACATCGACGCCGGCGTGGTGGCGCGGCTGCGCCGCACGATCGGCGCCGCGAAACTGCCGGTATGCGGCCCGGCCTGGCCGGCCGAGCGCTACATCGAGCTGATGAGCGTGGACAAGAAAGCCACGCAGGGCACGCCCAAGTTCGTCGTGCTGCGCAAGCTGGGCCAGGCCGCCGTGCAGCGCGTACCCGACGATGCGCTGCGGGCGGCGCTGGCCGCCGGCACGGCCTGACGATGTGAACGCGCCAGGGCCGCCATCATCGCCGCCGCTGGCGCCATGGGCGGCCGATCCGGCGCGCAGCCGGGGCCGCCGCCATGCTGAGCCGCCGGCGGCCACGCGCAGCCCATTTCAGCGCGACCGCGACCGCATCGTGCATTGCACGGCGTTTCGCCGGCTCGAATACAAGACACAGGTGTTCGTCAATCACGAAGGCGACCTGTTCCGCACTCGGCTTACGCATTCGATCGAGGTGGCGCAGATCGCGCGTTCGATCGCGCGCAACCTGCAACTATCGGAAGACCTGATCGAAGCGATCGCGCTGGCGCACGACCTGGGTCATACGCCGTTCGGCCATGCCGGCCAGGATGCGCTGAACGAATGCGCGCGGCCCTGGGGCGGCTTCGAGCACAACCTGCAATCGCTGCGCGTGGTCGACGAGCTGGAGCAGCGCTATGCCGCCTTCGACGGTTTGAACCTCAGTTTCGAAACGCGCGAAGGCATCCTCAAGCATTGCTCGCCGGCGCAGGCACGCCAGCTCGGTGAAGTCGGCGAACGCTTCCTGAACCAGCGGCGCCCGTCGCTGGAGGCGCAGGTGGCCAATCTGGCCGACGAGATCGCCTATAACAATCACGACGTCGACGACGGATTGCGTTCTGGCCTGATCGAGTTGGCGCAGTTGCAGAGCATCGAGCTGTTCGAACGGCACTGCCATGACGTGCTGCAGCGCTATCCGGGGCTGGCCGGCCGCCGGCTGGTGCACGAGACGATCCGCCGGATGATCGACGAGCTGGTCACCGACCTGGTGGACGAAACGCGGCGCCGCGTTGCCGAGGCCGGCGTGCGCAGCATCGACGAGGTGCGCGCCGCGCCGCCGCTGGCCGGTTTTTCGCCGGCGGTGGCCGAGCGCTCGGCGCAGTTGAAGCGCTTCCTTTACACCAACCTGTACCGGCACCCGCGCGTGACCGAGGTGATGGAACACGCGCGCAACATCGTGCGCGATCTGTTCGGCCGCTATCTGGCCGAGCCGGCGCTGCTGCCCGACGAACACCGGCAGCGCATCGACGCGATCGGCGAGCGCGCGATCGTCGACTATATCGCCGGCATGACCGACCGTTTCGCATTGCGTGAGCATCGCCGCCTGTTCGGCGCCTCGGACGGCAGCGCGCGCATCCCGGCATGAGCCAGGCGCCTTCTGCAGTCGCGGGGTTGGAGCACGAGCCGCCCCGCGACCCCAAACACGATTCCGGCCGCGAGCCGGCCAGCCCGTTCGAGCTGCCGGCGTTTCGCCGCTATTGGTTTGCCCGTGTGATCTCGATGGGCGCCAATCAGATCCAGGTCGTGGCCATCGGTTGGCAGCTCTACGAACTGACCAATCGCGTGCTCGACCTGGGGCTGATCGGGCTGGCGCAGTTCCTGCCGGCGATGCTGTTGGCGATCCCGGCCGGCTACGTGGTCGACCGGTTTTCGCGGCAGCGCGTGCTGACCATCGCGCTCGGCTGCAAGGCGTTGTGGATGGCCTTGCTGGCGCTGGGCAGCTGGCAGGGCTGGCTGACCGCGCCGGCGCTGTTTCTGTTCGCCGTGCTGATCGGCCTGGGCCGGGCCTTCGAGATGCCGGCGCATTCGGCGCTGCTGTCGCGCATCGTGCCGCCGGCGCTGCTGCCGAGCGCCGTGGCCTGGTCGTCGTCGGCCACGCAAGGGGCGGTCATCATCGGGCCGGCGGTCGGCGGCTTCATCTATGCCGCCGGCGCGCATGCCGCCTATGCCACCAGCGCCGTGCTGGGCCTTGCGGCCACCGTGGCGATCGGCTTGATCCGCGGCATCCGCTTCGAGCTGTCGCGCGATCCGCCGAGCCTGGAGTTTCTGCTCGGCGGCCTGCATTTCATCCGCGGCCGGCCGGTCGTGCTGGGCGCGATTTCGCTCGACATGGTGGCGGTGCTGCTGGGCGGCGCTTCGGCGATGCTGCCGGTATATGCGCGGGACATCCTGCACACCGGTGCCTGGGGGGTCGGCCTGCTGCGTTCGGCCGAGGGCATCGGCGCGCTGCTGGTCGCGGTGGCGCTGGCCAGGTTCCCGCTGGAGCGGCAGGTCGGGCGGCTGATGTTCCTCGCAGTGGCGGTGTTCGGCGTGGCTACAGTGGTGTTCGCGCTGTCATCGTCGTTCGTGCTGTCGTTCATCGCGCTGCTGGTGCTGGGCGGCGCCGACATGGTCAGCGTGGTGATCCGCCAGTCGTTGATTCAGCTCGAAACGCCTGATTCGATGCGCGGCCGCGTCGGCGCGGTCAATTCGCTATTCATCGGCGCTTCCAACCAGCTCGGCGAGTTTCGCGCCGGGGCGATGGCGGCGATGATAGGCGTCGTGCCGGCGGTGGCGCTGGGCGGCGTCGGCACGCTGCTCGTGGTGGCGCTGTGGCGGCGCTTGTTTCCCGATCTGCATGCGCGCGATGCGCTGCAACCGGCAACGCCGGTCGATGACGACGGGCCCGAGCCGGGTTGGGGCCCGCCTGGGCGAACCCCGCGTTGAGCGGGGCTCGCGTCAATGGTGGGCCGGCCCGTGCGGCGCCGCGCGCCGCCGCACGCCGTCGAGCAGCATCGCGCTGACCATCGCCGGCGCCTCGGCGCTGGCCAGCCGGCCGGCGCGCACCGCCTCGGCGGGGGCGAACAGCAGCGCGCCGAGC
>JAFKGG010000260.1 GCA_017307915.1 Burkholderiales bacterium | reverse complement strand
GCTGGCTCGGCATGCAGCTCACCTTCTTCCGCTCGCGCACCCGCCATTCACCAGCCAACCCGAGTCGCTTCGCGCCGACGCAATTGTTGCTGGCGCACGCGGCACTGGCGCTGCCCGAGCGCGGCCGCCTGCTGCATGCGCAGCGCGCGGCGCGCATCGGCTTCGGGCTGGCCGCCGCCAATGAAGCCGATACTGCATTGACGCTCGGCGACTGGTCGTTGCGCCGCGATCACGATGATCTGTATCACGCGCAACTGAACGCCGCCGAGTTCACGCTCGATCTGCGCCTGCGCCCGCCGGCACCGCCCGTGCTGCAAGGTGAACACGGCTTCTCGCGCAAGGGCCCGCTTCCCGAGCAGGCCAGCCACTACTACAGCCGGCCGCAGACGCAGGCCAGCGGCACCATCAGCATCGGCCGGCAGACCTTCGAAGCCAGCGGCGCGACGTGGATCGATCATGAATGGTCCAGCGAGATCCTCGATCGCAACGCTACCGGCTGGGACTGGGTCGGCCTGAACTTCGACGACGGCAGCGCGCTGATGGCGTTCCGCATCCGCCATCGCGACGGCTCAGTCGCCTGGCGCAGCGCACGCTGGATCGACGCCGCCGGTCGGCCGCTTGCACCCGACCCCACACCGAACTTCGAGCCGCTGCGCCACTGGAGTTCGCCGCGCACCGGCACCCGCTATCCGGTCGCCATGGCGATCGACGTCGGCCCGCGCCGCCTCATGGTGCAGCCGCTGTTCGACGACCAGGAGCTCGATGCGCGCGGCAGCACCGGCACCTTGTATTGGGAAGGCGCCGTCAGCGTCTTCGAAGACGGACGGCGCGTCGGCCGCGGCTATCTGGAACTGACCGGCTACGCTGCGCCGCTACGGATGTAGCCCAGGCCCTTGCCGGGCACGGCCGCGCACCGACGTGCACGGCGTATGGCACAGCGCCATCAAGACCGCTCCACCGCCGCCACCCCACTGCGCACCTGGTACAGCACCAGGCCAGCCAGCACGCAGGCGGCACCGCTGGCCAATCCCACTGCCGCCATACCCGCGTGCTCGAACAGCCATACCGCCAGCGGCGAGAACAGGCTCACACCGAGATAGGTGGCGCCGCTCAGCATCGCCGTGACGATGCCGCGCAGCGCCGGCACCTGCTCGGTAACCAGCGCCGTGACCGACGTGAAGAACCCGCCCTGCGCAGCGCCCCAGACGACCATGCCGAGCGCCAGCAAGGCCGGCACCGATAGCAGCCAGGGCAGCAGGCTCAGCACGGCGCCCAGCACCAGCAGCGTACCGATCGCCGTGCGCGTCTTGCCAACGCGATCGATCAGACGGCCATTGAACGAGAGAATGATCAGGCCCACGCCGTAGCAGGCCATCATCAGCCCGGCCGGCGCCGCGCCCCAGTCGTTGATGCGACGCAGCTCGCTGCCCAGGAACGCATAGACGCCATAGAACGCGCCCATGTCGACCAGATTGACCAGCAGCAGGATGCGCGTGGGCCGGTTGCCGAGCACGCGCCGCACGCTCTCGCCCAGATCAGGCATTGCTTCACCGTCGGGTGCGTGCGCGCCGGCCAGCCGGCGCGGTTGGCGCGTGGTAGCCAGCACCGCGGCACACACCAGTGCGGCCAGCGCCAGCGCCATGAAGGCCTGCCGCCAGCCGATCGCCTGCCCCGCGATCGCCATCAGCGGCACCACCGCCAGGATCGCGATCGACCAGCCGCTGATCACCAGCCCCATCACGCGGGCACGCTGCGTGAACGATGACAGATCGGCGGCATAGGCGTAGACGGCCGGCACCACCGCGCCGGTCGCGGCGCCGGCGATCAGCGTACAGCCCAGCAGCAGCTCGAACCTTTCCGTCATGCAACCGACCAGCCAGCTCACCGCAAACAGCAGCAGCCCGCCGACGATGATCTGCACGCGCGGCAAACGCCGGCCGAACAAGCCGACCACAGGCGCCACGATCGCCATCGCCAAGCTGTAGACGCCGATCAGCCGGCCGGCATGCGCCGGCGGCACGCCAAAGCTGGCCGCGATGTCGGACAGCATCGGCGAGATGGCGAAGATGGTCGCGCCGACGGCGGCAATCGCCCCGGTCAGTGCAGCCAGCAGCGTCGGATGGCGCCAGGGATCGGAATCGTGCTCAGCCAGGCTCAACGAGGGCTCATGTCAGGGCGCATCGGCGCGCTCGGCAGGCGCGTCACCAGCCACGGAACGATCAGCGCGATCAGCGTCAGATCATCGACGATGCCCAGCGGCAGCATCAGATCGGGCACCAGATCGACCGGACTGAACAGATAGACGATCAGGCCCAGCGTGGCCAGGCGGATCCACATCGGCGTTTCGCCACGCACCAGTGCACGCAGCAAGACCGGAATACCCGCCCCCGTCGCCTTCAGCAAACGGCGTATACGAAGCAGCCACATCCTCGCCTCCCTACAGCAATACGACGAATCACATCAATCATTATCCACAGATCGCCGCAGCCACGCTCAACGCACGAGCTGGTTGATCTCGATGATCGGCAGCAATACCGCCAGCACGATCAGCAGCACCACCGCGCCCATCACCAGGATCAGCGCCGGTTCGAGCAGGCTGGTCAGCGTCAGCGCACGCCGCTCGGTTTCCTGCGACAGCGTGGCGGCCGTGCGTTCGAGCATCTCAGGCAGCTCGCCGGTGGCTTCGCCGCTGGCGATCATGTGGATCATCATCGGCGGAAACTGCCCGCCGGCCTTCAGCGCACGCGACAGCGGCGCGCCTTCACGTACGCGCGAGATGGCATCGGCGACGTTGTTTTTCAAGGCCTCGTTCGACAGCGTGCGCGCGCCGGCCTCCAGTGCACGGATCAGCGGCACACCGCTGCTGGTCAGGATGCCCAGCGTCGAGGCGAAGCGCGAGGTGTTCAGCCCGCGGCTCAAGCGACCGACGATAGGCATCGTCAACACCCGCTTGTGCCAGTTCAGCCGGAAGGTGGGCGCGCGCAGCGCCAGCCGGAACGCGGTCAGCGCGCCGATCAGCAAAGCCAGCAGCCACAGCCCCCACTGACGCACGAAATCGGAAGCGGCGATCAACAGCACGGTCAGCGTCGGCAGCGTCTGCCGCGTCTGTTCGAACACGCCGACCACCTGCGGCACCACGTAGGTGAGCAAGGCGATGATCACCAGCGTCGCCACCACGGTCACGATCGCCGGATAGATGAAGGCCAGCGTGATCCGCTGCGCCAGCGCGCTGCGCGATTCGATGTAGTCGGCCAGCCGGTTCATCACCAGCGCCAGATCGCCCGACTGCTCGCCGGCAGCCACCAGCGCGCGATACACCTCGGGAAAATCACGCGGATACTTACCCAGCGCCTGCGCCAGCGTCTGGCCGCCGACCACTTCGCTGCGCACGGCCGCAAAGCGCTCGCGCAGCACCTGCTTGTCGGCCTGCTCGACCACGGCATTGAGCGCCTGCTCGATCGGCAGCCGCGCCGACAGCAGGCTGGCCAGCTGGCGCGTGGCCAGCGATAGATCGGCGGTGCGCAAGCGCCCGCCGATGCGCACCCCGCTGCCGGCCACGGCCTCGTTGACCGGGCCCAGATCGAGGGGCGTCAGGCCGCGGGTGCGCAGCAGGCTGCGCGCGTGGCGCGGCGAATCGGCATCGATGATGCCGCGCGCCAGCTTGCCTGCGGCGTCGGCGGCTTCGTAGCGGTAGGCGGGCACGATGAAAGAGGCCGGTCGCGGGTGGCGCGGATCAATCGCGCGTGACGCGAATCACTTCGTCAGCCGACGTCACGCCGGCTTCGATCCAGCGCTGCCCGTCGTCGCGCATCGTCACCATGCCGCCGGTCAGCGCGCTGGCGCGGATCTCGCCTTCGGCGGCGTTGCGATGGATCAGCGCACGCACCGCGTCATCGATGACGAACAATTCATAGATGCCGGTACGCCCCTGAAAGCCGGTGCGGTTGCAGGCCACGCAGCCCACCGCACGCCAACCCTTGGTGACCGGATCGGGCTGCCGGCATTGCGGGCACAGCTTGCGTACCAGCCGCTGCGCCGCCACGCCCAGCAGCGACGACGACAGCAGGAACGGTTCGATGCCCATGTCGATCAAGCGCGTCACCGCCGACACTGCATCGTTGGTGTGCAGCGTAGCCAGCACCAGGTGGCCGGTCAGCGAGGCCTGCACGGCGATCTGCGCCGTTTCCAGGTCGCGGATCTCGCCGATCATCACCACGTCGGGATCCTGCCGCAGGATCGAGCGCAGCGCCTTGGCGAAGGTCATGTCGATGCGCGCGTTCACCTGCGTCTGACCGACGCCTTCCAGGTCGTATTCGATCGGGTCTTCGACGGTGAGGATGTTGGTCGTCGTGGTGTCGAGCCGGCCCAGCGCAGCGTACAGCGTCGTCGTCTTGCCCGAGCCGGTGGGACCGGTCACCAGCACGATGCCATGCGGCTGGTGCACGAGCTTGTCGAACACGGCCAGCGTCTCGCCGCTCATGCCCAGCTTGGCCAGGTCGAGCCGGCCGGCTTCCTTGTCGAGCAGGCGCAGCACGGCACGCTCGCCATGGCCGGTGGGCAGCGTCGACACGCGCACATCCATCGGCCGGCCGCCGATGCGCAGCGTGATGCGGCCATCCTGCGGCAGGCGCTTTTCGGCAATGTCGAGCTGCGCCATGATCTTGATCCGCGAGATCAGCGCCGCATGCAGCTCGCGGCGCGGCCGCACCACATCGCGCAGCGTGCCGTCGACGCGAAAGCGCACCAGCGAATAGGTCTCGAACGGCTCGACGTGAATGTCGGATGCGCCGTCGCGGCTGGCCTGCGTGAGCAGCGCATTGATCATGCGGATGATCGGCGCGTCGTCTTCGGCTTCCAGCAGGTCTTCGATCTTGGGAATGTCTTGCAGGAGCCGCGACAGATCGAGGTCGCTTTCCACCTCGTCGACCACCGACGCGGCCGAACCTTCCTGCTGCGCATAGGCGCGCGAGATCGCCGCGTTCAGTTCGGCATCGGGCTTGCGCACCGCGACTACGCGCAGCGACAGATGCCGCGCCAACTCGGCCAGCGCCTGGCGCGGCGTGCGTTCGCCGATCCATACCTCGATCGCATCGCCGGACGTACCGGCCACCAGTACGCCATGCGTACGCGCGAAGCCGTAAGGCACGTAACGGGCCGGTGAGACGTTGGCCATCGTGCTTGCCGCTTACCTTGCTAGTTGGCGCCGCCGGGCGCCAGCGTCTTGCCGGGCGGCAAGGGCACGACGACCTCGTTCGGCGCGGTCTGGATGATGGTGCTCGGCCGCGACTCCTCGACCGGCGCAGGCGGCTGCGTGCGGCGTTCGTCGCGTGGCGTGAACAGCGCACCGGTGGCAGCCTGCGGCGCGCCGGGCGGCAACGGCTGATCGGCCGGCGGCGTGTTCGCGCCGCCCGCGCCATTGGCGCCGGCATCACCGCCATCGAGCGAACGCCGCGGCACCGGTGCCGGCGACGGCGGCATCGAATCGAGTTCCGAAGGCTTGAAGTTGGGCAGCAGCCAGTGATCGCGCATCGTCGCGTCGCCGCGCATGCTGCGAATGTAGTCGTAGCGGTCGGCCGTGACACCGTGCGCATCGGAGCCGTCGCGCACCACTACCGGCCGCAGGAACACCAGCAGATTGGTCTTGGTGCGCTTGCGCGAGTCGTAGCGGAACAGCTGGCCGATGACCGGCACGTCGCCCAGCCCCGGCACCTTCTCTTCACCGCCTTCGATGCGCTCTTCGATCAGGCCGCCCAGCACGATCACCTGGCCGTCATCGACCAGCACGTTCGATTCGATCGCGCGCCGGTTGGTGATGATGCCGGCCGACAGCCGCGTGTCCTGCACGCTGGAAACTTCCTGGAAGATCTGCAGCCGCACCGTGCCCGATTCGGAGATCTGCGGCTTGACGCGCAGCGTGGTGCCGACGTCGCGTCGCTCGATCGTCTGGAACGGATTGACCGAGGCGCCGCCGGTGCCGGTGGCAGTGAACTGGCCGGTGATGAACGGCACGTTCTGGCCGATGATGATGCGCGCTTCTTCGTTATCGAGCGTGAGCAGGTTCGGCGTGGCCAGGATGTTGGCCTGCGCCTTGTTCTCCAGCGCGCGCGCCAGCAGCCCCAGGTTCAGTACCGTGCCCACGCCGGGGATCTCGGTGGTGCCGCGCACCACGCCGATGTTCAGGCCCGAGCCCACCGAGGTGATGTTGGCAGTGGCGTCCAGAATGTTGGTACCCGAACCGGCCGCCGTCAGGTTGGTGCCGCCTATCAGGCGCGTCGACCCCTGCGGCGCGCCCAGGAACTGCCATTGCAC
>JAFKGG010000259.1 GCA_017307915.1 Burkholderiales bacterium | reverse complement strand
CGTGATGCCATGCGCCTTGAGCAGTTCGCGCAGATCCATCGCCAGCCGTTCGCGCAGATCGGGGTCGAGATTGGAGAAGGGCTCATCCAGCAACAGAATCGACGGCTCGGGCGCCAACGCGCGCGCCAGCGCCACACGCTGCTGCTGGCCGCCCGACAACTCATGCGGATAGCGCCCGCCGACCTCGCCCAGGCCGACCAGTTCGAGCATGCGCGACACGCGCGGGCCGCGTTCGCCGGCGGCCAGGCCGCGCAGGCCGAAGGCGACGTTGGCGGCGACGTCCAGATGCGGGAACAGTGCGTAATCCTGGAACACGATGCCGACGCCGCGCTGCTCCGGTTCGACCCAGGTGCCCGGCCCGGCCACGCAGCGCCCGTCGAGCACGACGCGGCCCCGATCGGGCCGGACGAAGCCGGCGATGGCGCGTAGCGCCGTGGTCTTGCCGCAGCCCGAGGCGCCGAGCAGGCAGCCGATCTCGCCGGGCGACAAGCGGAACGACAGGCCATCGATGATCGGCTGGCGGCCCCCCGGGCGCGCGAACGACACGGCCAGATTCTCGACCAGCAGCGCCGCGCCGGCGTCCAGGGCAGGGCCTGTCGCCTCAACAGCGATGCCCGCAGCGCCCGCAGCGACGCCCGCGTCGCGGCCAGCCGGGACGGCCGCGGCCGACGGCGACGCGAACTCGGAAAGACCCGCCAGATCCTTGCTCAATTCGGCACGCACTGCGAATACCTATAATTCTCAGTTGAGGATTCTACCAACCGTGTCCGCTCATCTGTCACCTGTCATGTCGGCCGGCCGCCGCTTCGCGGCGCCTGGCCTGTTTTCGGTCACCTCGATGGTGATGGCCGTGGTCGTGGCCGCGCCGCTGATTGCGCTGCTGTGGCTGGCGTTCGGCGCCGCACCGGCCGATGCCGATGGCGGCGCACTGGCGCATCTGTTCGGCACCGTGCTGCCGCGCTACGCCCTGACCACGGCGCTGCTGGCGCTGACCGTGCTGGCCGTGGTGCTGCTGATCGGCGTGGGCGCGGGCTGGCTGGTGGCGGCCTATGAGTTTCCCGGCCGCGGGGCGCTGGCCTGGCTGCTGGTGCTGCCGCTGGCCATGCCGGCCTTCGTGATGGCCTATGCGTATACCGATTTCCTCGAAACCTATGGCCCGCTGCAAGTCTGGTGGCGTGAGTTGACCGGGCTGCAAGTCGGCCAATACTGGTTCCCCGACATTCATTCATGGCGCGGGGCTGGCGTGTTCCTGGGACTGGCGCTGTATCCGTACGTTTATCTTCTGGCGCGCGCCGCGTTTGCCGAACGCAACGCTTCGCTCGCCGAGGCGGCGCGCTCGCTGGGCCTGTCGCCGCGGCAGGTGTGGTGGCGGGTGATCTGGCCGGTGGCGCGCCCGGCGGTGGCGGCCGGCAGCGCGCTGGCCATGATGGAGACGCTGGCCGACTTCGGCACCGTCAGCTACTTCGCCGTCGACAGCTTCACCGCCGGTATCTATCGCGCCTGGCAAGGCATGGGTGACCGGGTCGGCGCGGCGCGGCTGGCGGCCATTCTGGTGGTGGTGGTGGTGGCGCTGTTGATGATCGAGCGCCGCCAGCGCGGCCGCATGCAGTTCCATGCGCGCCAACCGCGGCCGGCGCCGCGCCAGCGCCTGAGCGGCTGGGCCGCATGGCGCGCCACGCTGCTGTGCGTGGTGCCGATCGTGCTCGGCTTCGTGCTGCCGGCTTCGCTGCTGCTGCGCGCTTCGCTCGGCGTCGAGACCGGCATCGATGCGCGGCTCGGCCAGTGGGTGTTCAACACTGCGCTGCTATCGGCCTGCGGCGTGGCCGTCGTGCTGCCGCTGGCGATCGTCACCGCCTACGCGGCGCGGCTGTCGAACGCCTGGCCCTTGCGCGTGGCCTTGTCGCTGGCCAATACCGGATATGCGGTGCCGGGAGTGGTGCTCGGTGTCGGGCTGCTGATTCTTTCCGGCGCCGTCGGTCGCGCGCTGACGCCGCTCACTGAATCGCTGGGCCTGCCGATGCTGCTGGCCGGTGGCAGTGCCGTGGCGGTCGTCTACGCGTATGCCGTGCGTTTCTTCTCGGTGGCGTTTCAGGGGGTGGATGCCGGCTTGAAGCGCATCAGCCCATCGATGGACCAGAGCGCGCGCAGTCTGGGTCGGCGCCCCTATGAGGTGCTGCGCGACGTGCACTGGCCGCTGATGCGGCGCACGGTCGGCGCGGCGGGGCTGCTGGTGTTCATCGACTGCCTGAAAGAGCTGCCGGCGACGCTGGTGCTGCGACCCTTCAACTTCGACACGCTGGCGGTCGTCACCTACCAATTCGCTTCCGACGAACGACTGGCGCAGGCGGCACTGCCCGCGTTGCTGATCGTGGTGGTCGGCGTCGTGCCGGTGGTGTGGTTGTCGCGCGTGGCGCTGTCGGACACGCGCTGATTTGATGTATACTCTCGCGCTTTCAGGCGCATAGCTCAGTTGGTTAGAGCACCACCTTGACATGGTGGGGGTCGTTGGTTCGAATCCAATTGCGCCTACCAAATTCGACGGGCTGCAGCGACATCGCTGCAGCCCGTTTTCTTTTTCCCCGCGAGTCATTAGCCTTGCGGGCATGACAGTTCAAGTCGAACGCCGCAACTGCCCGCTGCTATGAGTTGCCTTAGCCCAAGCTTGCGTGCCTCGTTGCGTATGGGCTTGTGGGGCTTGCTGTTCGCCGTGCCGGCGATCCTTCATGCGCAGGCCCTCAGCACAGATGATCCGGTGGATCTGGGCGCCACGCTGGCGCAGACACATGCGCGGCTCGGTGCCCCGCAGCGGACCTGGTCCGCGGGGCTGTGCCCGAAGCACCGGCTGGAGATGCGCCGCACCGGCAGCCGCCGGCTGAAGCTGGTCTATGGGCCCGATGAGCGCTTGCTTGCGGCAGGCATCTTTCAACTCGCACCGCCTCAGCGGGGCCAGCGGGTGAGCGCGCTGCGCTGGCCGGGCCTGCGGCCCGGTTTCGATGCCCAGCGCGCCTATCCGGCCGTGAGCGACTGGCGTCCGTGGCTCTGGACGCTCGGGGCCAAACAATGGCTCTGGTTCGAGCAGGGCGAAACCGCACCCGCCGGCCGGCAACGCTATCTGGGCGGCGTCATGGTGAGCGCAGCGAGCGGCTTCGCCATGGGCACGAATTTTCCGTTCGACCTTGCCGAAGCGGTGATGTCGCTGAGCCTGAGCGGTGCCGAGCTGCAGCAGGTGGAATTTGCGCGGCCTCTGCTGGCTTGGCGCAAGCGCACGCGGCCGAATGCCTACCTCGAAGCGCTGGATAGCCCGAACGAAGACGCGAACTGCGATCCCGCCTCGCTGGTTACGCCGGACTACACCGACATGAAGCCATGATCATGCATGTGAGAAGGTTATCTGGACGATGCAGACCTCTCGCGCCTGGTGCTGATGTCGAAATCACTGCATGTCGACGCCTATGCGCGTTCGCTGATGCACCGAAACAACCGGCGCTGCGTGGCGCGCTGTCAGACCGGCGCCGACACGGCGGATGACGAGCATTGGGAGTCGATCCTGCTGCAGCCGGCGCGGCTCATGCCGGGCCGGGCAGGTGACAAGTTATGGCACTACGCCACCGGTTCCTTGCGTGAAACCGGTGGGGTGATCGCGTTTTTCAGCCCGCTGGCCGAACGCTTCGAATGTCGTGGTGTGGTCGTGCGCTCGAACCAGCCGGGCGAGCCGCAGCAGACGCGTTGCCCCGCGTGTACGCTGCGCTGAGGGGGGCTGCGCCGGGCGTCAAGCGCCCGCCTTCAGCTTCAAGCGCCGCGCATGCAGGATCGGCTCGGTATACCCCGACGGCTGCCGCGTGCCTTCGAACACCAGATCGCAAGCCGCCAGAAACGCTTGCCCATCGAATGCCGGCGCCATCGGCCGATAGGCCGGGTCACTCGCATTCTGCTGATCAACCACTGCGGCCATCCGCTTCATCACCGTCAGCACCTGCTCTTTACTGACCACGCCGTGATGCAGCCAGTTGGCGATGTGCTGCGACGAGATACGGCAGGTAGCGCGATCTTCCATCAAGCCGACGTTGTTGATGTCGGGTACCTTCGAGCAGCCCACACCCTGGTCGACCCAGCGCACTACGTAGCCGAGAATGCCCTGGGCGTTGTTCTCCAGCTCGGCATTGATCTCGGCTTCGCTCCAGTTCGCTTGCTCGGCCACCGGAATGCGCAGGATGTCGGCCAGCTTCGCTCGCGGCCCGCCCTTGACGATCTCGGCCTGACGGGCCAGCACGTCGACCTTGTGATAGTGAGTGGCGTGCAGCGTCGCGGCGGTGGGGCTAGGCACCCAGGCGCAGTTGGCGCCGGCCTGCGGGTGGCCGATCTTCTGCTGCAGCATCGCGTGCATCAGGTCGGGCATCGCCCACATGCCCTTGCCGATCTGGGCGCGGCCGGCCAGCCCGCAGGCCAGGCCGACGTCGACGTTCCACAGTTCATAGGCGCTGATCCACGGCTGTTGTTTCATGTCGCCCTTGCGCACCATCGGGCCGGCTTCCATCGACGTATGGATCTCAGCGCCAGTGCGGTCCAGAAAGCCGGTGTTGATGAACACTACGCGCCGCGCCGCGGCGCGAATGCAGGCTTTGAGATTCACCGTGGTGCGGCGCTCTTCATCCATGATGCCGATCTTGACGGTGTTCGCCGGCAGGCCCAGCGCCTGTTCGACGCGCGTGAAGATCTCGTCGGCGAAAGCGACTTCGTCGGGCCCGTGCATCTTGGGCTTGACGATGTAGACCGAACCCTTGGTCGAGTTGCGCAGCCCGCCGTTCTTGTTCAGGTCGTGTCTGGCGATCAGCACGGTGCACATCGCGTCGAGCAGACCTTCGAAGGCCTCGTTGCCGTCGCGATCGAGCACCGCCGGGTTGGTCATCAGATGGCCGACGTTACGCACCAGCATCAGCGAGCGGCCCTTCAGCGTAAACGGCGCGCCGGCTGGCGACAGATAGTCGCGATCGGCGTTCAGGCGCCGCTCGAAGCTGCCGCCGCCCTTGGCAACGGTCTCGACCAGCGTGCCGTTCATCAGGCCCAGCCAGTTGCGATAGGCCAGTGCCTTGTCTTCGGCATCGACCGCGGCCACTGAGTCTTCGCAATCCATGATCGTGGTGATCGCGGCTTCCAACAGCACGTCGGCCACGCCGGCGCGGTCGGTGCGGCCGATGGCATGCGTGGGGTCGATCACGATCTCGACGTGCAGATGATGGTGCTTGAGCAGCACCGCCGAAGGCGAGCCGGGCTGGCCGCGATAACCGGCGAAGCGGGCGTTGTCGGCCAGCGTGGTCGGGCCGGCGGCGGTGGCGGCGTGCAGCTTGCCGTCGGCGACGTGATAAGCGGTGACGTCGGCGTGGCTGCCGCGCGCCAGTGGGGCTGTCTCGTCGAGGAACTGCTTGGCCCAGGCGATCACGCGCGCGCCGCGCGCCGGGTCATAGCCGCCGGGGCCGGGTGCATCGCCCATCGCGTCGGTGCCATACAGCGCGTCGTACAAGCTGCCCCAGCGTGCATTGGCGGCGTTCAACGCGTAGCGCGCGTTCATCACCGGCACCACCAGTTGCGGGCCGGGGATCGCGGCGATTTCGTCGTCGACGTTCTCGGTGGCGACCTTGAAGTCAGGGCCTTCAGGCTGCAAGTAGCCCAGGCCGGTCAGGAACTCGGCATAGGCCTTGGCGTCGTGCGGCTGGCCGCGCCGCTCGCGGTGCCAGGCGTCGATCGTGGCCTGCAGCTCGTCGCGGCGGGCCAGCAGCGCGCGGTTCTTCGGGCCGAGTTCATGGACGATGGCCGACAGCCCTTGCCAGAACGGGTCGGAGCCGACGCCGGAGCCGGGCAATGCGTCGCGCTCGATCATCTCGTACAGGGCAGGGGCGATCTGCAGGCCGAATTTCTCGATTCGGGTTTGGCTCATCGTAGGCATCCTTCGAGGCAGTGGGTTCGCTTGGCAGGCAGGCGCCTGCCTTTGGACGAAATCGTCTTCATGCGAATGCTACCGAGACGATTCAATACGAAAAAGTATCGAATCAGTGAAGCAGCCCTGACTTTTTTGAAGTCAATCGATGGTAATGCCCGTTTCCTGCGCTGCTCAGTGATCTGTCGATGGCGACAGTATTTGAAACGCCACCTCGCCCCCTTTGCGGCTGATCTGCTGCACCAGGCCGAGCGACAGCGCCTCGTCCCAGACGATGCCTTTCATCTTCACCAGGTCGACCACACCCTGGAAGTTGTCTTCGGCGCCGATCGGAATCTGGATCGGCACGGCATTGCCGCGCAGGCGTTCGTGGATCT
>JAFKGG010000376.1 GCA_017307915.1 Burkholderiales bacterium | reverse complement strand
CCGGCCGACGCGCCGCCGCCGTCCGGCCGGCTGGTCGACGCGCGCGGCCGCCGCCTGCACGATCTGCGCATCTCCGTCACCGACCGCTGCAACTTCCGCTGCACCTACTGCATGCCGAAGGCAGTGTTCGACAAGGAATACGCGTTTCTGCCGCATGCCGCGCTGCTCAGCTTCGAAGAGATCACGCGCATGGCGCGGCTGTTCGTCGCGCACGGCGTCGAGAAGCTGCGGCTCACCGGCGGCGAACCGCTGCTGCGCCGGAACGTCGAACGACTGATCGAAATGCTGGCGCAACTGCGCACGCCGCAGGGTCGCCCGGTCGAGCTGACGCTGACCACCAACGCATCGCTGCTGAAGCGCAAGGCACGCACGCTGCGCGACGCCGGCCTGCAACGCGTCACAGTCAGCCTCGATGCGCTCGATGACCCAATCTTCCGGCAGATGAACGACGTCGATTTCCCGGTCGCCGACGTGCTGGCCGGCATCGAGGAAGCCGCCGCGGTCGGCCTGCGCCCGTTGAAGATCAATATGGTGGTCAAGAAGGGCGTCAACGACAGCCAGATCATTCCGATGGCGCGCCGCTTCCGCGGCAGCGGCCACATCGTGCGCTTCATCGAATTCATGGACGTGGGCAGCTCCAACGGCTGGCGGCTCGACGACGTGGTGCCCAGCCGCGCCGTGGCGCAGATCATCGACGCCGAATTTCCGATCGAACCGCTGCAGGCCAACTACGTCGGCGAGGTGGCCGAGCGCTGGCGCTATCGTGACGGCGCCGGCGAAATCGGCCTGATCTCATCGGTGACGCAACCCTTCTGCGGCACCTGTACGCGCGCGCGGCTGTCCACCGAAGGCAGGCTCTACACCTGTCTGTTCGCCGGCGAAGGCCATGACCTGCGGGCGCTGCTGCGCGGCGGCTATGACGACGAACAAATCGCGGCGGCGCTGGGCGCGCTATGGTCGGTGCGCAGCGACCGCTATTCAGAACTGCGCTCGGCCGACACGCGTGGGCTGCGCCGGATCGAGATGTCGTACATCGGCGGCTGAGCCGATGCCGTGCGCGCCCTCGCCCATTCCCGCGGTGCAGGTGACCGGCATCGTGCGCGCTGCCGCATGCGCCGGCTGAATTCGACGGCGCGCAAGCCTTCGCCAATCTGAATACCCCGCAGCAACTGACGGAGTCCCTCTCGCCATGACGGCCGCCCCCTCCTTCGCCGATCTCGATAGCTGCCTGGCCGGCGCGAGCGACGACACCTTGCCGGTCGAACAGGTGCGCGCCGCCATCACGCGTTTCATCGAACCGGTGCGTGGCATCGAGCACGTCGCGCTGCGCAGCGCGCTGGGCCGCGTGCTGGGCTGCGCCGTGGTTTCGCCGATCGACGTGCCCGCGCATGACAACTCGGCGATGGATGGCTATGCGCTGCGCGCTGCCGATCTGTCGCCCGACGGCGAAACCAGGCTGCGCGTCGCCGGCGCGGCACGCGCCGGCGCGCCGCTGGCAGCGGCACTATCCCCCGGCGAAAGCGTGCGCATCATGACCGGTGCCGTGCTGCCGGAGGGCGCCGACACCATCGTGCCGCAGGAACTGGTCCGCACCGAAGACGCGCTGCTGCTCGTACCGCCGGGCCAGCAGGCGGGACAGCACCTGCGTCGCCGCGGCGAAGACCTGCGCGCCGGCACGACGGCGCTACCAGCCGGGCGCCGGCTCACGCCCGCCGACCTGGGCCTGCTCGCTTCATTGGGCGTTGCCGAAGCGCCGGTGCTGCGCCGCCCGCGCGTGGCATTCTTCTCCACCGGCGACGAACTGCGCTCGATCGGCGAACCGCTGCGCGCAGGCCAGGTCTACGACAGCAACCGCTACACGCTGTGGGCGATGCTGCAGCGGCTGGGTGTCGACGTCATCGACCTGGGTGTCGTACCCGATTCGCCGTCGGCGCTGCAAACGGCCATGAACGACGCCGCCAACTGCGCCGATGCGATCGTGTCGTCGGGTGGCGTCTCGGTCGGCGATGCCGACTACACGCGCCAGGTGATGGCGCAGCTCGGCGAAGTGCGCTTCTGGTCGCTGGCCATGCGTCCCGGACGGCCGATGGCCTTCGGCCGCATCGGCCGCGCCTGCTACTTCGGGTTGCCCGGCAACCCGGTGGCCGTGATGATCACTTTCTACTTCGTGGTGCGCGATGCGCTGCTGCACCTGGCCGGCGCCGAGCCGCGGCCGCTGCCGACCATCGCCGCGCGCGCGGTCGAGCCGATCCGCAAGCGAGCCGGCCGCACCGAATACCTGCGCGCTTGCCTGAGCACAGGCAACGACGGCCGCGCCGAAGTACGGCTCACCGGCTATCAGGGTTCGGGTGTCCTGCGTTCGATGTCGGAGGCCAACTGCATCGTCGTGCTGGCGCACGAACGCGGTGCGGTGGCTGCCGGTGAAATCGTGGACTGCGTGGCATTCGAGGGCCTGATCTAGGGCGTGTTCACCCTACGATCGTCCCCGCGCCGGGGCCGGCGCAGGGTCCGGGGTGATCCAGCCGTGCGATGCGAAGCGGGAGCAGCCGCGCCGCTCGCCGCTCCAGCTTTAGCTTCAGCCGTGCAGCGCGGTATCGCTGATCAGAATGCCGTCTTCATCGGCATAGCACCAGTTCCCCGGCGCAATTCGCACGCCGGCGATTTCCACCGCCTGCCCGCGCGAACCGCCGCCGCGCTTGTCGCTGCGGCGCGGATGCGAGGCCAGCGCGCGCACGCCGATGTCGCACTCGTTGATCTCGGCCACGTCGCGCACGCAACCATTGACGACGACGCCCGCCCAGCCATTGCGTTGCGCCAGTACCGCCAGCATGCCGCCGACCAGCGCGCAGCGCAGGCTGCCGCCGCCGTCGACGACCAGCACCTGTCCGCGGCCCAGCTCTTCGAGCGCGGCTCGGACCATCGAGTTGTCTTCGAAGCAGCGCACGGTGGCCACCGGCCCGGCGAAGCGGGTACGGCGCCCGAATGGACGGAAGGCCGGGTGCAGCACGTGCAGCTCGCCTGAGACCAGCCTGGCCTCGTGCGCATCGCACATGTCGGTGGTGGCGAAGGCCGAAGGGGTGGCAGCAGTGCTCATGATCGATCTCTGAAACGTGTCGGCAATGACGACGATTCATCATCATCGCACACGCGACAGCGGCCGGGCACCGTGAAGGCGCCGGCCGCAACAAGGAGACTCGCGGCGCGTCAGCGCTGCGATAGCGTACGCCAGTTCAGTCCCGGGTTGATCGTCGAGCCCGGCGGCAAACCGCCGATCTGTCCCACCGAAGCGCCTGCGCCGGTCGCATTGGCACCGCTGGTCAACACCACCATCTTGCCGTTCACCGCCACGATCTGGCTGCCGGTGGTGCTGCTGCGATACCCCTGGATCGGATTGCCGCTGGCATCGGCAATCACCGTCTTGCCGACGGTGCCGGTCGGCCGCACGGTGATCGCATAGGTATTGGTCTCGAACACGTTCTCGCAACCGCTGATGCCGGGCATCGTGCCGGTCCAGGTCACGTAGTCGCGTTCACCGCTGATCTCGGCCAGCACGCGTTCACCGCTGTCGGGCAGGTCGAAATACCAACCCAATTGGGTGCTGCTCATCTGCCCGCCGCTCAGCAGGCTGCTCACGGCCAGCATCTTCGCACGCGTCACCGGCAAGGTGGTGCCGCTGGGCAGCGCTTCCGACACGCCCGTTTCAGCCGTGGTGTCCCATCGGCGCGCCGCGCGGCCATCACGAATCGCATACAAAGTCTGCGTCTGCGCGCTCGACTTGTCGTTGGCGTGCAGCAGCCGGCCGGTGCCGACGAATACCCATCGCCGCGTCGTCAAGGGCTCAGCCACGATGTACGGACGGCTCGTGACCGGCTGCGGCGCGCCCCCCACTTCGAGCTGCGCGAACGGCGCGCTCGGCGACGCGAACGCGCTGGTGGACTTCGACGTGTCGATGCGCCACAGCTTGCCGTTCAGATCACCGCCATACACTTCGGTGACGAGGCCGCTTTCCAGGTTCGGAATGAAACCACGCACGTGCGCGAAGCCGACCGGGCTGGTGCGACTGCCGCCGGGCAGCGCCACTTTCTCGAGCACCGCGCCGGTCTTCGCGTTGAGCACGAACAGGTAACCGCGGCCGCTGCCTTCGCTGGCGATGATGCGGCCGCCGACACGCTCGTCGCCGGTAGTCGGATCGAGCAGATTGTTATAGCCGGATGCCACCATCACGACCCAGCCGTGAGCAACCGTCTTGGCGACGATCGGCCTGCCGTAGACGAAGCCCAGGTCGGGATCGGTGAACTCCCACAGCAATTGCCCGGCCGCCTCGGCTTCGCTGGTGATGCTGTCGGCCTGCGTGACGTCGAGCGCATAGATCGCGCGCCCGCCTTTGCCCAGGCCGCCGACCAGGATGGTGCGCCAATCGCTCGTGGACGCGTCCACCGCAGCAGGATCGCCGCCGGTCCGCGACATGTCGACGTCCCACAGCGTCGGCGTCGCATCGACGTAATAGCGATGTTCATACGAAGCCAGCGCCAAGGCACGCAAACCGTCGACCGACGGTGTCGACGGTTGCGACGGCCCGTCGAACAAGGCGCTGGGTATATAGGCCCAGAACTCGCGCCCGCCGCCGGCTACGATCGAGCTGGCATCGAAGGCATGCAGCATGCCGTCGTTGGCCGCCACATACAGCACCTGTTTGCGCGCCGCCTTGGTAGCCACAAAATCCTTGTAGCCCGGATTGTATTTGTCGCTCAGCCCGAGACTGCGCTTCGACGACAGCACGCCGCTGGCGTTGACGATGTCGCCGAGTACCGAGGTGCGCGGCCGATACAGCGCCGCGTTGGCGTTCTTCGACGCATCGGCCACCGCCATGTCGCCACGCAGCCAGCGCAGCACGTCGGTGCGATCGGTCGTGTTGCCGCCCAGCGTGTTCAGCTGATAGGTGCTCAGTTGATTCAGCCGGAAGGGTACTCCGCTCACCGTGCTGTCGCCATCGGTGAGCGGCTTGGCGGTGAAGACCTTGCGCCCCGTATCCCAGCCGTTGCCGGCCACCTGCGCATCGAGCGCCAGCCAGTTCGGTACCGGCGTGAACGTAAGGTTGCCGCTGGCGTCGATCTCCGATTTCGACATCACGATGTTGCCGCTCCAATCGTGCGAATTGAAGCGCGACTGGAAAACCGCGGTATCGCTGCTGATCGTCGCCGACGTGAACGTCGCCCGGCTACCCGACTGGATCTGCCGGATGATGTCGACGAAGGCTTGCCGCAGGCCTTTGTCGATCAGATCGGGCCGGCTGCCGCGAAAATAGTTGTCGGGGTCGCCGTCGTTGTTGGCGTCCCAGACGAACTTGTTCGCCGGCACGCCATTGTCGTTGACGTCATCGAAGCCGCCGTATTTGCCGCCGAGCCAGTACTGATTCTTGCCGTCCCAGCTGCCGGGCTCGCGAACGTCGACGAAGTAGCTGCGCACCGTCTGCTTGCCGGTCAGGTCAGGCCGGATATCGGTCGTATTGGCCCAATAGGCCAGCCCCGCGGCACCCAGGCTGCCCTGCTGCGAGGCGCTCGACATGAAGCGCGTGACGTCGCCTTCCAGCCCCACGAGCTTGTTGATCCAGGCCTGCGCGTTGACCGTGCCGGAATCGCCGCTCACTTCCGCAGGCATCGCCGGCTTGCCGGTGGTGTCGCCCATCCCCGGCAGGTTCGTGTCGCGCCAGGTGGACGAGTCGCCGATGCTGATCGTGAAGTTCTTCTGGCAGCGATTGATGATCGGATCGTCCCAGCTCGTGATCACCGGGAAGCCATCCTTCATCGACGCCGTCACGTTGGCCACGTAGTTGGCCACCGGCGCCTTCTTGCCGCGCAGGTAACGCAGGCCCTCGTAATACATCTCGGAGAACCAGTCGTACGACTTGTAGGCATCGCCGCTGGACGTGCCGTCGGCGCGCAAGTTGTTGTTGCCGAACTCGTTCAGATAGTTGATGACGCCGCTACGGGTCACCGACGAGGCGCTGGCATCGGTCGTGTCGGGGTTGCTGTTCTGGATGCCGGTGGTCGCATTCCATTCGGTATTGGGGTTGACCAGGGCCACCGCGTTCAGCGGCGACGTGCCGTTGATCGGAATTTGCGGCCCCACCGATTTCATCCGGGCGCGCAGCACGCCGCCGTCACGCTTGTCGCTGTCGCTGTCGTTCACATAGGCGACGACGCCGAAGCGCAGCCGCTCGCTGTATTCCTGGACCAGGCCGATCGGTTTGTAGGTCGTGCCGACACCCGATCCATACGCCTTGCAGTTCGATTCCAGCCCCACCGAGGGGCTGCACACCTGAACCGCCACCCGGGCATTGAGCACCTTGGTGCTGTTGATCGTTTGCCAGTTCGACTCGAACGAGTTGTCGTCGAAATTGTTGTTGCCGAATGCGAACTGCACGCGTGTTCCGCCGCCGCCCACCTTCACGTACAGGTTCGAAGTCGACACCTTCGACGGCTTCGGCACCGCCGCCGTGCCGGCCAGCGAAGCGATCGTATTGGCCGGAATCGTGGAGCCGCTGACGGTCAGGTTGCTCGACGAGATGCGCTTGACCGGGAAGTACGAATCGCGATCGCTATTCGATTTGACCAGGAAGGTTTCGCTGGTGGTATCGAGGCTGCGCGTGCCGCCGGTCAGCGTCTTGCGAAAATTGTCCAGCGCCGATCCGGTCGACCAGTTCAGGAAGTTGCCGCTCCACTCGCTGTTGGCGCCGTTGCACGAGGCGGGCTGCCCCACATTCGGAATTCGCGCCGGCACGAAAGCGCCGCGACCGCCATCCGCACCGGTGCTATAGGTGTAGCACTTGGTCGGATCGAAGTAACCTTGGTAAGTGCGGGCGTGGAAATAGCAGACGCTGCGGCTCGACAAAGTGCCCGGGCAACCGGTGCCTGAGGCACCCGTGAACGGCCCTTCGTCGCTATAGGCATGCGTGATGCCGGTTGGAAACTCCACCGACAGCGTCAGCAGCACGTTGCCCGGAAAATTGTTCTCGGTGGTCAACGGCGCGTTGCCCAAGGCCGTCGGCGTCGACGGGTTGGCGGCGTATACCGGCGGCAGCCATTGCAGCTGCATTGCCAGTATCGTGGCCAGGGCAGTGAAACGGCCGGTACGACTCGAAGCGGCACCCATGGTTACTCCCGCCCTAATAGACTGAAAAATATTCCTGGGCGAACGTCGGTGCCGACTGGTTCGGCTGATCGACGCGCACCGTCACGCGGAACACCACCGGCTCATCGAACATCGCCCCGCTGGATTCGGGGTTGGTCGAGCCCGATATGGTGTTCAGGTCGAGCGCCACGTGGCAGAACTGGCGAGAGGCCGCCTGGTTGCGCACCAGCGGATCGCACATTCGCTCGACCAGGTAATTGACGACGACGTTGTTGCGCGTCGGCACCGCCGGCGCCGTATAGGTGCTGCGGAAGGTGGCCGAATTGAACGGCGTGGCCGCGGCATCATTCAACACATCGGGAATGCCGCCGGCGTTGGACGCCAGCGGCGCCGCCACGTAGTTGCGCGCCGTTTGATCGCTGTTGGCCAGGGTGCCGCGCAAGTGCTCACGCGCCATCTCGATGCCGGCCGCCACGCCGAGTTCGGCCTGGTTCACGGCATCGATCTTCACCGCCACGTTGCCGGCCACCAGCACCGAGCTGTCCGACGAACGCACCACGGCCACCGCGGCAATCGCCAGCGCCAGCAGCAGGATCAAAGCGATCAGGATGGTGGCGCCGCGCTGCGCGTGCCGTGGCCGCCGCTGCGTCGGGACACGTTGCCGGTGGCCGACCTGATGACTCGAATGCATAGCGGTCTGCATCAGCGTATGGCCTTCATCAGCGGCAACGTCGAGCCGGCCAGCGCGGCGCTACGCAGATGCAACGTGAATTCGATCGCGCGCGCGCGATACAGCGTGTCGGTGACCGTATAGTCCTCGGCGGTCACGCCGGGCAGGCCGCCGAACAGCGATGCCGTTGGCGTGGCCGATGAATCCTGGCCCTGACGCATCGGCTGACGCAGCACCAGCCCGAGGCGCACCGCCGCGATGCGGCGAATGCGATCGGCGGCCTGCCCCGAACCGTCGGTCAGGCTTTCGTAGGCATAATCGTCGGTAGGCAGGACCCAGCGATCGACGATGCCGTCGGGATCGACAGATCCGCCCGCCGCGCCGTCGTCGATGCCGTACATGCCGCGCAGCACGACGACGTTCTCGGCCACCACCCGCGGCGTAAGCGCTGCCTGGAACAGATCCAGAGCCATCAGTCGGCGCGAAGTATCGTCAACCGCGTACAGATCGAACTGCGGCGCCGGCCCCAGGCTCGACAAGGTGCCGGGCTCTTCACCCACCGTCCAGCCGAAGGTGGTGCCGCTAGCCAGCCTGACCAGCAGCGAGTTGTCGCGGTTGGCAAGCGTTCGAACGTCGGGCGCATCGGCGATCCGCGCAATCGTGCACGGGCGGCCGAACAGCCCGCTGCTCTCGACGCCGAGCAACCATTCGCCGGCTCTGAGCCCGAGCGTGGACGGCACCTCGAGCACGCCCGGCGCCGACTCGGCGCTGACCACAATCGTCGTGCCGAGCACCGATACCGAACCTCGCAGCAGCGCGAGCCGATGCGAATTGCTGCCCGCCGTCTGTTGCAGCAGCACCGGCGACAGCCGCATCGTGCCGCCCACCGGCAGCGTATCGAAAGGCGCGGCCAGCGCCAGCGCGCCGAAGCTTCCGCCCGACGGCAGCGTTCCGCGCAATTCGCAGCCATACGAGGTCGGCGTACCGACGCTCAGCGTCGTGATGCCTTCCGCGATGCCGCCTTGCTGTACGTTCGACGCCGCGCTGCGCGCCAGATCGTCGAACAGGTACAGCGAATAAGCGCCGACCTGCGCGGTATCGTTGCCGCCGACGACGGCGCGACGATTGGCGTCCTGCAATCCCAGCGTCTGCACCATCGCCAACAGCGCGATCGCGCCGATCACTACCGAGATCAGCAGCTCGACCAGCGAGAAACCGGAGGCGCGTCGCTGCATCATCGGTGAAACGCCGTGGAGGTACGATAAACGCGCGCGTCGGGATCGTTCGGCCCCTGCCAGCCGATCTCGACGTCGACCGAGTTGGCAAGCAGGGGCGTCGCTCCCGGCTGCACCGTGAAAGTCTGTGCCGTGACGGTGACGGTGCCGCCCGGCAAGGTTTCCTGCACCTGCGCGGTCAGATCACTGACCAGCGTCGTGTTCAGCGCGAAGGTCCCGCCACCTGCCAGCTGCCGCTCGCCGTCAGCGCGCACCATGCTCAGGAACTCGCTCGCCAGCGCAGCCGCCACCGTCTGGTCGGCCGATGCCTTGCCGCGCGTCACCATCGACGCGTTCAAGGCCAGCAAGCCCAGCGCGCCGATCGCAAACAGCACCACTGCGATCAGCACCTCGATCAAGGCCGAACCCTGTTGTTGTCGGATCAACTGCATGCGAATGGCGTCCCTGCAGTGGCGTTCGGATCACAACTGATGCTCGACCCGCCGGTGCGCACCACCACGCGCAGCGGCCGCCCTTTGCTGTCGCTATCGGTGATCGCCACCGCCAGATCGGCGGCCGGTGCCGCATTGCCGGCCGAATCGGCAGTCAACCTGCCGAAGGCGTCGAAGGCAAAGATGCTGCGGTCGGCGCTCAGTGTCACGCGCGGGACCTGGCTAGCGCCGGCAAAGCCCTGCAACAGATCGAAGCCGCCGCCAATACGCGCGGTACGGATCACCCAGTTGCGGCCCGTCGCCAAAGCGGTCACGGTGCTGCTGGTGGGGGCGCTGTCGGTGAGCACCAGCTCGACCGGACGATTGCGCTTGATCGCTTCCATCTGTGCCACGCGCAGTCCGTTGCGCAGGCTGTCTGAGGCCGAGCGGATCTGCGTGTTGGCCAGGAAGCCGGTGAAACTCGGCGCGGCAGCCGCCACCAGGATGGCGAAGATCAGCATCGTGATCGCCATCTCGACAAGGGTCAGTCCGCTCTGGCGCCGGGCGCTAGTCATGCTGCCGCCTACTTGGAAATCCACTCGGTGGTGCTGGTGCGGCTGCTCCACGGCGAACGGCTCGGCGTTGCGGTGGTGGCGCGCACGTTGGCCTGGTTCAGCGTGAAGACGAAACCGGTGGTGCTGCTTGCATTGCCGGTCGCGGTCAACGTATAGGTATTGGCGGTCGGCGCCGAGCAACTGAAGCTGAAATAGCCGGTAGCCGCCGGCGCAGCGATGCCGCAGGCTCCGCTGTTCTGGTAGGTGCGCCGGTCGAAATAGAACTGCTCCATCCGGATGCGCCAATCGCTGAGCGCGGCAAAGCCGTCGTTCAGGGCCGACCGTGTGACGTGTGCCGTATAGCTGGGATAGGCCACCGCCGCGAGCAAGCTGACGATCACCACCACGATCATCAGCTCGATCAACGTGAAGCCCGCTTGTCTTCGCTGCATCGAACCGATCCTTTCGTTCAAATGCGAATCTATCGGTCGCCTTCAGCAAGCGGCTAAGGCGGCACGACGAAAGGCAGGCGGCGGGCGACGAAAGTCGCTATCGAAGACTCCAACGGTCGATGTGGACCGGCGCACGCGGCCGACTGGTGCGCGCAACGGCCAGCTCAGATCAGATGGCCGACTCGGATGGGCAGCCGAAATGGAAACGCCGACGGTACCGCTGCGTCGCGGTGCCGTCGGCGTGAAAACAGGCATGAAAGCGGCTCAAATCGCACGGCCGCCATGCCAGCGACCAGCGGCGGCGCCACAGCGCCGAGGCCGCCGCTCAGGCCATACAGGACTATGCCAAGGCTATGCGCCCCGATTGCATCCGCCGCGAATCAGCGGCGATGCGACATCGTGCCCGGCAGGCTCTCGTAGAAGGCGGCCAGGTTTTCGACGTCGGCGCGCGACAGCTGCTTGGCCATTGCGCCCATGATCGGGTTCTTGCGCTGGTCGGTCTGGTAGTCGATCAGCGCGTGGCGCAGATAGTCGCGATGCTGGCCGGCCAGGCGCGGATAAGTGGGGTCGATCGGCGTGTTGCCGTCCTTGCCGTGGCAGCTCGCACAGATCTGCTCGGCCTTCTGGCGGCCCTGCTCGACATCGGCGGCTTGCGCCAGCGGCATGGCCAGCAGCGCGCCCAGCGCGGCCGCCACGAGGAATTTGGGGGAGATTTGCATCATCTTTGATCCGAACGAGCTCATCACTTGCTTCCGTAGTACGCGGCCAGATCGGCGATGTCGGCATCGCTCAAGCTGCCGGCAATGGCGCGCATGGTCGGATGGCTGCGATCGCCCTTCTTGTAGGCCTGCAGCGCGGCGGCGATGTAAGGGCCGCTCTGGCCGGCGATCATCGGCACCTGATAGACGCTCGGAAACGACGACTTGTACCCGGGAATGGCATGACAGCCGATGCACATCGAGATCTTGGTTTTGCCGGCGTCGGCATTGCCCTGGGCCGCGGCGGCCAATGGAAGCAGCGCGGCAGCCAGGCCGATGGCGGACAGCAGTTTGTTGGACATGGCGTTCTGACGTGATGGAAATCGGAAAGCATTGACGGCGCAGTGCCGGCCGGATCAGCCCCCGCACGGACGCAGGCGTTCCACGGATGGCATTTCATGAGGGCGGGCTGTAGCCCCAGGCTGTAGCCCCATTTTCGCCTGGCCTGTATCTGCCTGCCAGGCGCCCCTCCCTCCATACGGCTTCTTGCAGCCCTGGCCCGGCCCTCAATCCAGCCCTTCAGCCTAGCCCGTCAAGTACTTGTTTTCTAATAAAAGTTTTGATTCTATCGGAGAGGCCACCGCGGCGTCCAGTCGCGCCCCTCGCGCCGCACCGGCGAGAGCCCGCCCGCAGGGCCGCCGTTGCCGCCCTTCCCGTATACTCGCCCGATCACAGCGAAGACCGACATCATGCGATTCCAGGGTACTGATTCCTACGTCGCGACCGACGACCTCAAGCTCGCCGTCAACGCCGCGATCCAGCTGCAACGCCCGCTGCTGATCAAGGGCGAGCCCGGCACCGGCAAGACGATGCTGGCCGAGGAAGTGGCCGCCGCGCTCGACATGCCGCTGCTGCAGTGGCACATCAAATCGACCACCAAGGCGCAGCAGGGCCTGTATGAATACGATGCGGTGTCGCGGCTGCGCGATTCGCAACTGGGCGAAGAGCGCGTCAAGGACATCCACAACTACATCGTCAAAGGCGTGCTGTGGCAGGCCTTCGAATCCGAGCGGCCGGTAGTGCTGCTGATCGACGAGATCGACAAGGCCGACATCGAGTTCCCCAACGATCTGCTGCGCGAAATCGACCGCATGGAGTTCTACGTGTACGAGACGCGGCAGCTGATCCGCGCGCGCCACCGGCCGGTGGTGATGATCACGTCGAACAACGAAAAGGAACTGCCCGACGCGTTCCTGCGTCGCTGCTTCTTCCACTACATCAAGTTTCCCGACAAAGAGACGATGCAGGCGATCGTCGACGTCCACTTCCCGAACCTGAAAAAGCAGCTGCTGAAGGAAGCGCTCGAAGCCTTCTTCCAGATCCGCGAGCTGCCGGGGCTGAAGAAGAAGCCGTCGACGTCCGAGCTGCTCGACTGGCTGAAGCTGCTGGTCGCCGAAGACATCCCGCCCGAGGCACTGCGCTCGCAGGACAGCAAGGCGGTGATCCCGCCGCTGCACGGCGCGCTGCTGAAGAACGAACAAGACGTGCACCTGTTCGAACGGCTGATCTTCATGGCACGGCACAACCGCTGAAGCTGCCGGCGGCAGGCAGCGCTCACTGCACGGCACGCACACGATGACCCACTGGATCGAACCGATCACGCTGCGCGGCATGCACGCACAGCTCGAACCGCTGGCCGCCTCGCATGCGCCGGCACTGGCGGCAGCGGCGCATGACGGCGAGCTGTGGCGGCTGTGGTATACCAGCGCCCCGCACCCCGATCAGATCGACGACTACGTAGCCAATGCGCTGCGCATGCGCGATGAGACCGGCGCGCTGCCCTTCGCCGTGCGGCGCCTGTCCGACGATCGCATCGTCGGCTGCACGCGCTACTTCAACGTCGAGACACGGCACCGCCGGCTGGAAATCGGCCACACCTGGTATTCGGCCAGCGCGCAGCGCTCGGCGCTGAACACCGAATGCAAGCTGCTGCTGCTGGGCCATGCGTTCGAGACGCTGAACACGATCGCCGTCGAACTGCGCACCCATTTCATGAACCAGGCCAGCCGGCGCGCCATCGAGCGGCTCGGCGCCAAGCTCGACGGCATTCTGCGCCAGCACCAGATCGCGCCCGACGGCTCGCTGCGCGACACCTGCGTGTACAGCATCGTGGCGGCCGAGTGGCCGGCGGTTCGCTCGAACCTGCGCTGGAAACTGGAGCAGCCGCGCGCCGGCGCCCGCTCGTAACCGATTGAAGGCGACGCCATGCTGATCGATTTCTTCCTGCATCTGCGCCACTCGAAGCTGCCGGTGTCGATCAAGGAATACCTGCTGTTGCTCGAAGCGATGCGCGAACACGTGATCGGCGCGTCGATCGACGAGTTCTACTATCTGTCGCGCGCCACGCTGGTCAAAGATGAACGCAACTTCGACAAGTTCGACAAGGCCTTCGCCGGCTACTTCAAGGGCGTGCAGGCGATTCAGGGCATCGACATCGACCTGCCGCTGGAATGGCTGAAACGCCAGTTGCAGCGCGAGTTCACTGCCGAGGAAAAAGCCGCGATCGAGGCCATGGGCGGGCTGGACAAGCTGATGGAGCGCCTGCGCCAACTGCTCGAAGAACAGAAGGAACGCCACCAGGGGGGCAGCAAATGGATCGGCACCAACGGCACTTCGCCGTTCGGCAACGGCGGCTACAACCCTGAAGGCATCCGCATCGGTGGCCCCTCGGCCGGCAACCGCACTGCGGTGAAGGTGTGGGAGCAGCGCGCCTATCGCGACTACGACGACCAGATCGAACTGGGCACGCGCAACATCAAGGTGGCGCTGCGCCGGCTGCGCAAGTTCGCGCGCGAAGGCGCCGCCGAAGAGCTGGATCTGGACGACACGATCGCGTCGACGGCGCGCAATGCCGGTTATCTCGACATCCGCATGGTGCCGGAGCGGCACAACACGATCAAGGTGCTGATGCTGCTCGACGTGGGCGGCACGATGGACGATCACATCAAGCAGACCGAGGAACTGTTCTCGGCGGCCAAGACCGAGTTCAAGCACCTCGAGTTCTATTACTTCCACAACTGCGTCTACGATTTCCTGTGGAAGAACAACCGCCGCCGCCACGCCGAACGCTTCCCGACCTGGGACATCCTGCGCAAGTACAACCCCGACTACCGGCTGATCTTCGTCGGCGACGCCACGATGAGCCCGTATGAAGTGCTGCAACCCGGCGGTTCGGTCGAATACAACAACGAGGAACCCGGCGCCGTCTGGCTGCGCCGCCTGCTCGAACGCTTTCCGAAGCACGCCTGGTTGAACCCCGAGCCCGAGGGCGTCTGGGAATACCGGCAGTCGATCGGCGTGATCCGGCAGATCGTGCACAACCGGATGTACCCGGTGACGCTGCAGGGGCTGGAGCGGGCGATGCGCGAGCTGTCGAAGTAACGGCACAGCCCGCCCGCGCGCGAACGGCAACGAGGGCGCAGCCAGCGCCTCGGCCGCTCAGGGATTGGGCGCCTGGTTCAACGAGAACTCGCTGCTGGCGGCGTCGGCCGGCTCCAGATGGCGGGCGACCGACTCGTGCGCCAGCGATTCGGTGTGATCCAGGTGTTCCAGCGTCAATCGTTCGGCGCGCGCCGCGTCACGGTCGCGAATCGCTTCGAAGATCGCCTGGTGCTGCGATATCGATTCGCGCCGCTGCTGCCACTCCACCGCAACGAAATAGCGGCGTAACCGGAACTCCAGGTCGCGCACCGTGTCGCCGAGCATCGTGTTGTCGACCGTCTGTGCGATCACCGAATGGAAGCGGCTGTTGATCGCCGTGGTGGCGACGATGTCGCCGCGGCGGATCGCCTCCATGCCGTCGAGCACCAGTTGCTCCAGCTCGACCAGATGCGCTTCGGAGCGGCGTTCGGCAGCGCGCCGCGCAATGTAGGGTTCGATGACACGGCGCATCTCGAAGGCCTGGCGCAATTCGGTCCAGGTCAGCGGCGTCACGTAGGTGCCGCGCCGGGGCAGGCTTTGCACCCAGCCGCTGACTTCGAGCGCCTTGAGCGCTTCGCGCACCGGAATCTTGCTGATGCCGAAATGCTCGGCGATTTCATCAACCAGCAGTCGTTCGCCCGGCGCCAGCATGCCGGTGAGAATCGCGTCGAACAACACGTTCTGCACCTGCGTCGGCAGGTTCTGTGCGGGCAGAGCCTGCGGCAGCAGGCGGATGTTGGAGACTGCGTCTCGCTCCATGTCTGGGCTCTTCAGAGGGATCGATGCGGCCGGCAAGGCGCTCCGGCCGTACGACCCTGACTATCGGGGAATGAGGTTCTTGACGGCAAGCATACCGCACTGATAAATTAGATTTAATAAAGTATACTTTATAACTGATAATCTTCATGGAGAAAGTCTGATGTCGATCACACTTCCCAAGAGGCAATTCACCGCCGCGCTTGTTTCCTTGCTGTCCTGCGCCGTCTGTCCGGCAGCCTTTGCGCAGACGCTATCCCCAGCCAAGCCAATCACGATCGTCGTGCCCTTCGCAGCCGGCGGCGGCTCGGACATCACCGCACGCCTGATCGCCCAGAAGCTGTCCGAAGACCTGAAACAAGCGGTCATCGTGGAAAACAAACCGGGTGCCAGCACGCAGATCGGCACCTCGTACGTGATCCGCTCGGCGCCCGACGGCCACACCCTGTTGCTGGGCACCACTTCGCTGATCAACAACGTACACCTGAACTCGTCGATGCCGTATGACGCATCGCGCGATCTGCGGCCGGTAGCCCCGCTGGTGGACGTTCCGGCATTGCTGATCGTCGGCCCCAGCGTCAAGGCGAAGAACACGCGCGAGTTCCTGCAGGCTGCCCGCAGCCGGAGCAATGGCTTGAACTTCGGTTCGGCCGGTGCCGGCAGCACGCTGCATCTGGCCGGCGAATGGCTGCGCGCCAATGCCGGCTTCGAAGCCACGCACGTTCCCTACAAGGGCAGCGGCCCGGCAGTCACGGCCCTGGCCGCCGGTGAAGTCGATTTCGGCATGGAAAACCTTGGCCCGGCGCGCGGCCAGATGCAGGCCGGCCGCCTGCGCGTGCTGGCGATCGCCGCGCCGCAACGCTTTCCGTCGCTGCCCGACGTACCGACGCTGGCCGAGGCCGGCCTGCCCAGCGTCGACCTGTCGAGCTGGTTCGTGCTGATGGCACCGGCGGCGACCCCCGACGCCATCGTCAATGATCTGAATCAGCGCATCAACGCCATCCTGAAACAAGCCGACGTGCGTACCCGGCTGCTCGAACTCGGCATGGCCCCCACCGGCGGCAGCACGCAGGAAATGCTCGACCGTATGCGGCAGGATTCGGGCAAGTGGGGCGCGATCATCCGCGGCGCCAAGATCAGCGTGAACTGAGCGGCCATCTGCCGACTCGCCGCCGCTTCAAGCTGCCATGACCGCCGCTGTTCCGGCCGATCAGGTGATCGGCCAAGCCCTGCCCCGTCTCGAGGATGCGCGACACCTCGCCGGGCGTTCCAGCTTCGTCGCCGACGCGACGATGCCCGGATGCGTCGAAGTCGCGTTCCTGCGTAGTCCGGTGGCGCATGGCCGCCTGCTCGGCATCGACGTGCCGGCCTGGATCGATCGCAGCCAGGTATGGAGCGCCGCCGAGATCGCGCCGCTGACCGTGCCGATCGTCGGGCGGCTGCTGCGTGAGGGTTTCAACGCCGCGCCGATGCCCTTGCTGGCCACCGACCGCGTGCGCTACGTCGGCGAGGCGATCGCCGCCGTGACGGCCCCCACGCGCGCCGCCGCCGAAGACATCGTCGAGGAATTGACCCCCGACATCGACGCGCTGCCGGTGGTGCTCGACGCCTGGCGTGAAGTGCAGCAAGGCAGCGCGCCGATCCACGCCGGCCTGAGTTCGAACGTCATCATGCGCACCGCGCGGCAATTTGGCGATGCTGCGGTGTTCGAGGGCAGCCAGGGCTTGCGCAAGCTGACCCGGCGTTTCTCGATGGCACGCCTGCTAGCGTCGCCGCTGGAAGGCCGCGGCTGCCTGGCCTACGTCGATCAAGCCACCGGTGAGCTGGTACTGCGCGTTTCGCATCAGCGCCCGCACCTGCTGCGCAGCTTCGTCGCCGAGCATTTGGTAGGGATAGCCGAATCCGATATCCGCGTCATCGTGCCCGACGTCGGCGGCGGCTTCGGCACCAAGAGCAACCTGTATCCCGAAGAACTGGTGGTCGCGGCGATGGCGCTGAAGACCGGTCGTCCGCATCGCTGGATCGAAGACCGGTACGAGCACTTCGTAGCCTCCAACCACAGTCGCGAGCACGAGCACGAGATCAGCGCCTGGTTCGACGACAGCGGCCGCATCCACGCGATCGACGCCAAGATCGTGGTGGACGGCGGCGCCTATTCGGCCAAGACCTCGACCGGCACGATCGAAGCGAACATGGCTGCCACGGTCATGCTCGGTCCGTACGACATCCGCAACTACCGCTTCGAGGCAATCGGCGTCTATACGAACAAAACCCCGGTCGGGCCGTTCCGCGGCGTGGGCCGTCCGGCCGCCTGCTTCGCGATGGAGCGCATCATCGACGAAGTGGCGTTGACGCTGGGGCGCGACCCGATCGAACTGCGACGCCTGAACGCGATCAGCGCCGATCGCTTTCCGTATCGCACGGCAGCGGGGCAGCTCTACGATTCGGGCAACTACGACCAGGCCTTGTGCGCGGCGCGCGATTTCGTTGGCGAACATTGGCCGCCTGCGCCAGCCGATGGCGCGGCGGGCACAGACACTGGCCGCTATCGCTTCGGCATCGGCTATGCGATGTACGTCGAACAAGCCGCGCACGGCGCCGAAGAATGGCATCGCCGCGGCTCACCAACGATCTACGGCCACGAAGCAGCACGCGCCAGCCTGTCGTTCGATGGCACCCTGGTCATCGAGGTCGGCACGCTCAGTCATGGCCAGGGCCATTTCACGTCGCTGGCGCAGATCGCGGCGCAGATCACCGGCATCGACGTCGGCTCGATCCGCATCCGCCAAGGCGACACCAGCCGCGCGCCCTACGGCATGGGCTCGGTCGCATCGCGCTCGATCGTGATGGGCGGCGGCGCGGTTGCCGTGGCCGCCCGCGCCTTGCTCGAAAAGGCTCGCCGGATCGCCGGCGCCGCACTCGATTGCGAAACTTCGGCACTGATGCGTATCGGCGACGCGTTCCATGCCCCCGACGGCCGATCGATCAGCTACGGGGCCATCGCGCGCTTGTCGCTGGTCGAGCTGCAACGGCTGCCGCGCGACATCGACCCCGGCATGACCGTCGAAGGCGTCTACCGGCCGGCCGTCGAGACCGGCACCTTCTCATATGGCGTGCATGCGGCGCGCGTTTGCGTCGATCTGCGCACCGGGCTCGTCAAGCTCACTCACTACGTGGTGGCCGAGGATTGCGGCACGCTGGTCAATCCGCTGATCGTCGACGGCCAGATCCGCGGCGGCGTAGCGCAAGGCATCGGCCAGGCACTGCTCGAACAGATGCGCTACAGCGACCAGGGGCAGCCCCTTTGCGTCACCTTCGGCGACTATGCCTTGCCCAGTCCGATCGAAGTACCGCGCATCGACATCGTCCATCTGTGCACACCCTCGCCGATCTCCGAGTTCGGCATCAAGGGCATGGGCGAAGGCGGCTGCGTTGGTCCGCCGGCGGCGATCGCCAATGCCGTGCGCCAGGCGCTGCGCCAGTTCGACATCGACATCGACCGCACGCCGATCTCCCCCGACGACCTGCTGGCACGGATCAGCGACGCGCGCGCACGCTCATCGACCTCATCATGAAACTGCCCTCCTTCGATCTGCGCATCGGCGCCACGCAGGCCGACGTGCTCGCGCAATTGTCGGCACTGGGCAGCGACTGCCGCATTCTCGCCGGCGGCCAGACGCTGCTGCCCTGGATGCGCTATCGCGTGGTCCGGCCCAGCGTGCTGCTGGCCATCGGCAAGGTGGCCGACCTGGATACGCTGGTCCTCGATGGCACCTTGCGCATCGGCGCCAATGTGCGCCACGCCCAGCTCGAAGACCTGCCGCCCACGCCGGCGCGGCCAATCGTCGAGCTGCTGCGCAGGCATGCCGCCGGCATCGCGTTCCGGCCGATCCGCCAGCAAGGCACCGTGGTCGGCAGCCTGGCGCTGGCCGATCCGAAGGGCGACTGGCCGCTGCTGTTCTGCGCCCTGGATGCGCAGTTGCGACTCGACAGCGTACGCGGCTCGCGCCAGGTGCCGATGCGCCGCTTCATCCGCGGCCCGTTGGAGGTCGATCGCGCCGTCGACGAACTGGTCAGCGAAGTGCAGGTGCCCGAGCTGCGTGCGCGCTTGCTCAGCTTCGGCCGCAGCAAGCTGTGCCATCGCGCCGGCGAATATGCGCTGGCCTCGGCCGTCGTCGTGCGCCGCACCGATGGCTTCGACTGCTGGGCCGGCGCGCTCGGCGATGCGCCGGTGACTGCGCCCAGCTTGGCGGCCGAGCTGAACAGGCAAAGCGACAGCGCCGCGGCACGGCCCTCCTCGACCGGCGAACGCGCCCGCTACGTGGAAGCCGCGCTGATGGATCTGCGCCGCGCGCTGCCCGACGAAGCGCCGATACCGCTGCTGCGGCACGCCGAGAACCTGGTCGATGCCGCCGAGCAAGCCTTGCATGGGACCCACGCATGACCGAACCGATCATCGTCATCAACGGCACGGCGTGCCCGATCGCCGGTGAAGACCGCGAAACGCTGGGCGACTTCCTGCGCGCGCAAGGGGTCAATTCGGTGCACCTGGGCTGCGAGCACGGCGTGTGCGGCGCATGCAATGTGCTGGTCGACGGCGCATGCAGCCGCTCGTGCCTGATGCTGGCCAAGGCCTGTGCCGGCGCCGAAGTACGCACGATCGACGGCCTGCATGACGAGCTTGCCGATGCCTTGCGCGACGCTTTCAATCGCCACCACGCGCTGCAATGCGGCTATTGCACGCCCGGCGTATTCGCGGCCGCCTACGAGCTGCTGTGCGAAGGCAATGCGCTTAACGAAACGGCAGTGCGCGAACGGCTGGCCGGCTCCATCTGCCGCTGCACCGGCTACCAGGGCATGGTCGAGGCAGTACTCGACGTGGCAGCGCGCCATGCCGAACCGTGCCCAGCCAATGTCGCAAGCATCGATTGACGAGGAGCAAGCCCTTGAGCACGACCCGACAGACCGGCATCATCGCCGCAGCGGCGGTGCCGCACGCACCGCAATTCCTGTCCCGCCCGGCGACTGAAGACCTCGAGCAGGTCGAGCGCGTCAGGCAGCAGCTGGCCGCCATCGGCGAAGACTTCCGCGCACGCAATCCCGATACGATCATCGTGGTGTCGAACGATCATGGCGATCACTTCGTCACGCACAGCGTACCGGCCTTCTGCGTACACGCCGCCGACCGCGCCGACGGCATGCACAAGCATCGCGGCGATTGGGCACTCGACCCCGACCTGGCCTATGCGCTGGTACCCGAGCTGGAAACGCAGGGCTTCGACCTGGCCTATACGCTGAGCGCCAAGCTGCCGACTGCGTTCACGATCCCTTACGAATTCATGGGCTATACGCGCGAAACGCCGATGACGGCGATCTTCGTCAATGCCTACGTACCGCCCCAACCCAGCGGACGGCGCTGCTATGCGTTCGGCCAGGCACTGGACCGCGCGCTGCGCTCGCTAGGCCGGCGCGCCGTGTTGATCGCCAGCGGCGGCATGTCGCACTACCCGGGCACCCGCCACTACCCGCACCCCGACGTGGACACCGACCGGGCGCTGTTCGAGCGCATGAAAGCCGGCGACCTGCGCCAGTTGCTCGGCTTGAGCGAACGCCAGCTCGACGTCACCGGCAACCTGGAACTGCGCGCCACGCTGATGCTGGCCGCAGTGGTCGGCGAGCGCGTGCCGTTTGCCGCTCAGTTCGAACCTTCATGGCACCACACCTACGCGACGCTGGCCTGGTCACTCGACACGCCACCGGTCGATGAAGGGCAAGCACTGATCTATCCAGCGCTGCCGGCGCGGCGCGTGCCGCTGGTCGAGGCCGTCTATCGGCTGCGAACCAGTGCCGCCGATGCACGGCGCTTCGTCGAAGACGCCGCCGCCTTCTGCGATCAGTTCCGGCTCGATGCCGACGAGCGCAGCGCGCTGGTGGCACTCGACGAAGCCGCGTTGCGCGACGCCTTCGGCATCCATGCGCTGCTCACCGCCGGTGCACGTACACAGGTCGAGATCGCTCGCAAGGCGCAAGCCGGCGCCGGCGCGTCAGCCGCACAAAATCATTGAAAGGAGAACCTCCATGTCCCTGAGCACCTTCGCATCCCTGGCCGGCAAGACGCCCGAAGAACGCCTGGCTGAGCTCGGCCATGAGCTGCCGCCCAAACGCAAGCCGGTGGGCAACTACACCGGCGCCGTCACGGCCGGCAAGCTGGTGTTCATCGCCGGCCATGGGCCGTTTCGCGGCACCGAGCAGACGCATCGCGGCAAGCTCGGCGCCGACGTCGACGTCGAGGCCGGCAAGGACGCTTCACGCACCGCGATGATCAGCGCGCTGGCTTCGCTGAAGGCCGAGATCGGAGAGTTGTCGCGCGTCAAGCGTGTCGTGCGCGTGTTCGGCATGGTCAATTGCACGCCCGACTTCACGCGCCAACCCGAGGTGATGGACGGCGCTTCCGATCTGCTCACCGCCGTGTTCGGCGAACGCGGCGTGCATGCACGCAGCGCGGTCGGCTTCAATTCGCTGCCGTTCGCGATGCCGATCGAGCTGGAAGCCGTCGTCGAACTGGAATGAACGGAGGTCGCATGAAAACCGCGGAAATCGCCGGCGGCGGCATCGGCGGCCTGGCCATCGCGACGCTGCTGGCGCGCGACGGCTGGAGCGTGCGCGTGCATGAGCGCAGCGCCGAGATTCGCGAGATCGGCGCCGGCATCTACATCAAGAACAACAGCATCGAGGTACTCGAACAGCTCGGCGTCTTCGATGGCTTGATTCCATATGGCACCCAGCTCGACTACGCGCAAATCCAGTTCGCCGACGGTTCGGTCAAGCAACGCCGTGCGCTGACCGGTTTGTCGCGCGTGCATGTGTTTCCACGCCAGGTATTGATCGAAGCGCTGCGCGACGCTGCGCTAGCTGCGGGCGTCGACGTGCGCACGCGCTCGACGGTGGAATCGGCCACGCCCGACGGCGGTTTGAAACTCACCGACGGCAGCCACTATCGCGCCGACCTGATCGTCGCCGCCGATGATGGTGTCTCGTCGGCGGTGCGCGGTTCGCTGCCGATGCGCTCTGGCTTCCGCTTGCTGCCGACCATCATCGACCGCTTCCTGATCGAATCGCGCGAGTTCACGCGTGAACCGCGCACGGTCGAGCACTGGTCCGGCAACCGCAGGATCGGCGTCACGCCCAGCGGCCCGCAGCACACTTACGTCTACATGGTGGCGCCGCAGGCCGACACAGCAGCTTGCAAGCTGCCGCTCGACGTCGCCGACTGGAGCGCCCGCTTTCCGCTGCTGGCACCGCTGTTCCAGGTGCTGGCGCAAGCCGAATCGACGCAATACAACTATGGCGTGGTCGATTGCGAGAAATGGTCGATGGGCCGGGTAGCGATCCTCGGCGACGCCGCGCACGGATTGCCGCCGACGTTGGGCCAGGGAGCCGGGCTGACGCTGATCAATGCCTATGCGCTGGCGCATTTTCTGCGGCACAGCAACAGCATCGAATCGGCGCTGCGGGAATGGGAAACACGCGTGCGCTTCATCAGCGACCGCACGCAGAGCTGGTCGTGCCGTTACGACTGGTTCACGCGCCAGTGGCCGACGCAGCTCGATTTCGCGCGGCCCCTGGTGGCTTGGAGCTTCGGCCGGCTGCGCTTCCTGAACGATCGCATGCGCGTGGCCGATCGCGGGCTGCGACTGGCCGGCATTTCTCTGGACGAGGCGCACGCATGAACATCGAAGGCAGCAAGACGATCGCTGCCGATCGGCAGACGGTATGGCAAGCGCTGAACGACCCGGCATTCCTGCAACGCGCCATTCCGGGCTGCAGCCGGCTCGTCGAACGTTCGCCGCAGGCCTTGGAGGCAACCATCTCCACCTCGCTGGGTCCGATCCGTGCCGGCTTCGACGTTCAACTTGAAAAGCGCGACGTCATCGAAGGCCGCGCCTGGTCGCTGCACGGCGGCGGCAGTGCCGGCGCGATCGGCTCGGCCAGCGGCGTGGTCAACGTAACGCTCGAAGATCTACCCGGCGGCACGCAGCTGAACTATGTGGCGCAGACGGAAATCACCGGCCGGCTTGCGCAACTGGGCACGCGCTTGATCGACAGCACGGCCCGACGCTTTTCGGAAGAGTTCTTCAGCAATGCGTCGCGCTTGCTCGCCGAAGGCGCGGCCGGCAAGCCTGCAAGCGCCACGGGGGCGGCCGTTGCGGGCGCGCATGCCCCCCACATCGATCGACTTGCCGCTCCTTCCGCGTCCCACGGCGCCTCGCCGTGGCGGCTAATGCTGGCCTCGGCGATCGGCGCCTTCCTGGGCGCCTTCGCCGCCCTGTGGCTGCGCTGAATCGATGAGCTTCACGCAGCGCCCGCGCAGCCAGTTCGGCACTCGCTTCGCGTTTGCCACCGGCCATCATCGCGCAAGCTGGGCCGCGATACAGACCATGCAGCGCGGCGGCGGTTTGGTCGACGCCGCGATTGCCGCGTCGGCCGTGCTCACGGTGGCACTGCCCCATGCCACTTCGCTGGGCGGCTGCGGCATGCTGCTCTATCGCGACGCTGTGTCGGGCGGCCTGTGGGCCTTGAATGGCAGCGGCCGAGCACCGCTCGCCGCTGATCCGGCGCTATTCGAGACCGGCATGCCGCGGCGCGGCGCACGAGCCTGGGTCACGCCGACGCTGGTGCGCTGCTGGGCACGCGCGCACGAGCGCTTCGGTCGCCTGCCATGGGCCACCTTGTTCGATGAAGCGATCGACTGCGCCACCGACGGCGGCGTGGTCGCTGAAGAGCTGGCGCGCAATCTGGCCGGCGCCGATGCCCAATTGCTCAAGCAGGCGGGATTTGCGCAGGCATTCCTGCCCGGCGGACAGCCGCTGCGCTGCGGTGAACGTTTCGCGCAGCCGCGCATCGCCGAGGTCTTGCGGATCATCGCCGCGCAAGGCGAAAACGGCTTTTATCGCGGCCCGGTGGCGGCTAGTTTGCTGGACTTCGCTCGGGCCCAGGACGGCCTGCTCAGCGCCGACGATTTCGCTGCCGCGCAGGCCGATTGGTCGGCGCCACGCAGCCAGCGCTTCGATGGCCGCAGCGTGCATGTGATGCCGCCGAATTCCGTTGGCGTGCTGATGCTGGCACAGCTCGCCGCAGCGGCCCGGCTGCCGCGCACGGCCGGCGATGACGAGGCCTTGCTTACGGTGCAACGCATCCGGATCGCCGCCGAGGTGATCGGCCGGCTCAAGAACGAGATCGGCGATCCGGAGCATGGCGCCGTCGATCCGACCTTGCTCGAATCCGGGCATCTCGATCGCGCGCCGGTCTCGCCGGCCAGCGTCCGTGTCGAGCCGGGCGACACCAGCGGTATCGTCGCGATCGACGCGCAAGGCAATGCGCTGGCCATGCTGCAAAGCGTGTTCCAGCCATTCGGCAGCGGCTGCGTCGACCCGGGCACCGGCATTCTGATGAACAATCGGGCCTTCGATTTTTCGACCGAGCCTGGGTCGGTCAATTGCATCGCGCCGGGCAAGCGGCCATCGCATACGCTCAATCCGTATCTGGTGCAGCAAGCCGACGGCTGCTGGCTGGCCGGCGTCTCGCCCGGCGGCGTCAGCCAGACCACCACCGGCGTGCAGGTTCTGGCGGCCTGCGCCGATCCCGGCGTACCGCTGGGCGAAGTCGTGGCGCGGCCGCGCTGGAGCCTGAGCCGCGATGGCGAAGTGCTGCTCGAAGCGGGTCTGTCACCGGCGGTGGCCGAAAGCCTGCGCCAGCACGGGATGGCAGTGGTGGAAAACTCGATGCACGAGTTCTACTTCGGTTCGGCCAAGCTGGCGCGGCAGACCCCGGCCGGCTTCATCGAGGCGGCTGCCGATGCGCGCCGCCAGGCCGTCGCGTTCGCATGCTGAGACGCGATCGGCCCCCTGTCGCTCCACCGGCAGCGAAGCGCCGATCCCGAACGAGCGCCTGTTGATTACTTGAAGCCCAGCAGGTGCGGCAAGCCGTTCGACAAGATCGGGAACAGCGTCAGCAACACCAGCACCAGCAAGTGCGCGAGCAGGAACGGCGGCAATTGCCGCACCAGCGCCGTCATGCCGACCTTGGTCGTCACCGAGGTGACGAACAACAGCCCGCCGACCGGTGGCGTGATCATGCCCAGCGTCAGGTTGAAGATCACCACGATCGCGAAATGCAGCGCGTCGATGCCCAATGATCCCGCGATCGGCGCCAGGATCGGTACCAGGATCATCACACCGGGCAGCGGCTCCAGAAAGATGCCGAACAGCAGCAGCAGCACGTTCACCGCGAACATGAACACGAGCGGCGACATCTGCCAGCTCACCAGCGTTTCGGCCAGAAACTGCGGAATGCGCTCGATCGTCAACACCCAGGCGAACGCAGCCGAGGCACCGACGATCAGCAGCACGGCCGAGGTGAGCAGCGCCGAGCGCGCCAGGATCGACGGCACCGCCTGCCACTTCAGCGTGCGGTAGATCCACTTGCCGCAGATCAGCGCGTAGAACACCGCCACCACCGAGGCCTCGGTGGGCGTAAACAAGCCGAAACGGATGCCGACCAGAATCAGCACGATCAACAGCAGTGCCGGCAGCGCACGCCAGGTGTTGATCAGCATTTCGCGCGCCGACGGACGCGGCTCGGTCGACTGATAGTTGCGACGCCGGCAGATCCACCAGTTGGTGGCCGACATCGCCAGCGCGATCAGCGCGCCGGGCACGAAGCCGGCGATGAACAGCGCGCCCACCGAGACGCGCTCGTCCTGCAGCGCGTAGATGATCATGATGATCGATGGCGGAATGATCGGACCGACGATCGCCGTACTGGCGGTGAGCGCGGCCGCATAGTCGCGGTCGTAGCCGGCTTTTTCCATCATCCGCGTCATCATCGCGCCGGGGCCGGCCACGTCGGCCATCGCCGAGCCCGAGATACCCGAGAACATCGTCAGCGACAGCACGTTGGCGTAGCCCAGTCCGCCGCGCAGATGGCCGACGAACTGCGCCGCGAAGCGTAACAGCACCGCCGTCAGTGCGCCGCCGCTCATCAGCTCGGCAGCCAGGATGAAGAACGGCACGGCCATCAGCGGGAAGCTGTCCAGGCCGGTGAACATTTCCTTGAAGACGACGATCTGCGGATAGCGGCCGCCGACCGCCACCGCGATCGACGCGGCCATCGCCAGCGCGAAGGCGATCGGCACGCCAATGGCCAGCAGCACGATGCCGGCGATGAACAGCGTCAGCGCCATGGATGGCCGCCTGCCATGAGAGTGCTCACGCCCTTGCAGCGAAGGCGTGCGCCGGCACCGCTCACAGCGTTGCCGCCGCTTCGGCGTCCATTTCGGAGGATTCGATGAAACGCCGCTCGATCACGTAGCGCCGCACGACCAGCAACAGGTGCACGATCAGCAGCCCGAAACCCAGCGGCAGTGCCAGATAGATCCAGCCGAACGAGATCTCGGTGGCCGAGGTGGTCTGGAAGCGCATCAGGTTGGCGTAGACCGCGCCCTGCCAGGCCATCACCGAGAAGAACACGATCAAGCCGGCCGCGATCACCGCACGCAGCCATTGCCCGGTACGGCCCGGCAGCACGTTGTGCAGATTCTCGATCGCGATGTGGCCACCGAAACGCAGCACCAGGCCGGCGCCGACGAAGGTCAGCCAAACCATCAGATGACGCGCCACCTCTTCGGCCCAGTACAGCGACTCGTTGGTCAGGTAGCGCAGCACGACGTTGGTGAAGACGATGCAGGCCATCACCGCCAGCAGCAGGATCAGCAGCCAGCGGTTGACGGCGACGAAGGCTCGTTCGATCCGGTCCAGCGGCGAACGCATGATGGGTGTGCGGTGACGCCCAAGAACGCTCAGCGCGTATTGGCGATCGAGTCGATCAGCGCCTTGTCGTAGCGGCTGTAATACTGCTTGTAGGCCGGTTCGAGCGCCTTCTGGAACGCCGAGCGATCGCGCAGCTCGATCACCTGCATGCCGGCGGCACGCACCGCCTCGACGCCGCGGCGCTCGACGTCATCGACGTAGGCGCGCATCGCCACCACGCCGGTGCGCGCACCGTCGGTCAACGCTTTCTTGCCGGCGTCATCCAGGCTGTTCCACAGCTTGGTCGAGACCAGCAGCGCGGCCGGCGAATAGACGTGGCCGGTCAGCGTCAGGTGCTTCTGCACTTCGGCAAGCTTGGCCGACACGATCACCGACATCGGGTTTTCCTGACCGTCGATCGTACCCTGCTGCAGCGCGCCGATCACCTCGGGCCAGGCCATTGGCGTGGGCGCCGCACCCAGCGTGCGGAAGGCCGTCAGGTGCACCGGGTTTTCCATCGTGCGAATCTTCAGGCCCTTCATGTCGGCGGGGCCGTTGACGGCGCGCTTGCTGTTGGTCAGATGGCGAAAGCCCTGCTCGCCCCAGGCCAGCGCGATCAGGTTGCGCGACCGGAACTTGGCCAGCAGGTCTTGCCCGATCGGGCCGTCGAGCACCTTGCGCGCGTGCGCCAGGTCGCGGAACAGGAACGGGATGTCGGCCACGCCGACCTCGGGCACGAAGTTGCTCAGCGTGCCGCTGGAGACGATCACCGCCTCGAGTGTGCCCAGTTGCACGCTTTCGACCATCTCGCGCTCGCCGCCCAGCGCGCTGTTGGGGAAGTGCTTGAACTTCACTTTGCCGCCGGTGGCCTGCTCCACCGAATCGGCCCAGGCCTTGGCACCGGCGCCGTAGTGCGAATTCACCGCCAGCGCATAGCCGATTTTGACTTCGGTTTGCGCGCCGGCCGGCGCGGCCATGCCGAAAGCGGCGCACGCCAACGCAATGGCGGGCACCTGTTGAGTCAGGAATGTCTTGATCAGCGACATGAGGCCTCCTCGAATGAATGACCCAGCCGGCGGGCCGATACCCGGCGGCAAACGGCCGGCCGCACGCAGCGGGCGGGCCGGTAGCGCGCGGATTATGGCACGGCGCAAAAAGCCGGGCGATGCGGGCTTGTCCCGAGTGGCGCCGAGCATCGACACCACGCTCGATGAAGCGATGGCTTCAGAAGAGGCGCCGGCTCAGCAGGAGGCCGGGCGACGGTTTCAGAAGGAATGCCGGCTCAATCGAAGATCGGCGGCGCCGCCTTCAGCACTTCCTCGAAAGTCGTCAGGCCGGCGGCGATCTTCTGCGCCCCGGCCAGCCGCAGCGGCTTCATGCCGGCGCGCATCGCGCGGCGACGGATCGCCGGCAGATCGGGCTTGTCGTGGATCAAGGCGCGCAACTCATTGTCGAGCGGAAGCAGTTCATACAGGCCCGAGCGGCCACGGTAACCGGTCATCCGGCATTCCAGGCAACCGACCGGGCGGTAGATACGCTGCGGTTTCTGCGCGCGGTAGGGTTTGATCAGCGCCGCCCATTCGTCCTGCGAAAACCCGTCAACCTGTTCCTTGCACGACTCACACAAGGTACGCACCAGCCGCTGCGCCATCACGCCGACCAGCGTGGCATTCAACAGATACGGCGGCACGCCCAGATCGAGCAGCCGGGTGATGGCCGACGGCGCATCGTTGGTATGCAGTGTGGACAGCACCAGGTGGCCGGTCAGCGCTGCCTGGATCGCCATCTCGGCGGTTTCCAGGTCGCGGATTTCGCCGACCATGATGATGTCGGGATCCTGCCGCATCAGCGCGCGAATGCCGTCGGCAAAACTCAGATCGATGCCGTGCTGCACCTGCATCTGGTTGAACGCGGGTTCGACCATCTCGATCGGGTCTTCTACCGTGCAGACGTTGACGTCCTCGGTGGCCAGCAGCTTCAGCGTCGTATACAGCGTGGTGGTCTTGCCCGAACCGGTCGGGCCGGTGACCAGCACGATGCCGTTGGGCCGCGAGGTCATCGATTCCCAGACTTCCAGGTCGTCGTCGTAGAAGCCCAGCTCGGCGAAATCGCGCACCAGCACGTCGGGATCGAAGATGCGCATCACCAGCTTCTCGCCGAAGGCGGTCGGCAAGGTCGACAGGCGCAGCTCGATCTCGCGGCCCTCGGCGTTGCGCGTCTTGATGCGGCCGTCTTGCGGGCGGCGTTTCTCGATCACGTCCATGCGGCCGAGCAGCTTGATGCGGCTGGTCATCGCCGCCAGCACCGAGGTCGGCACCTGATAGACGTTGTGCAGCACGCCGTCGATGCGAAAGCGGATCGAACCGATCTCGCGGCGCGGCTCCATGTGGATGTCGCTGGCGCGCTGGTCGAACGCGTATTGCCACAGCCAGTCGACGATGGTGACGATGTGCTGGTCGTTGGCGTCGAGATTCTTGCCGCTGCGGCCCAGCTCGACCAGTTGCTCGAAGTTGTTCTGCGTCGCCGCGCCGCCGCTCTTCTGCGCGCTGCGCACGGTGCGCGCCAGCGTGAAGAACTCGACGATGTAACGGGTGATGTCCTGCGGATTGGCGATCACGCGGCGGATATCGCGCCGCAACAGCCCGCGCAGCTCATCGACCCAGTCGGTGATGAACGGTTCGGCGGTGGCGATCGTCACTTCGCCGGGCTTGACCTCGATCGGCAGAATCTTGAAACGCGTCGCATACTGACTCGACATCACATCGGCGACCTTGGCCAGGTCAACCTTCAGCGGATCGATGTGCACGAACGGCAGCCCGACGCGCTGCGCGAACCACGGGCACAGGGTGTCCAGGTCGAGCGTGCGCTGGCCACCCGGCGATTTGAGCCGCCGCCGCGCGATCGCCACCAGCGCGTGCTGGTCGGCGTTGGACAGCCGCGCGTATTGCGCGATCGAATCGGCATCCGACTGGGCCAGCATGCCGTCGGTCACCAGCGCCGGCAGCAGGTCTTCAACCGATACCCGCCGGCCTGGCTGGCCGAGCGGCGCCATCGCGGCCGGCGAAATGATTGCGGAGTCCGCACGCGCGTTCATGCGGGCAGGCTAGCAGGGGACGGTGTGCCGCCGCCGCCGGCCGCGGATGGACGGGGGCTGCGGCGGATCGAACGGCGGGTCGAACGGTGGGGCAGATGGGCGGTCGGATGAGCAGGCGGGGTTCAGGGCCGAGACGGCGGCGCGTAGACTGCCCATATCGCGATCCGGCTATACGCCCTCACTACAGATGCTGCCCGACGCCCCGAACGCCCCCTCACCGGCTGAACGCCGCATCGGCCATGTCAGCGCGCTGCTCGACGCCCAGGGCTGCGCCACCGCGATCCGCCTGGCCGGCCGCGTGTTGTACCTGACCGCCGACGCTGCACGCCTGCGCCGCCAGCTCGCCGGCCATCCGCTCGACAGCGCGCCGGCGATCGAAGAACTGTACGGCCACGTCTCCACCGACGCGATCATCAAGGCCAACCCTGATTGCTACTACTACGACGAACGCCTGGGCCGGCTCGTGCTGCGCTCGCTGGGCAACGGCGGCTACGTCGAGCCGGGCGAGATCGCCGACGGCGGCTTCGGCCTGCTGATGGCCGGCGAAGGCTGGGGCGAAGGCAGCTCGCGCGAGGTGGCGGCGCTGGCGCTGCGCCTGGCCGGTATCGGCGCGGTGTATGCACCGTCGATCGCGCCGATCCACCGGCAGAACCTGATCAACAACGGCATGTTCCCGATCACCGACGAAGCGCTGGCACGGCGCCTGGCCGCCGGCGATACCGTGCCGGTGGCCGAGCTGGCCGACGGGCTGGATACGCTATCGGTACGCATCCTGCTGCGCGGCGGCCTGTTCGCCTTCATGCTTGCGCGCGAAGCCGGCCAGGAGCCCGACGCGCCGGTGCCGACGCCGCCGCGCCCGATGACCCTCGCCGAGAAGATCATCGCCGCCCACATGAGCACACAGCATGGCGCCGTGCGCCCCGGCGACCACGGCTTTCTGCGCGTCGACGCGGCGTTCTCGCACGACTACACGACGGCACCGGCCGCGGCCGCGGCCGAGACGGCGCTGAGCCGGCCGGTGCAGGTGCGCCAGCCGCAAGCCATGCACTGCTTTCCCGATCATTTGTCGCTGGCCCATGCGCAGCCCGGCGTCAGCGCCGAGGCGCTGGCCGGCATCGCCGATCTGCGCCAGGCGCAGCAGACGCTGGCCGCGCGCACCGGCATGCACTGGCACGCCGACCCGTCGGGCAGCGCCGACGGCATCTGCCACACCGTGGTGCGCGAACGCATCGCCCTGCCCGGCCAGGTCGTGCTGGGCACCGATTCGCACACCTGTTCGGCCGGTGCGCTGAACTGCCTGGCCTACGGCATCGGCAACAGCGAGATCGCCGCGGTGTGGGAGTGGAACTGCGTCAGCGCGCGCGTGCCGGCCACCGTGCGCGTGGAACTGCTCGGTGCGCTGCGCCCGTCATGCACCGCCAAAGACGTCATGCTGCACCTGGCCCGGCTGGGCAAGGCCAGCGGCCTGTTCACCGGCCGGGTGATCGAATTCGGCGGCGCCGGCCTGGCTTCGCTGGCATTCGACGAACAGGCGGTGCTGACCAACATGGCGGTCGAATGCAACGCGTTGACCGCGATCTGCGAACCCACGCCGGCGATGCTCGACTACCTGGCACGCCAGCGCGGACTCACGCATCCGGCGATCCAAGCCCTGTGCGTGCAGCCCGACGCAGATGCCGTCTACGAGCAGCGTCTGGCGCTGGATCTGGCCGATGTGGAAACGCTGGTCGCCCTGCCCGGCCACCCCGGCAACGGCGTGGCGCTGGATCAGGTGCGTGGTACGCCGATCGATCTGGCCTATGGCGGTTCATGCACTGCCGGCGACCTGGGCAGCATCGCCATGTACGCCGAAGTGCTGGCAGGGCGCAGCGTCAGCGTTCCCACCTATGTGCAATACGGTTCGCGCGACGTGATGCAGGCGGCGCAGCGGCTGGGCCTGCATCAAGTGCTTGCCGCTGCCGGCGTCACCGTGATCACCGAGCCCGGCTGCGGCGCCTGCGTCAACGCCGGCCCCGGCGGCCCGCGCCGCGGGCAGGCGGCGATCTCGGCCACCAACCGCAACATGCCGGGGCGCATGGGCGATGGCGATGCCTATCTGGCCAATCCGAAGGTGGTGGCGGCGTCGGCGGTGATGGGCTGCATCGCGGGGCCCGAGCAGTTGCCGCACCGGCCCGTCAGCGAACCGGTGCCTCTTTCACATTGAGCCGCTCGTCGACGAAGCGGCCCTCCTGCATCAGCGGCTCGCCGTCGAGCAGCACGGTGCAGTCGCACATCGGCATGTCGATGTGGCCCTTGGTATCGCGCTTGCCGCCCATGTCGGTGTTCGGCCCGGTGGAGAACAGGAAATTGCCGGCGAACACGCGCGCCATGATGTGCAGGTGCTCGAAGCTGTTGCCGTGGCGCATGATCTGATCCCACTTGCCGCCCGGATGCAGCCCCACGCCCAGATGCGACACCGCATACGGATCCATGTCGTCGGCCGAGCGCTTGTTCGAATCGAGCCAGTAGCGGAATGCCTTCGCATCGAGCCCGCCTTCCACCTCGCGGATGAAGCCATCGCGAATCACCAGCCGCACCGGATTCTCGATCGCGCGGATGTACGGCAGGATCCACATGTCGCCGGGCTGCAGCACGACGACACCGTTGCTCGATCCTTCGTCGGGGAAATTGGTGATGTGGCCGGCGCCCCATGCATCGAAACGGCCCGGCGCTTCGGCAAAGCCGTATTGCTCCTTGACCTTGAACTCGCCGCGCGTCCAGCTCAGGTCAGTGCCCGCCTTCGAGGTCAAGCGAATGTGCCTGGCCTTGCCCCACAGCGCTGACGCAAGCTGCACGGCTTCCTTCAGACCCGGCGGCGACAGCAGCCGCGCCAGCACGTCAGGCGAATCGGCGATCGACAGCACCCGTGCCCCGGCATCGCGCACTCGCCGCTGCCAGCCCGTGAAATTGGGCGGATGGAACACGCAGATCAGATCGGCCGCGCACAATGCCTCCATCAGGCCCTTGGCCTGTCCGAGCACGTCGACGCCGATGTGCAGCCAGGCCGGCGAGCTGCTGATGCCCAGCTCATAGACGCTGGCGCCGAGATCCTCGGCTGCGACCTGCGCAGCCTGCACGTAGTCGCGAGGCGTGCTGCCGTCGGTCAGCAGCACGACCGTCTCGCCGGCGCGCACGCAGCACAGTTCGAATTGCCGGCGAAACAGCCCCGGGACACGCGCGGGGTTGATCAGTTGCTTGCTCATGGTTGGCACTTTCCTTGGTGATCGGCGATGAACCGGGGACGCGGTGCAGCGGCTACTGCGGAACGAAGCTGTGCACGTCGAAGCTGCTCTGCTCGACTTGCATGGCTTGCTCGAACGCCAGCCTGACCGAATCCGGCTGGCCGGCCATCGAGTAGTAGTCGTGCAGGAACGGCCCCATCACCGGGTGCTTGAGCATCTGCGCCCTCGGCAAGCCATTCATCAGCTCGTCTCGCGCAATACAGGGCAAAACGAGGTTCACGTTGCGCGCCGGGTCGCGGATGATGCCGCGCGGGTCGCTGCCGGCAGCAACTGCATCCAGGTCTTCGATCAGGCGGCGGCGCAGTGCCACCACGCCGCGGTCGCTGGCGCTCAAGGTCTCGCGCGTGCGATCGGCGATCGGGCCCTGACTGATCCAGGCCACGATGTCCTGGTTGCCGACGTGGCTCACGATCCATTCGCCGTTTTCATCCCTGATCGGCGCATGCCAGGTGGGGATCACCGGCTGCACGTAGGGCTCGCACTCGGTGGGCACGTGCAGCACGCTCCAGGTGATGAACAGCGTGTTGACGTCGTCGATCGGCACCTTCCATTCGAAGTGGTGCCCGAAGTACCAGCCGTTGGGCCACAGGATGGCTCGGCCGATGCTCCACAGCGGCGTCGATTCGTTGGTGCCTTCGCGATAGCGGCGCGAGATCAGGCCGAACTCGGCATCGTCCACGCGCATCTCGAGCGTCTTCGGTGAATACGGCCCCGGGTCGCCGGCGCGGCGCTTGGGCGCGTTGTTGTGCATCCATTCGAAATGCACCGGATCGACGGTGTTTTCCTGGCACTGCAGCCAGTTGCATGGAATCTCGGCGATCACTACCTGCGCGAAGCAGTTCGGCCAGTTGAAGGTTTCCCAATCGGGCAGCTCGGGCGCCGGCTGCGGCCCCATGTAGGCCCACAGCATGCCCGCCTTGGCGCGCACCGGATAGGCGGCGAGCTGCACCGGTTTGCCCGGCCGGCGGTCGCCGGTTTCCTCGAACGGACGATGCGTGCAGGCGCCGGCAAGATCGTACTGCCAGCCGTGATAGCTGCAGCGGATGCCGTCGTCTTCGACGATGCCGAAGCTCAGATCGGAACCGCGGTGCGCGCAGCGTCGATCGATGAGGCCGAAGCGGCCGTCGCGCGTCTTGAACAGCACGAGGTTTTCGCCGAACAGGCGGATCGGCTTGGTGCTGCGCTGGTCGAACTCGCTGACGCCGGCGATCGGATGCCAATAACGGCGCAGCAGATCGCCCATTCGGGTACCGGGCCCGACTTCGGTCAGCAGCCGGTTCATCTCTTCCGTCAACATCGAACACTCCGTTCAGCAACGAACGCCGCCGGCACGAACACTGCTTGCGTGCCTTTACGCGCCCGAAATGCGTCGGCCCATACCGTCAACTGGCGAGCATGGATGGCAGAGACGACCAATGCTATCCCAGTAAACGACACTTAACAATACCGAATTTCGGGACTCAAATACGAAGAAAGTCGAATAATCTGTTGACTCGAATTCGACATCAAACCTAAGATTTGTCCCATCTGATTGGACAAAGAAGTACCGAATGTCGGAAGCAAGCTCACTTCAGAAGGCGATGGACATGGTCACGCTGGCCGCCCTGCGCGGCGAGTTGACGGTGCGTGAATTCGGTGAAGCGATGAGCTTGCCCAAGAGCACCGCGCACCGTCTGGTGGCAAGCCTGGTCAAGCTGCGCCTGCTCTCGGTGCATCGCGGTCCCGAGGGCGACGTCTATTCGGTTGGCCGCCTGGTCGAAGAGCTCAGCGCCGGACAGTTGTCGTGGCGCTCGCTGCTGCACCATGCGCGAGCGCCGATGGCCGCCGCGCGCGACCAGACCGGCGAAACCGTCGGCCTGCACGTGCTGTACGCCGAGCGTCGCGTCCTGCTCGAACAGGCGGTGAGCCAGCATCCGCATCGCTGGGTCTACAACAACCAGATGGTGCCGATGCCATTGCGCGCCGGCGCGGCCGCCAAGATGCTGCTGGCGATGCTGCCGCCCGCCGACATGGAGCGCATCGCGGCACGCGATCATCGCGTCGGCAAGACCAAGGCCGAAGCCCAGCGTGCGCTCAAGGCCTATCTGCGCGACCTGCAGCAGGTGCGCGACAACGACGCATCGCGCACGGCCGACGAGATCAATCCGGGCATCGCTTCGATCGCCGTGCCGGTGATTCGCGATACGCGCCACGGGCACCCGCTGGCCGTGCTGAGCCTGGCTGGCCCGAGCGTGCGACTGACGCATGCGGTGCAGGAAAAAGCCTTGCCGCAGATGCGCCGCGCCGCGCAGCAGATCGCGCAGGCCGCGTCCGCATCGGCGCGCGGCTCGCTGCAGGCGGCCTGAACCCATGGGCAAGTCGGCCGCCAGCGGTTTCGCATCGACTTGCAACGGCGCTGCTCCGCAGTCGCTGGCTCCGAACCATCGAGGAACGAAATGATCGAAGCCCGGCCCCTGGCAATCGGTTTGGCGACGCTGCTGGTGTCGGCGGTGCTGTGGGAAATCCTGGTGCGGCTGCTGAACATCCAACCGTTCCTGCTGCCGCCGCCCTCGGCCGTCTGGCAGGAATTCGCGTCGCGGCCCGGCATCTACTGGTCGAACTTCCTGGTGTCGCTGCGCGGCGTGCTGATCGGCTTCGTCATCGCATCGGTGACCGGCGTGCTGATCGGCACGATCATCGTCTACTCGCAAAGCCTGCGCGCCGTCCTCTATCCGGTCATCGTCGTGCTGCAGGCAGCGCCCAAGATCGCGATCGCTCCGCTGCTGATCATCTGGCTGGGCTACGGCGCACTGCCGCAGATCGTGATGGTGGTGCTGGTCAGCTTCTTCCCGGTCGTCATGAGCACCGTCGTCGGGCTGTCGTCGGTCGAAGCCGACCTGCTCGACCTGGTGCGCATGCTGCGCGGCGGCCGGATCAAGCAGTTCACCAAGGTCGCCTTCCCGCACGCGCTGCCGTTCATCTTCTCCGGCCTCAAGGTCGCCGCCACGCTGGCCGTCATCGGCCAGATCGTGGCCGAGTTCGTATCGGCCAACGCGGGGCTGGGCCACGTGATCATCGTTGCCAACTCCGAGTTGAACGTAGCGATGTCTTTCGTCTCGCTCATCATGCTATGCGGCATGGGATTGGCCTTGTTCGGCGCGGTCGAAGTGCTCGAACGCTTGACGATCCCCTGGAGCACCGAAGAGTCCGAACGGCTCTTCGCCGTACCGCAGGCCTAACCCCAACCCGAAAGGTGTTCTCGATGATGAACTCCCGCACCAACCCGTCGCGCAGAAAGTTCGGAGCCCATATCGCCACCGGCTCGGCCCTCGCGGTCGCGGGTGGTCTGATCGGCATGCCCGCCATTGCCCAGGGACGCCGCAAGATCACCTTTCTGCTCGATATCGGCGCCTACGGCAAGCATGCGATGTTCTATCCCGGCATCGATCGCGGCTTCTTCAAGGAAGCAGGCTTCGACGTCAGCGTCGAAGCGGCGAAAGGGTCGGCCGACAACGCCATCAAGGTCGCCGCGGGTTCAGCCGACTTCGGCTTCTGCGACACCCCCACCAGCATTCTTGCACGCGGCAACGGCGCCAACGTCAAGCAGATTCTCATGGTGCACTACAAGGCCATGAACAACGTGGTCACGCTGGCGTCGAACCCGGTCGTCCATCCGAGGGACATGATGGGCAAGAGCTTCGGGGCCACCGCCGGCGACGCTCCCCGCGTCGCGCTGCCGGCCCTGGCCAAGATGAACAACTTCGACGCGCAGAAGGTCGAGATCGTCACCATCGAAGGCTCCGCCAAGCCGGCCGTGCTGATGGCGAAGAAAGCCACCGGCATTCTCGGCCTGTCGGCCTTCGCGCCAGTCTATGCAGCCGCGGCCGAGAAGACCGGCGAGAAGATCGTGCAGATGCTCTTCTCCGATTTCGGCCTGGACCTGTACTCGAACGGCATCATCGCCAGCGACGCACTGATCGCCAAGGATCCCGGCATGGTGCGAGCGTTCAACCAGGCGATGGTCCAGAGCATCATCTACGCCTGCGACAACCGTGACGAGGCCACACAGATGTTCGTCAAGCATCATCCGCTGGCCAATCCCAAGATCGCGCGCGCGCAGTTGGACGTCGCCGTCGATCACCTGCTGGTCGACGAGGTCAAGGCCGACGGCGTCGGGCCGATGTCGCAGAAGAAAATGGCATTCACGCTCGACATCGTGCGTGAATTCTATGGACTGAAAGGCAATGTGCGGGTCGAAGAGATCTACTCGAACGACTTCGTCAAGCCCAACCAGCGGCCGACCAGGAGCCGGGCTTGAGCGCAGTGCCCGAGATGGCGCACCCGGCGCAGGCCGAACGCCCGATCGCCGTCCGGGTGGCGGGCGTCGACAAGACCTATCGCACCAAGCGCGGCGAGGTGACCGCCTTGTCCGCGCTGTCCCTCACCGTGGCCGACGGCGAGTTCGTCACCGTGGTGGGCCCCAGCGGATGCGGAAAGTCCACCATCCTGAAGATCATCGCCGGGCTGATGCCGCCCAGCCAAGGCAGCGTCGAAGTGTTCGGCGAACCCGTCACGGAGCCGCGATCCGATGCCGGCATGGTGTTCCAGTCGCCGCGCCTGCTCAAATGGCGCAACGTGCTGGACAACGTGCTGCTGCCGATCGAGATCCTCGGATTGCAGCGTGCCAAGTACACCGAAACAGCGCTGGCGCTGCTCAAACTGGCCGGCGTCGATGATTTCGCCAAGATGCGGCCCGGCGAACTGTCGGGCGGCATGCAACAGCGCGTAGCGATCTGCCGGGCACTGGTGCACGATCCGCGGCTGCTGTTGATGGACGAGCCCTTCGGTGCACTGGATGCCTTGTCGCGCGACATCATGAACGTCGAGCTGATGAAGATCTGGGAAGAACGGCGCAAGACCACCGTGCTGATCACGCACAGCATCCAGGAAGCGATCTTCCTGGCTGACCGCGTGCTGGTCATGGGCGGCCGGCCCGGCACGATCGTCGCCGAAGTGCCGGTCGATCTGCCCCGCCCCCGGCATCCGAGCGTGCGTTCAACGGCCGCCTTCCAGCGCCTGTCGACACGCATCCACGCGCTGCTGGGCGTGGATTACGCCTGAAGGAGCACGCATCATGAGCTTCGAACTCGAGATGCCCAGGACCATCGACGCGGCCGGCGCGACCTTCTCGTATCTGCAGCGGGGCAACGGGCCAGCCCTGGTGCTGCTGCACGGCGTCGGCTCCGGCGCCCGCTCCTGGGTGGGGCAGCTGAAGGGGCTGAGCCATGCGTTCAAGGTCGTGGCCTGGGACGCGCCGGGCTACGGCCAATCGAGCCCGGTGGCCGCGGCACAGCCCGACGCAAGCGACTATGCCGAGCGGCTGCGGCTGCTGCTCGACGCACTGGGTATCGAGCGCCTGCACCTGGTCGGCCATTCGCTGGGCGCCATCATTGCGACGCGCTTTGCACGCGATGCCGGAAACCGCTTGCTGAGCCTGACGCTGGCCGCGCCCTCTTCCGGCCACGCCGCGCTACCGCCGCAGGAGCGAATACGCCTGCGCGACGCACGCCTGGATGATCTGCGCGAGTTCGGCCCTGCCGGCATGGCGCAGCGCCGCGGGCCGCGCCTGGTGTCGGACGGCGCAAGCAGCGCGGTGCGCGACGCGGTAGTCGAAACCATGTCGCGCATCATTCCCAGCGGCTACGCGCAGGCCGTGCGGCTGCTGTCGGTTTCCGACACCGCGAACGACCTTGCGCAACTACCGGCCGGGCTGCCGGTTCAATTCATCCTCGGCGGCAAGGACGTGATCACGCCATCGGCAGCGACGCTGAAGATCGCGCAAGTGCGCCCGCAGGCCCAGGTGCACACGCTCGACGACTGCGGGCACGCGCTTTACCTGGAGCAGCCCGAGGCGTTCAACCGTCTGCTGGTCGATTTCATGGCCACCGACACGGTCGGTTCCGCGTAAGCTTCAAACGAAAAATTCGCTGAACCCGCTCTGCCGCGCGCGGATCGCCTCATACCAGCCGCGCGCCGGCAGGCGCCAACGCCGCTCGACCTCGCGCGCGCGCCGCGCCAGCAATTCCCAGCTCACCGCCAACGGCGGCCCTTTGAACGCCAGCAGCACGACGTTGCCGGCCGGCACCGGCGGCAGCGCCAAGGTGCGTGCGCCGAACACCTCGCCCAGCCGCGCTTCGCTGCGCTCGAACGAGGCCGGTTCGCCGAACAGGTTCACCACCAGGACGCCGGGCGCCGCCAGCGCGCGATGGCAGTCACGATAGAACGCCAGGCTGTCGAGCACCGGGCCGCGCGCATGGCGGTCGTACAGGTCGATCTGGATCACGCCGTAGCGGCCGCGTTGCGCGGGCTGCGCGACGAAGCGGCCGGCGTCGTCGGCCACCACCCGCAAGCGTTCATCATCATCGGGCAGCGCAAAATGGTTGCGTGCGCAATCAATTACGGCACGACTGGAATCGACCGCCGTCAGCCGCGTCTGCGGCAGCTTGCGCCAGCAGAACTTGGTCAGCGCGGCTGCGCCCAGGCCGAGCTGCAAGAGCTGCGCCGGCGGATCGAGGAACAGCAGCCAGGCCATCATCTGCCGCACGTAGTCGATCTCGATGTCGAACGGCCGTGCAATGCGCATGGCGCCCTGCACCCACGGCGAACCAAAATGCAGATAACGCACGCCGCGTTCTTCGGACAACAGAATCGGCGGATCGCGATGTTTCAGGCTCATCTGAAGGTCTCGATGGCTTCACGCCAGCATTCGAGCTTGCGCGAGGCCGGCATGCCGGCGAACGCCGGACTGGTGGAAGGCAGCACGCGCGTCTGATAGCCGCGTGCGCGAAACTGCGGTTCATAGCGACCGGCGGCGCGACCGTTGAACAGCACGGCCTGCAACTGCGGCCCCAGTGAGGCGAGCACTTCGAAATCATTGGCCGCCGCGTCGCGGATCTGGCTGTCCAGGCTGCCCTGCCGCTGGCAGGCATCATAGACGTCCCAGATCGCCAGGCCGGCGGCAAGTACCGCTTCGTAACGGCGCTCGAATGGCCAGTCGGTGAGCGGCTGGCCGAGTACCGCCGACAGGATCGGCCAGAACTGATTGCGCGGATGCGCGTAGTAGTTGCCCGCCGCCAGCGAGGCTTCGCTTGGAAAGCTGCCCAGCACCAGCAGCCGCGACGTGGCGGCGATGACCGGCGCAAAGCCTTGCAGGCGCGCGGGAACCGATCGCGTCACGCTGGCTCGGCCGGCGGCGAAGACTGCGCGCTTGCGTCGGCGGCCGCAGGCGCGCCGGCCGTCGATTCACCCGACGCAGCCGCCGGCTTGCCCAGCAGCATCGCATTGAGCCGCCGCACGAACCCGGTCGGATCATCGAGCTGGCCGCCCTCGGCCAGCACCGCCTGGTCGAGCAGCAGCCGCGACCAGCCGGTCACGTCGGCGCCGTCTTCGCGCAGCCGCGCCAGCAGCGGATGCTGCGGGTTGATCTCCAGGATCGGCTTGCGCGGCGGCGCCTTCTGGCCGGCCTGCTTGAGCAGCCGTTCCAGATGGCCGCTGATGTCGCCCTCGTCGGAAACCAGGCACGACGCCGAATCGGTAAGCCGCGTCGTCACGCGCACTTCCTTCACCGCATCGCCCAGCGCCGCGCTGATCTTCTCGACCAGCGGCTTGAATTCCTCGGCGCTTTGCTGCGCGGCCTGCTTTTCGGCCTCGTCTTCGAGCGTGCCCAGGTCGAGCCCGCCGCGCGCCACCGACACCAGCTCGCGGCCGTCGAACTCGGTCAGCGAGCTCAACAGCCATTCGTCGACGCGGTCGGTGAGCAGCAGCACTTCGACGCCCTTGCGGCGGAACACTTCCAGGTGCGGGCTGTTGCGCGCGGCGTCCAGGTTGTCGGCCGTCACGTAATAGATCTTTTGCTGGCCCTCTTTCATGCGGCCGACGTAATCGGCGAACGACACCGTCTGCGCGTCGCCATCGGCGCTGGTCGACGAGAAGCGCAGCAGCTTGGCGATGCGTTCGCGATTGCCCGCATCTTCACCGGCACCTTCCTTCAGCACCTGGCCGAACTCGCGCCAGAAGGTGGCATAGTCGTCGGCGCGATTATCGGCCAGGTCTTCGAGCATGCTCAGCACGCGCTTGGTGCTGCCTTCTCGAATGGCACGCACGTCGCGGCTTTCCTGCAGGATCTCGCGCGATACGTTCAGCGGCAGATCATTGGAATCGATCACGCCGCGCACGAAGCGCAGCCAGGGCGGCAGCAATTGCTCGGCGTCGTCCATGATGAATACGCGCCGCACGTACAGCCGCACGCCGCCGCGGCGCTGCCGATCCCATAGATCGAACGGCGCCTTCGACGGAATGCACAGCAGCTGCGTGTATTCGGTGCGGCCCTCGACGCGGTTGTGCGTCCATGCCAGCGGCTCGCCCACGTCATACGACAGGTTCGAGAAAAAGCTCTTGTACTGCTCGTCGCTGATTTCGGATTTGGGCCGCGTCCACAGCGCGCTGGCCTGGTTCACCGTTTCCCATTCGTCGAGCACCTTCATCTGCTTGGCGTCGGCGTCCCACTGCTCCTTGTGCATCTGGATCGGCAGCGAGATATGGTCCGAGTAACGCTTGATGATCGACTTCAGCGTCCAACGCTCGAGCAGGTCGTCGAAGCTGGCGCCGTCGCCGCCCTCCGCATTGGGCCGCAGGTGCAGGATCACGTCGGTGCCGCGGCCGGCCTTGTCTGCGTCTTCGACTGAAAACTCGCCGCTGCCGTCGGATTCCCAGCGCACCGCCTGATTGGCCGGCAGGCCGGCGCGGCGCGAAATCACCGTGACGCGGTCGGCCACGATGAACGCCGAATAGAAGCCGACGCCGAACTGGCCGATCAGTTGCGCATCACGCGCCTGGTCGCCCGACAGCTTGCCGAAGAACTCGCGCGTGCCCGAGCGCGCGATCGTGCCCAGATGCTCGATCGCCTCGCCGCGCGACAGGCCGATGCCGTTGTCGGAAATAGTGATCGTGCGCGCCTGCGCATCGACGTCGACACGGATGCGCAGTTCGCCGTCGCCCTCGTACAGCTCGGGCGTATCGAGCGCCTCGAAGCGCAGCTTGTCGCAGGCGTCCGATGCGTTGGAAATCAGCTCGCGCAGAAAGATCTCGCGGTTGCTGTACAGCGAGTGGATCATCAACTGCAGGAGCTGCTTGACTTCGGTCTGGAATCCCAGGGTTTCCTTCATCGTTCCCATTGCTGTCTATTGGTTCGTAGGTTGTCTGCCAGGTATTCGTTCGAGCACGCTCGCCTCGCACAAGAGCATCGGACGGCGCCGCGCCGCGTCGACGTGGGGGCGCTGCCGCGTATTTCAAGTCCCGCGCAGGCGATCGTCAGGCCCCCGCACGCGATCGCCTCCCTCACCCGCGTGCACGCTGCAGGCTCGCATCCAACTGCTCGATCATCGCCGGATTCGTGCTGGTGGCGATGTTCAGCCGCATCCAGCTGCTGGGCCGCTGGTCGGGCAGAAACAGGCTGCCTGGCGCCATCAGGTAGCCGCGGTCGAGCATCGCCTGCGCCACCGGATTGGTATCGACGCCGGCGTCGGCCCATACGAACATGCCCACGCCAGGCGTGGCAAACGGCCGCAGCCCGAGCCGTTCGAGCAAACGCAGCATCGGCTCGTGCGCCGCCGCCAGCCGCTCGCGCAGCCGGTCGAGATGGCGCCGATAATACCCCTCCGACAGCACCCGGTAGACGATGCGCTCGCCGAACTCGGGGCTGGTCAGCCCGACCAGCATCTTCAGGTCGGTGAGCTGCCGCGCCAGCTCCGGCTCGCAAGCGATGAAGCCGACACGCAGGTTGGCCGCCAGTGTCTTGGAAAATCCGCTCAGATAGATCACCCGGCGCAGTTGATCCATGGACGCCAGCCTGATGCATGGCTGCACGGCCGGGCCGGGATGCAGATCGCAATAGATGTCGTCTTCGACCAGCATGAAGTCGAATTCCTCGGCCAGCCGCAGCAGTTGGAACGCTCGGGCAGCGCTGGTCGAGGTGCTGGTCGGGTTGTGCAGCACCGACACGGTGATGAACAGCTTGGGCCGATGCTCGGCAGCCAGCGCGCGCAGACGCTCGATATCCGGCCCATCGGGCAGGCGCGGCACGCCGATCACCCGTGCGCCCAGCAAGGCGAAGCGACCGAACATCAGGAACCACGACGGCTCGTCGACCAGCACGGTGTCGCCGGGCCGCAGGAAATGCTGCGACACCAGGTCCAGCGCTTGCGACACCCCGTTGGTAGTGACGATCTGCTCCGGCGCCGCGGCGATTTCCAGCCCGGCCAGCTTCAACTGAAGCTGCTGGCGCAGCGGCGGATAGCCCTGCGGCTGGCCGTAGTCCAGGAACGCGCTGGCCGACATCCGGCCCAGCGCACGCAGGCTGCCGGCGATCAGCTCGTCGTCGAGCCAATCGGGCGGCAGCACGCCGCAGCCGGGCATGTCGTGCGCCGGCAATTTCTTGAACATGTTGCGAAGCAGCCAGACCACGTCGATGCGCGCGGCCGGCGCCTCGGCCCAGGCACGCTGCGCCGTGGCCGCCGGCGCAGCGCCGCCGCCCCGCTCTCGCACGAAAAACCCCGAACCGCGCCGCGACTCCAGATAGCCGCGCGCGATCAGCCGGTCATACGCCTCGACCACGGTGAAGCGCGACACCGAATGCTCGGCCGCGAACTGGCGCACTGAAGGCATGCGAGTACCGGCACGGATCACGCGCTCGTCGATGCGCGCCGCGTACCAGTCGACGATCTGCTCGACCAGGGTACGGTCGCTCTTCGGGCTGAGGAAGGAAACAGGAGCCGACCAAGCTGTCATGGCAAATGGACCGTGCCAGTCCGACAAGTGATCTGGTTTAGTGTACCGGTACTGTACATGCAACTCAAATTACACTTCACTCATGCTCGACCGTTCACGCACCACCCGCGGCATGCTGCTCGGCCTGGCCGGCGTGCTGATGTTTTCACTCTCGCTGCCGCTGACGCGCGTGGCGGTGGCCGGCATCGACGCCTACTGGCTGGCGCTGGCGCGCGCCGAGGTGGCGGCGGTGCTGGCCGGCATCGTGTTGTGGACCACCGGCCAGCGCTGGCCGGCCCGGCGTCATTGGCCGGCGCTGGGTGGCGTCGCGTTCGGCGTGGTGCTGGGCTTTCCCTTGCTCTCGTCCATCGCCATGCGCACCACCGATGCCGCGCACGGCGCGGTCATCGTCGGCCTGTTGCCGCTGGCCACCGCGATCGTCGCCGCGCGCATCGCCGGCGAACGGCCGGGCCGGCGCTTCTGGGCTGCCGCGCTGGCCGGCAGCGCCATCGTCATCGGCTTCGCGCTACGCAACGGCGCGGGCACGCTCAGCGCCGGTGATCTGGCGATGCTCGGCGCGGTGGCTACCGGTGCGATCGGCTACGCATGGGGCGGCCGACTGGCGCGCGAACTCGGCGGCTGGCAGACGATCTGCTGGGCCCTGGTGTTCGCCGCGCCGCTGCTGCTGGCGCCGACGCTCTGGGTGAGCCTGCACGCCGACTTCAGCAGCGCCGACGCGCTGCACTGGCTGTGCTT
>JAFKGG010000258.1 GCA_017307915.1 Burkholderiales bacterium | reverse complement strand
GGTCTCCGTGCTGTACGGCGAAACCGCCGAGACCGGCGTGGCGCCGATCACCGCCAAGGTCAACCAGGTGCTGCGTTTTCGCGGCTTGGAACGCGTGGTGGTCGATGAGGCGCAGGCCGGCGACATCATCGCCATCAACGGCATCGAGCAGCTCGACATCGGTTCCACCGTCTGCGATCTGGCGCGCCCCGAAGCGCTGCCGGTGCTGCGCGTCGACGAACCGACGATGACGATGGAATTCCTGGTCAACACCTCGCCGATGGCCGGCCGCGAAGGCAAGTTCGTGACCAGCCGGCAGATCCGCGAGCGGCTGGAACGCGAACTGAAGAGCAACGTGGCCTTGCGCGTCGAGTTCACCGCCGACTCCGACACCTTCCTCGTGTCGGGCCGCGGCGAGCTGCACCTGACCATCCTGCTGGAGAACATGCGCCGTGAAGGCTATGAGCTGGCGGTGTCGCGGCCCAAGCCCAAGCTGCGCGGCAGCGGCGACGACCGGCAGGAACCCTACGAGCTGCTGACGATGGATCTGGAAGACTCGCACCAGGGCTCCGTCATGGAACTGCTCGGGCGCCGCAAGGGCGAACTCACGAACATGGAGCCCGACGGCAAGGGCCGCGTGCGGCTCGATTACCGCGTGCCGGCGCGCGGCCTGATCGGCTTTCACAACGAGTTCCTGAACCTGACCCGCGGCACCGGCATCATGAGCCACGTGTTCGACGAATACGGCCCGTGGGCCGGCGACATCGAAGACCGCCGCAACGGCGTGCTGATCTCGCAGGACGACGGCGATGCGGTGGCCTATGCGCTGTGGAAGCTGCAGGAGCGCGGCCGCATGTTCGTCAAGCCGGGCGATGCGCTGTACGAGGGCATGATCATCGGTATCCATACCCGCGACAACGACCTGGTGGTCAACCCGGTCAAGGAAAAGAAACTGACCAACGTGCGGGCCTCGGGCAAGGACGAAGCCATCGTGCTGACGCCGCCGATCCAGCTCACGCTGGAGAAGGCGGTGGAGTTCATCGCCGACGACGAGCTGGTCGAGCTCACGCCCAAGACGATCCGGCTGCGCAAGCGCCACCTGAAGGAACACGAGCGCAAGCGCGCCGCGCGCGAGAGCGAAGCAGCTTGAGGGGCAGGGCGTAGGCGCGGCGGCACCCCATAGACTCGGCAGCGGCATGGCGGCGGGCAACGGCAGGTCGGGTGGCGATGGCAAATCCGGCGGCAATGGCGGACCCGGTGGCAAAGCCAAAGCCAAAGCCAACGGCAGCAGCAAAGCCAGCGGCGAGGGCAAAGCCAAAGCCAACGGCGACAGCAGAGCCAGCAGCACCAGGCCGACCGCCAACGCCCGCCGTCAAGGCAACGGCAAGGTCGGCCCCATCAACCTCGCGCTGCAGGGCGGCGGCTCGCACGGTGCCTACACCTGGGGCGTGCTCGACCGTCTCCTCGAAGACGGCCGCCTCGAATTCGAAGCCATCTCGGGTGCGTCGGCCGGCGCGATGAACGCGGTGGCGCTGGTCGAGGGCTGGCTGCGCGGCGGCCGCGACGGCGCGCGCGAATCGCTGGCCGAGTTCTGGCGGCGGATCGGCGAAGCCGGCGCGGTGTTCGGACCCGGCATGGCGATGGCTACCGGCACGACCTTGACCGGGCTGCCGGCCACGCCCGACTGGTGGATCGCACAGAGTTCGGCGCTGGCCGCCCAGTGGTATGAGCTGCTCACGCGCAGCTTCTCGCCGTATCAGCTCAATCCGGGCAACTTCCATCCGCTGCGCCGGCTGCTCGAAGACTGCATCGATTTCGAGCGGCTGCGCGCCCAGACGCAGATTCGCCTGTTCGTCTCGGCCAGCAACGTGCGTACCGGCCACGTCCGCCTGTTCGATACCCGCGAACTGTCGGTCGAAGTACTGCTGGCTTCGTCCTGCCTGCCGACCGTGTTCCAGGCGGTCGAGATCGACGGCCAGGCCTATTGGGACGGCGGCTATCTGGCCGACCCGGCGATCTTTCCGTTCTTCTACGCCTGCCGCAGCCGCGACGTGCTGCTGGTCATGATCAATCCGCTGGCACACGCCGAGGTGCCGCGTACGCCCACCGAGATCCTCGACCGCTTGAACGAGATCTCGTTCAACGCCTCGCTGATCGCCGAGATGCGCGCCATCGCATTCGCGCAGCGCCTGGTGCGCGAAGACTGGCTGGTGCCCGAGCGGCGCGGCCAGCTCAAGGACATGCTGATCCACGCCGTGCTGGCCGACGGCGTGCTGTCGGATCTCGGCGCCGCCAGCAAGTTCCTGACCGCACCGGCGTTCCTGAACGACCTGCGCGAGCGTGGCCGCCGAGCCGCCGAGCGTTGGTTGGCCGACGCGTTCGGGCAGCTCGGCAAGCGTTCGTCGATCGACATCCGGCACCTGTTTCTCGCGCAATAGCGCGCGATGCGAAGCTCGCAATCGGCATCGCGCGGCCTCGTTGCGCATGCTCGCGCGTGCCTGGCACAGCTTCATGACATGCTGTTTGCGTCGCCGATACAACACTCGATGCGTGCCGGCGTGTCGAACGCTTGTTTTAGTTGGCGTTCCGTGCAAAGTCGCGTCATGCTTCGCTCCTGTGGAGATAGCGTGTTTTCCCTCTGAGAGCGCGCTCTTCGAAACGAACTCTGCCCACGGTTTTCAGGAGGATCGAGCATGGCCACTGCCAAGAAGGCTGCCAAGAAACCTGCTGCTGCAAAGAAGGCGCCGGCCAAAAAGGCCGCCCCCGCCAAGAAACCTGCTGCCAAGAAGCCCGCTGCTGCGGTGAAGGCGCCGGCCAAGAAAGCTGCGCCCGCCAAGAAAGCGGCTGCCAAGGCGCCCGCCGCCAAGAAGCCCGCTGCCAAGTCGGCCGCACGCAAGCCCAACGCCGCCTTCATGAAGGCACTCACGCCGACCCCCGCGCTGGCCGCCGTCATCGGCGACAAGCCGGTGCCGCGCACCGAAGTGGTGAAGAAGCTGTGGGAATACATCAAGAAGGGCAAGCTGCAGGATGACGTCAACAAGCGCCTGATCAATGCCGACGAAAAGCTCAAGCAAGTGTTCGGCAAGGCTCAGGTCAACATGTTCGAGATGACGAAGCTGGTCGGCAAGCACCTGAAATAAGCTTCCACTGCGTCATCTGCCACTCCTAAGCAGCCTTCGGGCTGCTTTTTTTTGCCTGCGTCGCGCTGTGTTCGTGGCGCGCCGCTTCATTCGCCGGTGCCGCGCCAATAGTCCGGCTGCCCGTAGGTCGCCTTCAGGTAGTCGATGAACATGCGCACGCGCAGCGGCAGATGCCGGCGCTGCGCAAACACCGCATAGATCGCCGTGTCGGGCGCTCGATAGGCGTCGAGCACGGTGCGCAGCCGGCCGGCGCGGATGTCTTCGCCGACCTCCCACATCGAGCGCCAGGCCAGCCCGCGTCCGCCCAGTGACCAGGCGTGCAGTACTGCACCGTCATTGCACTCGAGCGAGCCGGTCACGCGCAGCGCCACCACCCGGCCGTCGATGGTGAACTGCCAGCCGCGCGCCTGGTTGCCGTAGTTGCCGAAGGTCAGGCACTGGTGCCGCGCCAGATCGGCCGGCGTCCGCGGTTCGCCATGCCGCGCCAGATAGTCGGGGCTGGCGACCACGACGCGGCGATTGTCGGCCAGCTTCAAGCCGACCAGGCTGGAATCGTCGAGCACGCCGATGCGGATCGCCAGATCGATGTTCTCGTTGACGATGTCGATCAGCCGATCGCTAAGATCCAGCGACAAGCTCACCTCGGGGTGCGCGTCGAGAAACGCCGTCATCAACGGCGCCACGTGCACGCGGCCGAAGCCCGCCGGCGCCGTCACTCTCAGCAGCCCGCTGGCCTTGACGCCGCCCAGCGATACCGAGGCCTCGGCGTTGTAGAAATCGTTCAGCAGCCGCTGGCAGTCCTCCAGGAACGCGCTGCCCTCGAAGGTCAGCGTCACGCGACGCGTGGTGCGCACCAGCAGCTTCACGCCGAGCCGCGCCTCCAGCCCGTCGAGCCGACGCCCGATGATCGCCGGGGCCACGCCTTCGGCCTGCGCGGCCGCCGACAGGCTGCCCTTGGTGGCCACGGCGACGAAGGTTTCGATCTGTTTGAAGCGATCCATCGCGTAAAAGTGAAGACTCGATCGTTCGGCCGATGCTTTCGCGGCCGTTCGGGTACCACAGGCTGCCATGGTAGCGGTGACCGGTCGATCGCGAACCGGGCTGCGTTGGGGCGTAGTCCGGTCACCAACCCGGTCATCACCGGCGGCGGCACGAACCGGCCTGTACTATCTTCTCCCATGCCGCCGCATCCTGCCGTGGCCGCTTTGTTCACTTTGCGACTCTCCTGAGAGGAACTCCGACCATGAGCACACCCCACAACGTTGCCGTCGTCATCGGCAGCCTGCGCAAGGAATCGCTGAACCGCAAACTGGCCAACTCGCTGATCGGCATGGCGCCGCCGGCGCTGAAGCTGGCCATCGTCGAGATCGGCGATCTGCCGCTGTTCAACCAGGATCACGAAGCCGACCCGACGCCGCCGGTGCGCGAGTTCAAGCAGAAGATCGCGGCAGCCGATGCGGTGCTGTTCATCACGCCCGAATACAACCGCTCGGTGCCCGGCGTGTTGAAGAACGCCCTCGACGTCGGCTCGCGCCCCTATGGCCAGAGCGTATGGAACGGCAAGCCGGGCGCGGTGATCAGCCTGTCGCCGGGGGCGATCGGCGGTTTCGGCGCCAATCATCATCTGCGCCAGTCGCTGGTGTTCCTGAACGTGCCGATGATGGCCCAGCCCGAGGCTTACATCGGCAACGGCGGCCAGTTGTTCGATGCGCAAGGGGCGATCGCCGCCGACAACACGCGCAATTTTCTGAAGGATTTTCTCGACGCTTTCGCTCGCTGGATCGAGCGCAACGCCGCGACCGGCGCAAAATAGCGCAACCCCGACCCGACCGATCGGAGACCCCGTCGCCGTGATCTCTGCACCCTTGTCCCCGCAGTGCCGCTGCCGACCGGCGGCGGCGCGCCACCGAGCTGCCGGCCGATCGAGTTCATGACGCCCGACGAGCAGTGGTCCTTGTCACTGGGTTCGCTGCACCTGGCAGCGATGATCATGGGGCTGCTGATCTACGTGACGACCACGCACGGCCTGCGCCAGCGGCGGCATCCTTCGGCGGCGGTGGCATGGGTGCTGCTGATCGCGCTGGTGCCGTATGTCGGCGTACCGCTGTTTCTGTTGTTCGGCAGCCGCAAGCTGGCCAAGCCCGGGCAGGGTTTCGTTACCGCGGCACCGCCGGCCGATGAACGCAGCGACCGCTTCCAGGCGCTGGCGCGCGCATTGCAGCTGCCGCCGCCGGCCGGCTTCGCGGCGGCGCACGTGCATGAAGACGGCGAGGCCGCGCTGGCCGCGCTGCTGCGCATCATCGACGGCGCGCAGCACACGCTGCACGTCGGCACCTTTCTGATCGGCGCCGATTCGCTGGCGCATCGGCTGGCCGGACATCTGGCAGCCCGCGCGCGCGACGGCATCGAGGTGCGCGTGCTGGTCGACGGTATCGGTGCGCTGGCCGGCCGCGACAGTCTGCGCCAGCTGCGCGAGGCCGGCGTCGAGGTGGCGCTGTTCGTGCCGCCGTGGTGGTCGCCGTTGCGTGGGCGCACCAACCTGCGCAACCATCGCAAGATGGTGGTGGCCGATCGGCGCTGCGCCTGGTTCGGCGGCCGCAATCTGGCCGGCGAGTATTTCTCGGGCGTCGGCGTCGAAAAGCCCTGGATCGATCTGACGCTCGACGTCGAAGGCGAACTGGCCGCCGCGCTCGACGACCTGTTCGAAGCCGACTGGCGTTTCGCGCGGCGCGGCAGCGACGACGCGCCGTCGCTGCTGCCGCCGACCGCGGCGTCGACCGCCGAGATGCCGGCGCAATTGATCCCCAGCGGCCCCGATCACGCCGACGACACGCTGCACGCGATGCTGATCTCGTGCATCTTCGATGCGCGCGAACGCATCGATCTGATGACGCCGTATTTCGTGCCCGATGACAGCCTGGCCGGCGCCTTGAACATCGCGGCGCGGCGCGGCGTGCAGGTGCGGCTGGTGCTGCCGCGCCGCTCCAATCACATGCTGGCCGACTGGGCGCGTCAGCGGTCGCTGCGTGACGCCGAGATGGCCGGCGTCATCATCGAAATGCTGCCGACCATGATGCACGCCAAGGCGGTGCTGATCGACGATGAAGTGGCGTTCGTCGGCTCGGCCAACATCGACGCGCGCAGCCTGTTTCTGAACTATGAACTGATGGTGGCATTTCGCGATGCCGCCACCGTGGGCCACTTG
>JAFKGG010000375.1 GCA_017307915.1 Burkholderiales bacterium | reverse complement strand
ATTCTGAAAGCGGTCAGACCTACGTATCGCCCAATCCCGCCACCGGCGAGGCGGTCGCGACCGCGCCCTGGGCCAGCGTCGCCGACACCGCCAGGGCGGTCGAGGCGGCGCGGCGCGCCTTCGACAGCGGACCCTGGCGCCATGAGTGGAGCGCCACCGATCGCCGCCGCGCGCTGGAATCCATCGCCGACGGGCTCAAGGCGCGCGCCGAAGAATTCTCCTTGCTGGAGGCGCGCGACGCCGGTGCCTTGATCAACAAGGCACGCACCGACGTCGCATTGGGCGTCAGCCAGATGAAGTATTTCGCGCAAATGGCCGAGCGCTACGATGGCCAGCCCAAGCCGATCGAAGGCCAGCAGCGGCAAGGGCGTTCGTTCCTGTCGACGCTGCGCGAGCCGATCGGCGTCTGCGCCCAGATCATTCCGTGGAACTTTCCGCTGCCGATGGCCTTGTGGAAGCTCGGCTCAGCCCTGGCCACCGGCAACACGGTGGTTCTGAAGCTGGCCCCCGAAACGCCGGCAACCGGGCTGCTGCTCGCCGAACTCTGCCATGCGGCAGGCATTCCGAAAGGCGTCGTCAACATCATCACCGGCGACGCCGAAGTCGGCGAAGCCCTGGTGACCCATCCGCTGGTCGACAAGATCGCGTTCACCGGCTCCACCGAAGTCGGACGGCGTGTCATGGCACTGGCCGGCGACACCTTGAAGCGCGTGACGCTCGAGTGCGGCGGCAAATCGGCCAACGTGGTGCTGGATGATGCCGACCCGGAACTGGCCACCGACGGCGCCCTGTACGCATCGCTCTTTCACTCCGGCCAAGTCTGCGAATCCGGCACCCGCCTGCTGCTCAGCCGGGCCAAGCATGACGCCTTCGTCGAGCGCCTGGTCGAACGCGCCCGCGGCCTGAAAGTCGGCGATCCGATGGATCCCGAAACCAACGTCGGCCCGGTCGTCTCAGACAAGCAGCTCAACCGCATCCTGCAATACGTCGACATCGGCATCAAGGAAGGCGCACGGCTGCGCATCGGCGGCAAGCGCCTTACCGACGGCGCACTGGCGCGCGGCCAGTTCGTCGCGCCGACGATCTTCTCCGACGTGGACAACCAGATGCGCATCGCGCGCGAAGAGATCTTCGGCCCGGTGCTGTCGGTGCTGCGTTACGAAGACGACCAGGACGCCGTGCGTCTTGCCAACGACTCGCCCTACGGCCTGGCCGCCGGTGTCTGGAGCAGCGACGCGGAGCGCGCCTCGCAAGTTGCGCGTCGACTGCGCGCCGGCTGGGTGTGGGTCAACGAATGGCACGTTCTGAGCCCGGCCGCGCCCTTCGGCGGCTACAAGCAGTCCGGCGTCGGCCGCGAACTCGGCGAAGACGGCCTGAACGCCTACACCGAAGTCAAGACCATCTACGTCGACGACGTAAAGAAGCGCTCGGCCAAGGTCTGGTACGACGTCGTCGTACCGAGCGCACGCTGAGCCGCCCGCGCACGAGGGCAGCAGCAGCGATGAATTCATTCAACCCCGATTCGGTCTCGATCGATCGCTCGTCGTTCATCGGCGGAGAATTCGCAGCCACCGGCGGCACGGCGATCGGCGTATTCAGGCCCTCTGACGGGCACCTCGCATGCGAGTTCCGCGAAGCCACCGCCGACTGCGTCGATCGCGCGGTCGAATCGGCCCGCAGCGCATTGCGCGTCTCGGGCTGGTCCGACATCGCGCCGCGCCAGCGTGCGGCCGTCATGCGCCATTGGGCCAGCCTGGTCGATGAACATCGCGTCGAGCTGGCCCGGCTCGAATCGCTGTGCTCCTCGCGGCCGATCGCTGAAACGATGGGGCGCGACCTGCCGGTGGTCGCCGAGCTGCTGCGCTTCTATGCCGAATGCGCCGACAAGTCACCCGGCGAGGTGTTCGACACGGCGCGCGGCATTCTGAGCTTCACGCAACACGAACCCTATGGCGTCGTCGCCGCGATCACGCCCTGGAACGTGCCGCTGCTGCTGGCCACCGCCAAGTTCGCACCGGCACTGGCCGCCGGCAACGCAGTGGTGCTCAAGCCGTCCGAACTCACGCCCTTCGCCATTCTGCGCATCGCTGCGCTCGGCGTTCGCGCGGGAGTGCCGCCGGGGCTGTTCAACGTACTGATCGGCTCGGGCGCGATCACCGGCAACGCACTCGTGCGTCACCCCGGCGTCGGCTACGTCACTTTCACCGGATCGACCCAGACCGGCGTCACCGTGATGTGCGAAGCCGCGCAGCACGGCATCAAACCGGTATCGCTCGAACTCGGCGGCAAGAGCCCGCAACTGGTCTTCGACGATGCCCCGGACGTCGCCGAGCTTGCGAGCCTGGTCGCCGCTTCGCTGACCCGCAACAGCGGCCAGATATGCTTCTGCGGCAGCCGGCTCATCGTCCAGCGCGGCATTGCCGACGAACTCATCGCGCGCGTGCTCGACGAAGTGCGCGCCGTGCAGGCCGGCCCCACGTGGCACGAAGCGACCACGCTGCCGCCGATCATCTCAGCCGATCAGGCAAACCGCATCGACGCCATCGTCAAGCGCGCCAAGGATGCGGGGGCGCAAACGCTGGTCGGCGGCAAGCGCTTCGAGCACAAGGGCGGCCAGTTCTTCGAACCCACGGTGCTGACCGGCATGGACTCGACCAACGACGCGGTGCGCAGCGAAATCTTCGGCCCGGTGCTCACGGTGCAGGTGTTCGACGACTACGACGAAGGCCTGGCTCTGGCCGCCCATCCCACTTACGGCCTGGCCGCCGGCGTGCACACACGCGACATCGACAAGGCCCTGGCGAGCGCCCGCGAGATCGAAGCGGGAACGGTCTGGGTCAATACGTATGGACGCGGCAACGACGTCGTGAGCCCGTTCGGCGGCTTCAAGCAATCCGGCTTCGGCAAGGACTTCGGCCTGGCCGCCTTCGACAAGTATCGTCGGATCAAGAATCTCTACATTCGTGCCGACCGCGATCAGCGCCGCACTGCGCCCCGCGCCTAGACAGACTCCACCCGCACTGCATTGCCATGGCGCAACATACCGCCGCACACTACTTCATCGAAGGGCTTCGGGATCTCGGCGTCGAGTTCATCTTCTCCAATCTCGGCACCGACCACGCTCCGCTGATAGAAGAGCTTGCCCGCCACGAGGCCGAGGGCGACGTCCGGCTGCGGCCGATCCTGTGCCCGCACGAGAGCCTCGCGGTGCACATGGCGCTCGGCTACGGCGCGCTCACCGGGCGCGGCCAGGTGGTGCTGGTACACGTCGACGCGGGTAGTGCGAACGCGGCGCTCGGTCTTCACAACGCATTTCGTTCGCGCATGCCGGTGCTGCTGATCGCCGGCCGGGCGCCTTTCACCAGCCATGGCGAGTTGCTCGGCGGCCGCGACAACTACGTGCACTTCATCCAGGAGCCGTATGACCAGGCCAGCCTGGTACGCCCGTTCATCAAATGGGAAGCGGATCTGCCCTCGGGGGTGGTCGCCAAGGAGATGCTGCGCCGCGCCTATTCGCTCATGAGCAGCGACCCGCCCGGGCCCGCCTACATGAGCTTGCGCCGGGAGACCCTGACCCAATCCTGGGACAGCGCCGACATCGCCGATTTTCCGGACAGCGACTACGGCGCCTGCCGTCTCGGCGGCGCCGATCCCGATCAGATCGAGCGCGTGGTGGAGCGCTTGCTGGCGGCGCGCTCGCCGCTGCTCATCACCAGCTATGCCGGACGCAACCCGGCCGCGGCAGATGCCCTGGCACGATTCGCGACCCTGGCCGGCGTCCGCGTGGTCGAAGCCAATGCGCAGCGTCTGAACATCGCGCGCAATCATCCGTGTTTCGCGGGCTTCAATGCCGGCGACGCGCTGCCCGATACGGATCTGGGCATCCTGATGGACGTCGACGTGCCCTGGATCCCCGCCGACGTGGGTCCGGCCGCGGGCTCGCACTGGATCCAGATCGACGTCGATCCGATCAAACGCGACCTGCCGCTGTGGCCGTATGCCGTGCACCAGCGCATCGCCGCCGACAGCAGCCACGTGCTCGAGCAATTGTGCGCGGCACTCGAAAGCCGCCGCGACGCCGCCTTCACCGCACGCGCCGCCCAGCGCGTCGCAAGCCTGGCCGAGCAGGCGCGTGCGCGGCGCGAGGCCGCGGCGGCATTGGCAAAACGCGTCGGCAGCGCGCCGGGCACCGTCTCGGCGCACCATCTCTGCGCCGCCGTGGCCCGCCAGATGGACGATGACGCGATACTGATCAACGAGGCCGTGCGCTCGTCGGGCATCGTCGCTACGCAGATTCCACGCACGCGCGCGGGCACCTACTTTCACAACGGCGGCGGCGGTCTGGGCTGGTCTGCCGGCGTGGCGCTGGGCGCCAAGCTGGCATGCCCGCGGCGGGACGTGGTCAGGATCGTCGGCGACGGCACGTTCTATCTCGGCAACCCGACTTCGTTCTTCGCCGCCGCCAGGCAATACGAGCTGCCGACCTTGACCGTCGTGCTCGACAACGGCGGCTGGGCCGCGGTGAAGAGCGCCACCGAACGCGTCTATCCCGATGGCTACGCGCACCGGGCCAATCAGTTTCAGGCGGTTCTGCCCGCGGGCGTCGATTTCTCGCAGGTCGCGCAGGCGGCGGGTGCCTACGGCGTCACGATCGACGATCCTGCTCAGGTCGAAGCCGCCGTATCGAGCTGCTTCGAACAGATCCGCGCCGGCCGCTCCGCTCTATTGCACGCACGCATCGCTGCGCTTTGAGGGCGACCGGCTAGGGCGACCGGCTAGGGCGACCGGCCAGGGCGCAAGGCGCGCCCGGCGCGCAGCTCAGCAATCCGCGTCAGACGCCGGCTTGACGCCTTCACCCCAGCGCGGGGCGATCTCGTGCGCGAACCCCAGCCGATCCAGCACCCGCGCCAGCGAGTGATCGATCACCTGCTCAAGCGTGGTCGGCCGATGGTAGAACGCGGGCACCGGCGGCATGATCACTGCACCCGATTCGCAGGCCGCCGCCATGGCCCGGATGTGCCCGGCGTGCAGCGGCGTCTCGCGCAACAGCAGGATCAGCGGCCGCCCTTCTTTCAGCGTGACGTCAGCGGCGCGGGCGATCAGGTTGTCGGACGCGCAGTAAGCCACGCTGGACAGCGTCTTGACCGAGCAGGGCGCCACGACCATGCCCACGGCACGGAACGAACCGCTGGCGATCGACGCGCCGATGTTGCGCGCCGGATGCCAGACGTGCGCCAGGGCACGGACGTCGTCAAGGCGCCACGCCGTTTCTTCGACGATGGTGCGCTCTCCCGCCGACGAGATGATCAGGTGCGACTCGACGTCGGGAAAAGTGCGCAGCAATTCCAGCAGCCGGATGCCATAGATGGCACCCGACGCGCCCGAGATGCCGACGATGACCCGGCGCGGCACTTCAGAGATCCTCCAGGCCGTACTCCCCCCAGCGTTGCTCGACACGGGCTTCATCCTCAGGCGCGGGCCGGACGGTCGGTGGAAAACGCTCGTTGTCCCATTGCGGTTGCCGCTTGAAGTGCCAGTTGCGGGTCAGATCGAACAGTGTCCGGTTCCAGATGCCCGAGCCCAGTTGCTCGACGTCGCGATCCTCCAGCGGCGAACTCGGATCGATCGGCGAACCGAAGCTACCGGGGAACACGGTAATTCCACCATACCCGGCATTCATCCGATAGGCAAACGCCCAATCGATCTGCTCGTAAGACGAGATGTCGATGTCTTCTTCGGCGACGAAGACGTTCTTGTAGCGGTACTGCGCGGCGCTGGCGCCCCACAGCGCGCAGGCGATCTGCTTCGGCTGCCCCTGGTAGTGCTTCTTGATCTGCACGCAGATGTTGGTGCCGTTCGTGATCGGATGGATGAAGACGTCCTGAATGCCGGGAATGCCCGCGTTCTTCAGGATGGTCCACGCGATCGCAGAACGCTGGACCGAAGACATCACGCTGTTTTCGCTGGCCGACCCCGGCAGCGTTCCCTCCAGCGTGCCGACGAAGATCGGGTCGTTGCGATGGGTGATGCACGACACCTTCATCGTCGGACGGCGCGCCGGCAGGTCGGAAACGTAGCCGGTGAACTCGCCGAACGGACCTTCTCGGAGATGAAGCCTTCCATCACGATCTCGGCACCGGCCGGCACCTCCAGGTCGACCGTCTCGCATTTCACGAGCTGCACCGGCTCGCCCCGATAGGCGCCCATCACTTCCCATTCGCACACGCCGGCCGGCAGCGGCGAACCGGCCAGAAACGGCATGATCGGATCCCAGCCGATCACGCAGGCCACCGGCATCGGCTGCCCGCGCGCGCTGTACTTCATGAAATGCTGGCCCCAGTGCTGCCCGCCCTTGATCAGCATCATCGGCGCCGTATCGCGCTGGCCGATCATCCCCCGATAGACGCCGACGTTCATCACGCCGGTATCGGGATCCTTGGTGACGATGGCCGAGAACGTGTGCACGTAGCGGCCGCCCTCGCGAAAATGCCAGCGCGGCACCGGAAACGCGGTCTGATCGATCTGGTCGCCAAGCAGAATGTTCTCCTTGACGGGGCCGGTCTTGACCCGTTCGAACGGCACTCGCTCCTGATTCTTCTTCAGCACGTACTGCACGAGTTCGTTGTTGGGCATGTCCAGCGGCACGCCCAAGGCCAGCTTGAGACGATCGCGCGAACCCAGGCCACCCGTGAACAAGCGCCGGCAAGGGGCGTCTTTGTAGCCCTTGATGTTCTCGAACAGCAGGGCCGGGCCGTTGCGCGACAGCACGCGGCGGCTGATCGCGCCCAACTCGCGATCCCAATCGACTTCGGCTTTGATACGCCGCATCTGCGCGTGCTGTTCAAGCTTCGCGATCCACTCGCGCATGTCCATGAATGCCATAAGAGCAGCTTCCGCTAAAGTTGAGAACGCTTTTACTGGTCCACGCGAAAGCCGCTGGACTTGATGATGACGCCCCAGGCGTCGTAGCCCGAGCGCAGTTCGCGCGCAACGACGCTGGCATCGTACCCGGTCGGTTCCAGATACGCCTGCTGAAAACGCTCCACGAGCGCCGGGCGCTTCAGGATCTTGCGCACCGCGGCGCTGATCTTCGTGACGAACTCCTGCGAGGTGCCGGCCGGCGCGAAGATCGTGTAATCGCCGCCGGTGACGATGTCGTTGAAACCGAGTTCCTTGAAGGTAGGCACGTCGGGGAAGCGCTGGTTGCGCTGCTCGGCGACGATGGCCAGCAGCTTGGCATGACCGGTGCTCGCCAGCCCGGCCATGTCGGCCAGCGGCACGAAGCCGGCCGGCAGTTCGCCGCCGCGAACGGCAACGAGCACGCCCGCCGTTCCTTTATAAGGAACATGCGTGAACTCGAGGTTCGACGCCTTGGCTGCCATCAGGCCATAGTAGTGCGTCGCGCTGCCGACACCTGCTGAACCGAAGAGGCCGAACTTCGGATTCTTCTTGATCAGCTCCTGATACTGCTTGAACGAGTTTGCCGGCACCTGGGTACCGACGCCCAGCGCGTACGGAAACTTCGCCACGTGCACGACCGGCACGAAATCCTTGAACGGATCGTATTGCAGCTGCGGATGCGAGTGGGGGTACATCATCAGCGTGGTCAGCGGGGCAAGCAGCAAGGTACTGTCGTCCGCCGGAGCGGCCTTCACGTGCTGGTTGGCCAAGGCACCGCCCGCACCGGGCCGATTCTCGACGATCACCGGGCGACCGAGTTCTTCACGCAATTGCTCGCCGATCAGACGGGCAACCATATCGAAGGTAGCCCCGGCCGGAAAGCCGACGATGATGCGCAAGGGGGCAGTCTGCGCGACCACTGTACTGCTCGCGGCCAGAAGCGCAAGCAACAGCAGACGGCGAAAGGGCGATAGGAAGCGACGCATGCGAGTCTCCTTCTGTAGTTTTGATTCGTGAGGCGACGCCGCGCGGGCGGGTCAAGCCCCAGATTGATATACCGACCATATGGTATGTAAGCAGTGTATCCAATGTCAATTGCGCTCGGGTAGATACATAAAACAATAAGGAAAATCGCTGTAATCACAAGATATTGTTGTATGTGATTCCGGTGTGTATACTGACCGAATAGTATGTAACAGAACAATAGCGAGCGCGCATGAACGTAGCTGATGGGGTGACTGGAGCATCGGGGATTCGCATAGCGCAGGACGAGCAAGGCATTGCCACCCTGACGCTCGACCGCGCCGCGGCACGCAATGCCTTGGACAAGACCATGGTCGAACACCTGCTGTCCGCCCTGGCTGATCTGGCCGCCAACGAGCAGACGCGCGGCTTGGTGCTGCGCGGCCAGGGCCGACACTTCTGCGCCGGTATCGACCTCGAATGGATGCTCGGCGGACTGTCGCAACCCATCGAAGCGATGGAGCACGACAGCCGGCTGATTCAATCCGTCTATCGTGCGATCTACGAGTTCCCGCTACCTACGGTCGCGGTCATCCAGGGCGCCGCGATTGCCGGCGGCTTGGGGCTGGCCTGTGCGTGCGACGCAGTCGTCGCCCACAAGGACGCCATCTTCTCCGCGCCTGAAGTCCGGATCGGCCTGGTTCCCGGCATGCTCATGCCGCTGCTCACGCTGCGGCTCGGCGCAGGCCATGCGCGACAGATCGGCGCGCTCGGCCTGACCTACGACGCGCCGCAGATGCAGACCATGGGCCTGGTCACGCGAATCGCCGGCGACGATGAAGAGCTGGCTGCCGCCTGCAAGGAAATGACCGCTGCGATGCTCGCCGCCTCGCCGCAAGCGATTCGCCTTTTCAAGGCGACCATGAACCACGCCGAGCTGCCGGGGCGCGAAGAATTCTTCTCCGCGTCGTTACAGGCGGTCGTGGAGTCGCGCTTGTCACAGGCCGGGCGCAGCGGCGTCGCCGCCGCATCGCAACGACAGGCGCCGCCTTGGGCCGTATCGGCGCGCCCGGGCCACTGACGCATCACCGGGCGGTCTGCTGCCGCCCACCGAGCCATCGATAACTAAAGGCGCCCGCCCATCGCAGGGCGTCAATACATGGAGACAGCAACATGAACTTGGTTCGCCAGATCAGCTCGCTTCTTGCCACGAGCGCCGTGCTGGCCTGCGCCGCCGCCGCGTCTGCCCAGACCGCGCCGCAGCCCTTCAAGCTGGGCTACCTGGTCGATGCCTCGGGGCCGACGCAGGGCATCTTCCGCCCGACGCTCGATGGCTTCAAGCTGTACATCGACGAAGTCAACCGCGCAGGGGGCGTTCACGGCCGCCCGATCGAACTGCTCGTCCGCGACGTGCAGATGGATTCGACCCGCGCCGTCAGCAGCGCACAGGAGCTCGTTTCCAATGACGTGCTGGCCGTGCTTGGCCTATCGCTGACCAGCACCCACATGCCGGTCTACAACGCGCTGTCGCGTACCCGCGTGCCCGTCGTCACCGGATTTCCGGCCAACCTGAGCGTCATTCTGCCGCCCAACGCCCGGCGTGCCGTCTATGGCGTGGGGCTGGTATTCGACATCACCGGCTGGGCCGGCGGCGAACTGGCGCGCAAAGTCGCCCCGACCGGCCGCTCCTTCCTCTGCACCGGCTTCGAGAGCCCCGGCGTGGTCGTCGGCTGCGACGCCGCGATGGCAGCAGCCAAAGCACAAGGCTTCACACAGGTCGACAAGCTGCTGTTCCCGGTTTCGCTGCGCGACTATCGCCCGGTCGCCGATCGCATCGCCGCCGCCAATCCCGACGTCGTCGTGACCGCGCTGGGACGCGGCCGTACGCTGGGGCTGCTGCCGCCGCTTTCCGAAGCGGGCTACAAAGGCAAAGTGCTGTCGATGGAAGCCGGCACCGGCGACGACGAAGTACGCGCGTCGGCAAAAGCCGCGCCAAACCTGCAGGTCTATAGCTATTCGCGCTACGCCAGCGCCGGCCAGGCCGACGGCCCGCAGATGCGCCTGCTCACGCAAGCGGCCAAACGCGCCGGCGTCGATGAAGTGCTGGCCTTTCACTCCGGCGGCTGGAGCCTCGGAATGGTCGTGGTCGACGCCCTGCGCCGCTGCGGCGCCAACTGCGATGCTTCCCGCCTGAACGACGCGCTGCAGAACACCCGCGTGGACACCGGCGGCCTGACCGACGAACCGATCGTGTTCACGAAGAACGATCACTACGGCCGCACCGCCTACCGCCTGTATGCCTACGATCGGTCGGCCGATACGCTGAAGTGGACCGGCGACATTCTTCGCATGGATGGCCAGCCCAAGTACGTCGCCGGAAAATAAGCACGGCCTGCAGCGCGCATCGTGACTCAGCTCGTCCACCCACTGGCCTTCCTCGCCACCGTCGGGGCAACGGCATCGACCTATGCAGCCGTTGCGGTTGCCATAGTCGTGGTCTACCGCTCCAACCGGGTATTGATGTTCCACGCGGGCGAGCTGGGCATAGTCTGCGCGTACCTGGCGGCCACCGTCGCCCTCGGCGTGGACGGCATGCCGGCATGGGCGCTGCCCCTGGGTCTGCTGGCCGCGCTGTCGTTCGCCGCTGTCGCGGGCATGGGCACGCATCTGCTGATCGATCGCGCTGCCGGGCGCCTCGGCCATTTCGTCGGCACGGTGCTGACGATCGCCGTGGGCATCGTTCTGCTCGGTGTCGCCAGCATGATCTGGTCAGGCGAAGTGATCCGCCTGCCGCTGATGTCGGGCTCGTGGCAAGTGGGCGGCGCCACCTTGACCGTCAACAGCATCGCGGCCATTGCGCTCAACGGCGTGGCCATCGCGCTCGTGCTGGTCTTGATCCACCGCTCGCGCCTGGGCATAGACATGCGCGCCGTCGCCGACAACGAAACGCTGGCCATGCTGCGCGGCGTCAAGGTCAAGCGGGTCCTGGCAGCCGCCTGGCTGATCGCCAGCGCACTGTCGGCTGTCGCCGGCATCACCACGGCCGCGCTGTCGACCGTGTCGATGGAGGCTGCGGTGGTCGGCATCAGCGGCATCGTCGCCGCCATTCTCGGCGGCATGACCAGCCTGGTCGGCGCGATCCTCGGCGCGATCCTGATCGCCTTGGGCCAAGCCGTGGTGGTGCTGTTCTTCGAGCCTCGCTACAGCCAGGTCGTGCCGGTTCTCGCCTTGCTGGTCGTTCTGATGTTCCGGCCGTTCGGTCTGATCGGTCGCGCCGAAACCATCACGCGGGTCTGAAGCATGTCAGGCGACTCAAGCGCTCCGGGGTTCTCCATGACCGCGCCCGCCGACCGGCGCGCACTGCCCGCGATCGGCGCAGCCGTGATAGTGGGCCTCATTGCAGTCGCGCCGCTGTTCGCCAACGCCTTCCACATGCATCTGCTCAACGCGGGCGGATTATTGGCGATCTCCGCCATGGCCTTGACGGTGCTCACCGGCACCGCCGGGCTGCTCTCGCTGGGCCAGGCCGCGTTCCTGGCCATCGGCGCGTTCTCGGCCGGCATGGCCGCCAACGGTTTCATGGCCGATGCCGGCGTGATACCGATCCTGCTATGGGCCGGACTGATCGGCATGCTGATCGGCGGGGCGATCGCGGCGATCACCATCCGCGCGATCGGCATCTATCTGGCCGTCGGCACCTTCGCGCTGCATCAATTGGTCGAGCTGGTATTGACCGACATCGAAGTCAAGCAGACCGGCGCCAACGGATTCGTGATGCCGCCGCTGACCTTCGGCTCGTTCGAATTCGCGACCGACCAGCACTGGTGGTATCTGATAGCGGGGCTGATGCTGCTCACGTGGTGGTTCTTCAGGCGCATTCTGCGCAGCTCGGTCGGCCGCGCCTGGGTTGCCACCCGCGAGGCGCATTCAGTCGCGGCCGCGATGGGCATCTCCCAGTTCAGGGTGCGCGTCGGCGCCTTCATGCTGACCTCATTCGTGACTTCAGCGGCGGGCGCGCTCAGCGGCTACTACGGCGGCGTCGTGCAGGTCGGCGCTTTTCCGTTCCATTTGTCCATCGTCAGTCTCGCGGTCGTCGTGCTCGGCGGGCTGGGCAATCTCACCGGCGCGATCCTCGCGGCCTACCTGATCACGATCCTGCCTCATGCGCTGTCGTATGCACTGACCGAAGCGGGCATCGACGTCGTCAGCCGCGGCGCAGGAAGCGAGAACATCGCGCTCGGACTGATCCTGATCCTGGTGCTGCTGCGCGTAGGGGGCCGGATCCGGCGCCGTCTGCTACCCCTGCGGCCCAGCGCGGAGGCCCGATGAGCACCGATCACCTGCTGAAAGTCGACGGCCTGAGCGTACGCTTCGGCGTCATGCAGGCCGTGCGACGGGTCGACCTGCACATCGATCGCCGCTCGGCCGTCGCATTGGTCGGGCACAACGGGGCCGGTAAGAGCACTACCCTGACCGCCATTGCCGACGCCCTGCCGCCGAACGCGCGTCGAGACGGTCAACTGCGATGGTCGGCCGCCGACGCCGCCGGCAGCCGACGGCAATGGGCCGGCCCGGCAGGCCTGGTGCCCGAAACCGGCAAGGTGTTCCGCCTGCTGACCGTCGACGAGAACCTGACCGTCGGCATGCGCGGCACACGCGACGGCGCTCTGACCCGTGCCGACGTCTACGAATTGTTTCCACGCCTGGCCGAGCGCCGCCAGTCTCTGGCCGGCAATCTGTCGGGCGGCGAACAACAGATGCTGGCCATCTCGATGGCGCTGCTCGCGTCACCGCGCCTGCTGCTGCTGGACGAGCCCACGCTGGGCTTGTCGGTGCCGGTCATCGAAGGGCTGTGCGAAGACCTGCACCGCCTGCGCCGCGAACTCGGCCTGACGCTGCTGCTCGCCGAGGCCGGTAGCGCCTGGATTCATCATCTGGCCGAGCGCGCCTATCTGATGGACCGCGGCTGCGTGTCCGGCGACGCGATCGATCTGAGCATCGTCGATCGCGCGGCACTCGAGCAGCGCCTGGCAGAGGGCGGCATTGCGCGCGCGACACAATCATGACCGAAGCTTCTTCCTCCAGCGCACCCTGCATTCTCGAAGTGGAACAGGTCTGCCTGCACTTCGGCGGCCTGCGCGTTCTGCGCGACGTCGGCTTTCGCGTCAAAGCGGGCGAAGTCGTCGGGCTGATCGGCCCGAACGGCGCCGGCAAATCGGCGCTGATGAACTGCATCACCGGTCTGTACCAGCCTGATCCGTCAGCCCGCATCAGCGTCAACGGCGTGCGCATCGACCACCTGCCGGCGCACGAGCGCGGCGCCTGCCGCCTGTCGCGCACGTTCCAGCACGCCAATCTCATACCCGGCTTGAGCGTGACCGATAACGTCATGATCGGGCTGGCCTCGTGCCAGCCGCCGCGCCTGCTCCGGCAGATATTCCGGCCCTGGGGTTCACGCGCGGCGGAATCGGCCGCGCGTGAGCGCGCACGGCACATGATCGCGCGCTGCGGGCTCGAGGCGCATGCCGATCAGGCGGTCGACGACCTGCCTCTGGGCCTGCGGCGCCGCGTCGATCTGGCGCGCGCGCTGGTCAGTGAACCGCTGGCGCTGCTGCTGGACGAACCCGCCTCGGGCATGAGCCACCAGGAACGCGCGCTGATCCCGGAACTCATCGCCATCGCCCAGCGCGAATGCAATGTCGGCACCGTCTGGATCGAGCATGACCTCGACCTGATCGTCTCCACCGCGCAGCGCGTCATCGTCATGCATCACGGCGAGGCCATCTTCGACGCCGACGGCCTGCACGATCCGGCGGTACGTTCGGCCGCGATCGACGCCTACATGAAAGGCACGCTGACGTAAGGCCGGCCACCAAAGCGGCGCAGGCGCCGCATTTCGAGGGATCCTTGCCGACGGCAGCGTGCCGGGCTTCAGTAGGTCTTGTACGGCAGAAACTTCCCGCTCATCGTGATGCTGACCCGATCGCCGGCCGGATTCGGCTCGCGCTGCAGATCCATCTTGAAATCGATGGCGCTCATGATGCCGTCGCCGAATTCTTCATGGATCAGTTCCTTGAACGTGGTGCCGTAGACGCTGATCAGCTCATAGAACCGATAGATCAGCGGATCGGTCGGCACTGAGGTCGGCAGCGAACCCTTGTACGGCACTACTTGCAGTTGCGCGACGGCCGCTTCGGGCAGATCGAGCGCACGCCCTACGGCTTGCGCCTGCTGCTCGGTCAGCGTCATCTGGCCAAGCAGCGCGGCCGTCGACCATTCCTTGCTCTGGCCGAGCACCTCGGCCAGTTGCGCCCAGCTCAGCTTCCTCTTCAGCTTGGCGGCGAGAATCAGCGCGGTGACTTCATTGCGGGTCATGGGGTTCTTCCTTTCACTATCAAGGTCAAGCAGAAGCAGAAGCGGACGAGACGGGTTTGAGCACGGGCATCACGGCGGGCGAGCCCGCGGCCAGCGGCAGCACGTCGGCACCACCTTCCAGCCCCGGGCGCACCAGCGGCGGGTGCCGCGGATCGTGGGCGGCCGCGGCAGGGGTATCGGCCGCGTAATCCTTGGAGCGGTTCACCAGAAAATCGACCAGGTGGTTGCGGATCCGGTAGTACTGCGGATCGTGATGAATGCTGTGACGGCTGCGATCGCGCGGCATCGTGATGTCGACGATCTCGGCGATGCGCGCATACGGGCCGTTGCTCATCAGCAGCACCTTGTCGGCGAGCAGGATCGCTTCGTCGACGTCGTGCGTGATCATGAACACCGTCTGGTGCGTGGCCTGCACGATGCTCAGCAGCTCGTCCTGGATGGTGCCGCGCGTCAGCGCATCGAGCGCACCGAAGGGCTCATCGAGCAGCAGCATCTTCGGCTGGATGGCAAAGGCGCGCGCAATGCCCACGCGCTGCTTCATGCCGCCCGACAGCTCGGCCGGCTTCTTGTGCAGCGCCTGGCCCAGCCCCACCATTTGCAGATAGCGCGTGCTGTGCTCCTCGATCTGCCGCGCGCTCCATTGCGGCCAGCGCGAGCGCACGCCGAATTCCACGTTCTTCAGCGTCGACAACCACGGCAGCAAGGCATGCCCCTGGAACACCACGCCGCGATCCAGTGATGGCCCGCGCACTTCGCGGCCATCCATGATGACCACGCCTTCGCTGGCTTCGTCCAGGCCGGCCAGCACGTTCAGGATCGTCGTCTTGCCGCAGCCCGAATGGCCGACGATGCAGACGAACTCGCCCTTGTCGATGCCGAAGTGGATGTTCTCGAAGACCGTAGTGCCCGGTTTGCCCGACGGCCCCGGATAGCGCTTGGCCAATGCTTCGACCTTGAGGAAAGGCTGCGTCATGGCTCATTCCCGGTATGTGACGGCGCGCGCCAGCCGGGCCAGCAGCGTATCGAGCAGCATGCCGATCAGGCCGATGAACAGAATCGCGCTGATGATGTTGGCGATCGACAGGTTGTTCCACTCATTCCAGACGAAGTAGCCGATGCCGGTGCCGCCGACCAGCATCTCGGCGGCGACGATGACCAGCCACGCGATGCCGATCGAGATGCGCATGCCGGTCATGATCGTGGGCGCCGCCGCCGGCAGGATCACGTTGAATGCCGTGCGCAAGCGCGAGACCTCGAGCGTGCGCGCCACGTTCAGCCAGTCGCGGCGCACACCGGCCACGCCGAAGGCAGTATTGACCAGCATCGGCCACAGCGAGCAGATGAAGATCACGAAGATCGCCGAAATGCCCGAATCCTTGATCGTGTACAGCGCCAGCGGCATCCACGCCAGCGGCGACACCGGCTTGAGCACCTGGATGAACGGATCCAGCGCGCGATAGATCAGCGGCGACATGCCGATCAGAAAGCCGAGCGGAATCGCCACCAGCGCGGCCAGCCCGAAGCCGAGCAGCACGCGGCCGATCGAATACATCAGCTGCGTACCGATGCCCTTGTCGTTGGTGCCGCGGTCGTAGAACGGATCGGACAGGTGCTGCCACAGCTTGGCGCCGACCTCGCCCGGCGAGGGCAGCGCCGACTTGGCGCCGGTGGCCGCGGCCTGCCCGACCAGCGCGGCATACTCCGAATCCACCTTCACGTCGGCCGAGCGCTGCTGCGTGGCCAGAGACCAGACGCCGACGAACAGCGCGAGAAACAGCACCGACAGCAGCGGCGCCAGCCAGGGTCGAGCAGCCTTCATCGCTCAGCTCCTCTTGATCGCAAAGCTGTTCACGTAAGCCGCCGGCTGCTTCGGATCGAAGGCCTTGCCCATCACCACGATCGGCTTGGCCGGATCGGCCGGCGGCATGCCCAGTTCTTTCATCAGGCGCGCGGCATCGGTGGCCAGGAACACCTCGCGCGCCACCTTGGCGTAGTCGACGTCGCCCTTGATCTGGCCCCAGCGCTTCATCTGCGTCAGAATCCAGATGGCGAACGAGTCGTAGGGGAAGGGATCGAAGTCGATGCGGTTCGGATCCTTCTTCACGTTGCCCAGGCCGTCGGCATAGGTGCCGGTCAGCACCTGCTCGACCACCGTCACCGGCTGGTTCAGATAGTTGGCCGGCGCGATCGCCGCTGCGATCTCCTTGCGGTTCTCGGGCTTGCGCGCATACGCAGTGGCGTCGAGGATCGCTTTGAGCAGCGCGTGATAGGTGTTCGGATGAGCGGTGACGAATTCCTTGCTGGCCGCGAACGCGCAGCACGGGTGACCGTTCCAGATCTCCTTCGACAAGGTGTGGATGAAGCCCACGCCGTCGTATACCGCACGCTGGTTGACCGGATCGGGCGCCAGAAACCCGTCGATGTTGTCGGCACGCAGGTTGGCCACCATCTCGGGCGGCGGCACCGAGCGGATCTGCACGTCGCGATCGGGATCGAGCCCATGCTCGGCCAGGTAGTAGCGCAACAGATAGTTGTGCATCGAATAGTCGAACGGCACGGCGAACTTGAAGCCCTTCCAGCTCTTCGGGTCGCGCTTGTCCTTGTGCTTGATCGACAAGGTGATCGCCTGGCCGTTGATGTTTTCGATGGCCGGCGCCGTCCACGCGATCGGGTTCGAACCGGTGCCGGTGGAAATCGCCAGCGGCATCGGCGACAGCATGTGCGCGGCGTCGTATTCCTTGGCGATCGCTTTGTCGCGGATCACCGCCCAGCCGGCGGTCTTCACCACCGCCACGTCCAGCCCGTGCTTCGCATAAAAGCCCAGCGGATGCGCCATGATGATCGGCGTGGCGCAGGTGATCGGAATGAAGCCGACGCTGAGCTTGCTCTTCTCCAGCTTGCCGCTGCCCTGCGCGAAGGCTTCCTTGGCGGCTCCCAGCGGAAACAGCGCCGACACCGCCGCCAGCGCCGTGCCGCCGCCCACCGCATGCAGGAAGCGGCGCCGCAGCGCATCGTCGGGAAACAGCGCGCGCATCACTGCGCCTTCCACGACGCGTTCCTGCATCTGCTGCGCAGCCAGCGCTTCGGCCTGTTCGTGCTCGGCCGCACTGCGGTGCCGGCCGCAGGCGCAGCCGCTGTGAGACAAACGCGTGCGCCAGTCGAAGGGATTGCGGAAAGCAGACATGAAGGGCTCCTTGTCGGGTTCAGGCGGAGGTGGTGTCCAGCAGCCGCGCGCCGGCGGGCGATGCGGCAGCGGCGTATTCGATGTCGTGCGCGTAGCACTCGTAGCCACGCTGGTATTCCATGACGCGCGCCACTTCGCGCACGAAGGTTTCGTCACGGCCCGCCCGGCGCAGCAGATGCAGGCCCAGCTCGACGCCGGCGCTGATGCCGCCGGCAGTCACGACGCGGCCGGCATCGACGATGCGCGCCCAGCTGACGCGGCAGTGCGGCGCCAGCTCGGCGAGGCGGTCGATCGGCGTCTTGCCCAGATGCGAGGCCTCGTAGCGATCGGGTTCCTTGCGATTGGTGGCCGGCAGGCCATCGAGCACGCCCATGCGGGCATAGACCCATGAGCCGGTGCCGACGCTGGCCAGCAGGCAATCGGCCGGCAGCGCGCGCAGGTAGTCGTGCAGCCTGCGGTTGTGCATCTGCTGGCGCACGCCGGGCCCGCCGGGGATCACGAAGGCATCGAGCGCCGGCTGCTCGGCCAGCGCATAGGCGGGCTGCACCGTGATGCCGGCGCAGGTAGCCACCGGCCGCGCGCCTTCGGCGACCAGGAACACGTCGAGCTCGGGATCGAAGCGCTGCGCCACCGCGAACACGCTGCACGGGCCGGCATAGTCGGCGATCTCCGCATCCTTGAACACGAAGACACCCAATCTGAATCCCGGCTTGCGCTGCATTTCGATCCTCGTCGTGCTGGCTCGATGGATTGGATCTTGCGCGCCGCGCTGCACGGCCGGTATCGCGCGTGTCGTGATCCGCATGTAGTGCTGGCCCTACACGATGTGGTCGGCGGCGCGGGCGCGCTACGGCGCGGCGAGGGCTACACTGGTTTGCAGCGGGCGAGCCTCGCCTGCTCGTACGTCTTCATCGGAACCGCCGCCGTGAACGCCGCTTCGCATTCATCCGCCGCGCGCATGGCCACGCCGTGGGCCGAGCGCGAAATGCTGGTCATCCAGGGCGCGGTGCGCATGCTCGGACGCAGCCTGGACCCGGGGCCCGCGATTCGCGAGATCCTGCATCTGGCCTCGGAGTTCCTGGGCCTGAATCGCGGCCGCGTCGCACTGTGGGACGCGGCGCGCGGCGCGCTCGCCATCCGCTACAGCTATGGCCTGACGCGAGCACAGGCGCGGGCCGGCGTATTCGCGCCCGGCGAAGGCATCACCGGCCACGTGTTCCAGAGCGGCGAAGCCGTCGTGGTGCAAGACGTCGATGCCGAGCCGCGTTTTCTGTTCCGATCGGTGCCGCGCGAGCAACTGCCGCAGGAAACCGTGGCCTACATCGCGCTGCCGGTGCTGCGCGAATCGAAAGTGGTGGGCGTGCTCGGCGTGCATCGCCTGCGGCGCCGCGACCGCGGCCTGGCCGAGGATCTGCGCCTGCTCGGCATCCTGGTGGCGCTGGTTGGCCAGTTGCTCGAACTGGAGCATCACGTCGCCGCGCGCACGGCGGCGCTGGAACGCGAGAACCGCGCGCTGAAGGAAGAGCTGGAGCGAGCCGGCAGCTATGCGCACGCTTGCGGCATCATCGGCGAAGCGCCGGCGCTGCTGACCGCGCTGCGCCAGATCGAACGCGTGGCCGACACCGACGCAACGATGCTGCTGCTGGGCGAATCGGGCACCGGCAAGGAACTGGTGGCGCGCGCCCTGCACATGATGTCGCGGCGTCGTGACGGCCCGTTCGTCAAGCTCAATTGCGCCGCGCTGCCCGAGCCGCTGTTCGAGGCCGAACTGTTCGGCCACGAGAAAGGCGCCTATACCGGCGCCGCCGGCGCGCGCGCCGGCAAGTTCGAACTGGCCGATGGCGGCACGCTGTTTCTCGATGAGATCGGCGAGATGCCATTGGCGCTGCAAGCCAAGCTGCTGCGCGCGCTGGCCGAGCGCGTCGTCGAACGCCTGGGCGGGCATCGTGAACGGCCGGTCGACGTGCGCATCGTGGCGGCCACCAATCAGGATCTTCAGGCCCGCGTCGATGCGGGGCTGTTCCGGCTCGATCTTTTCTATCGGCTCAACGTGGTGCCGGTGACGCTGCCGCCGCTGCGCCGGCGCCGCGACGACATTCCTACGCTGGTGCGGCATTTCCTGCACCGTTTCAACCAGCAGCACCAGCGCGCGGTGAACCTGTCGCCGGCGGCCATCGGGCGCTTGATCGACTATGGCTGGCCCGGCAACGTGCGGCAGTTGCAGAACGTGATCGAGCGCATCGTGCTGATGCAGCGGGGTGCGGTGACGCTGGACGGGGTCGCGGTGAACGAGGCGCTGGCGAGCGAGCCCGCGGCGACGGGTTTGCGTGAGTCTGGGCCCGCGCATGCATCGCCGATGCCGCCCGCTTCGACACCATCACCACGCCGCACCCGCGCCTATCGCTACGTCGACAGCGATGATCGCGCGCGCATCGAGGCCGCGCTGCAAGAAACCGGCGGCAACAAATCGGCGGCCGCGCAGCGGCTGGGCCTGAGCCTGCGGCAATTGCAATACCGCTTGCAGGTATTGGCCTCGAATTGAATGAACAATTCGAATTGTTCACAATTCATCGTCTACATTTGCGCCGCGACGCTGGTCGCGTTCTCTCTGATAAGCCCTTGATTCACAAGCAGTAACGTAGCCCTGTGCCGAATGGCACGGAGCTTGCAATCGCCATGACGCAAGCGCTGCGTCCGGTCTGAGTTCCGGACTGCGCTGCCCCGTGAATCCAAGGAGATCGAGATGAACGACATGGCCATGCCCGCCGCGGAAACCGTCCGCACCCGCCTGAAACCGATCGATCGCGACGGCCTGCTGGCCTTCGCCGAGAAAGGCCGCAACAACCCCTGCTCGCAGGGCGTGATGAAGGTGCACACGATCGCCGACGGCCAGTTCCGCAACCTCAGCTACGTAGGTACGCACGTGCCGGTGGTGGTCGACGAACCGCTGCATCTGTTCGGTCAAGATACGGCGCCGGCACCGTCGGAAGTGCTGCTGGCCGCGCTCGGCGCATGCCTGTCGGTCGGCATCCAGGCGGTCGCGACGTGGAAGCAGGTCGAGCTGCACAAGCTCGAGCTGTTTCTCGAAGGCGACATCGGCAACCCGGCTGCCTGGGGCGCCGGCGGCGCGGACAAGACCCCCGAGACGATGGGCTTTCAGGCGGTGCGCGTGAAAGTGGTGGTCGAAGGCGACGCCAGCCGCGAGGCGCTGGACGAGATCGTGCGCCACGCCAATTTCTTTTCGCCGGTGGCCAACAGCTTCCGCAATCCGATTCCGATGACCGTGCAGCTCGCCTGACACGCAAGGGCGGCGGCGCCGTCACGCCGCTGTCGATCGATGCCGCCCGGCCGCGCCGGGCCCCTGCTCTCTCGCCGAAGGATGCACGTATGCACGCCGATCCCCTCATCGCCGGTGCCGCTTCGCGCGGCGGCGATCTCGCCGCCATCGACGCACTGATCGAACGCCAGTTGATTCCGCAAATCATCGACATCGATCGGCAGGCGCTGTACCCGGCCGATTTTCTGCGCGCGCTCGGTGCGCTCGGCGGCTTTGCCGGCGTCGTGGCACCGGCTCATGGCGGCAACGGCCTGGGCCTGCGCCACACGCTCGACGTGATGCAGGCGGTCTCGCGGCAGTGCCTGTCCAGCGGCTTTCTGGTGTGGTGCCAGACCGCCTGCGCGCGCTATCTGCAATTGTCGTGCAACGAAGCCGCCAAGGCGTTCTGGCTGCCGCGCATCGCGCGCGGCGAAACGATGGCCGGCACCGGTTTGTCGAACACGATGAAATCGAACGACGGCATCGAGAATTTCCGCCTGTCGGCGCGCCGCGTCGCCGGCGGCTACGAGATCGACGGCACGCTGCCGTGGGTATCGAACCTCGGCCGCGATCACGTGTTCGTCACCGGCTGCCCCAGCGACGACGGCGGCATGATGTTCTTCCTGGTCGATTGCGCGAACACCAGCGTGCACCTGGCCGATTGCGCGCATTTCGCCGCACTCGACGGCACGCGTACGCTGGCCTGCCGTTTCAGATCGACCTTCATCGCCGACGCCGAGGTGCTGGCGCACCCCGATGAAGGGCGCGCCTATCTGCGGCGCATCAAGCCCGGCATGATCCTGGCGCAGATGGGCATGGGGCTGGGCCTGGTAGCGGGCTGCGTGGCGCTGATGCACGAGGCCAACCGGCAGCTGGCGCACGTCAATCGTTATCTGGACGATCAAGTCGGCGACATCGAAGCGGCGCTGGCCGATGCACATGAACGCACGCATGCGCTGGCCGAGACGCTGGCCTGCGAGCCGCTGGCCGACGTGGTGCCCGAGATTCTGCGCCTGCGCGCGGCCGGCAGCGAACTGGCGTTGCGCGCGGCCAATGCGGCCATGCTGCATCAGGGCGCGCGCGGCTATCTGATGCGCAGCCCGGCGCAGCGCCGGCTGCGCGAAGCCTATTTCGTGGCGATCGTCACGCCGGCGCTCAAGCATCTACGCCGCGAGATCGCTCAACTGCAGGCCGCCGACGCCGGCCTCGCTGCCTGACACCAACAAGCGCCTTCTTCCGCCCCGTCACTGCCCGACCGGAGAACCTCGATGCCCCTCTTCGACGATCCTTTCGACGCCGACCGTCCGCTGCGCGGCTGCGGCTGCGGCTGCGGCCGCCATCGCAACCAGGCCGAACACGACGACGACACGCCGCACGCCGATGAATCGCTTGCAGCCACGCGTCTGGTGCAGGCCGGCCTGATGCGCGCGCTGTTTCCCGACGATGTGCAGCGCCGTTATTTCCTGCGCAGCGTCGGCACCGGCACGGCGCTGGCCGCCGTCTCGAGCGTATTCCCGCTCGGCGCAGCCACCGCGCTGGCGATGGATCGCAAGCCGCCCGAGAAGGCCGAACTGAAGATCGGCTTTCTGCCGATCACCTGCGCCACGCCGCTGGTCGCCGCCGAGCCGCTCGGCCTGTATGCCCGGGAAGGCCTGAAGGTCTCGCTGATGCGCACCGCCGGCTGGGCGGTGGTGCGCGACAAGACGCTGGCCGGCGAGTTCGACGCCGCGCACATGCTGTCGCCGATGCCGCTGGCGATCAGTCTGGGGCTGGGATCGGAAGCGATCCCTATGGTGATGCCGGCGATCGAGAACGTGAACGGCAGCGCGATCACGCTGGGCATCCAGCACAAGGACAAGCGCGACCCGAAGAGCTGGAAGGGCATGCGCTTTGCGATACCGTTCGACTACTCGATGCACAACTTCCTGCTGCGCCACTACCTGAGCGCGCACGGCGTCGATCCCGATCGCGACGTGCAGCTGCGCGTGATGGCCCCGCCCGACATGGTGGCCAACCTGCGCTCGGGCAACATCGACGGCTTCATCGTCGCCGAACCGTTCAACCAGCGCGCGGTGTTCGACGGCGTCGGTTTCATCCACATGCTGAGCAGCGAGATCTGGGACAAGCACCCCTGCTGCGCCTTCGCCGCCACCGGCAAGTTCGCCGCCGAACTGCCCAATGCCTTCTCGGCGCTGTTTCGTGCGATCGTCGCCTCGACCATGCATTGCTCCGAGATGAAGAATCGCAAGGCCGTGGCCGAGGCGATCGCCGGCCCCAACTATCTGAACCAGCCGATCACGGTGCTCGAACAGGTGCTGCTCGGCCGCTTCGCCGATGGACTGGGCAAGGTTCGCAACGAACCCGGGCGCATCGACTTCGATCCGTTTCCGTGGCAATCGATGGCGGTGTGGATGATGACGCAGATGAAGCGCTGGGGCTACCTCAAGCGCGACGTCGACTACCGGCAGATCGCCGAGCAGGTGTTCCTGGCTACCGATGCACGCAAGCGGATGGCCGAGCTGGGCTACGAGGCGCCGGGCGGCAACTATCGCAAGCACGTCATCATGGGCCGCACTTTCGACGCGATGCAGCCGCAGGTTTGAGAGAGGGCGCGCGGTGATACCGCGCGGCGCGCAACGCCGCCTAGATCGGCAACAGATCCTGCCGCGCCGCGTAGGTCAGCAGCTCGACCATGCTGCGCACGCCGAGCTTGTCGAACACGCGAGCACGATAGGTCGAGATCGTGTTCACCGACAGCGACAACTGCTCGGCGATCTCCGACACAGAACGCCCTTCGGCCAGCAGCTTCAGCACCTGGAACTCGCGGTTCGACAGCGTTTCGTGCGGCGGCCGCGCTTCGTCGGCGCGCACGTTGCGCGCCAGCAGCTCGGCCAGCACCGGCGTGACATAGACACCGCCGGCCGCCACCTTGGTGATCGCCGCGAACAATGTCTCGGGCGAACACCCCTTGTTCAGATAAGCCGCCGCGCCGGCGCGGATCGCGCGCACCGCGAACTGCGTTTCCGGATACACCGACAGCATCACCACCGCCACGCCGGGAAACTCGGCGCGGATCGAGCGCAGCACGTCGAGCCCATCGCGATCGCCGAGCGCGATGTCGAGCAGCACCACCCGCACCGGCGCCGCACGCAGTTCACGCAATGCGGCCGGGCCGTCGGCCGCTTCAGCGACGCGGCCGATGCGTGGGTCGCCGGCGAAAATCTGTGTCAGCCCGCGGCGGATGATCATGTGATCGTCGACGATCAGCAGGTCGATCATGGCGCGCTCCTCACGCCAGCGCGCCGGGCAGGCGCAGGCTGACCATGGTGCCCTTGCCCGGCACGCTGTCGAGCATCAAGGTGCCGCCGATCGCATGCGCACGTTCATGCATGCCGAGCAGGCCGAAGCTGGTCGGCTGCGCCGGCACGTGCATGCCGCAGCCGTCGTCTTCCACGGCGATCAGCAGGTCGCTTTCGACGGCACGTGCGCGCAGCAGCACCTGGGCGGCACCGGCGTGGCGCTGCACATTGGTCAGCACTTCCTGAACGATGCGGAACACGGCGATTTCGGCGTCGCGCCCGAGCCGGCAGCGCTCGACCTCGGGCGGGCAGGCGAAACTGCAGCGCAGGCTGCCGCGCGACTGGGCGTCCTGCAGCAGGCATTCGAGCGCGGCCCACAAGCCCAGATGATCGAGCACGCCGGGGCGCAGGTCGTTGAGGATGCGGCGCACCGCGCCCATCGCGGTGCCGCCGATCTCCAACGCCGCGTCGATGTGCGCCAGCGCCTCAGTCTGGCCGGCCAGCCGCTGGCGCAGCCAGTTCAATTCGAGCTGCATCGCGGTGAGCGAGGCGCCCAGGTCATCGTGGATGTCACGCGCGATGTGCGCGCGCTCTTCCTCGCGCACCGTGTTCATGTGCGCGGACAGACGCCGCAGCCCGTCGCTGGCCTGCCGCAGTTGGCGATTGGCGGCCGACAGCTCGGCGGTGCGTTCGGCCACGCGGCGTTCCAGCCCGGCATGCGCCTGCTGCAACGCGGCCTCGGTACGCTTGCGTTCGCTGATGTCGGAGAACGTGACCACCGCGCCCACCACGACGCCGCCGTCGCGGATCGGGTACGACGCGTATTCGGCGGCGAACGCGCTGCCGTCGCGGCGCCACAGCACTTCGTCTTCGACGCGGCAGCCGCGGCCTTCCTTGAAGGCCTTGAAGATGCGGCAGTCGTGCACCGGCATCAGCCCGGCATCGGCGTGCGAATGATGGATCAGGTAGTGCATGTTGCGGCCGAGCACCTCGTCGGGCGTATAGCCCAGCAGCTCGGCGCCGGCACCGTTGATGAAGATGCAGCGGCCGCGCAGATCGATGCCGTAGATGCCTTCGCCGGCCGATTCCAGCAGCATCTCGAGCTGGCGGCGCCAGGCGGCGTGGTGCGAAAGCTGGTGCAGGTCGGCGAACATCGGGCGCGGGCAGGTCGCTGCTGATCAGGGAAACAGCCCCGTATCAAGCAAGCAGCGTGCCGCCTCGGCCCGCGTCTGCGGGCGCTGAACATATGCGGCCCGGCGTCAGCGCGTGGCGAGCCTTACGCGCCGGCCGACCCCCCACGCTGGTGCATTGCGCACCACGCTATGTCACCTTCCGCCGAAGGCGCGATGGCCGCCTTGCCCCCGACGGTTCCTGCCGGGCCGTGGGGCGCGGCCCGTTTGCGCCTCCGGTGCCAAGCACTGACGCCGGCGCCGCGCTCATTCCATCATGATCACCTGCCGGATCGATTCGCCGCGCGCCAGCCGATCCAGCGCCGGATTGATCTCATCCAGCGTGATGCGTTCCGACAGCAGCTTGTCGACCGGCAGCGAACCGGCACGGTACATCGCGATGAAACGCGGCACGTCGCGCGAGGGCACGCACGAGCCGACGTAGCTGCCCTTGACCGTACGTTCCTCGGCAATCAGCGTCACCGCCTGCAATGCCCATTTGGCGTTCGGGTTCGGCAGGCCGGCGGTGACGGTGGTGCCGCCGCGACCGGTGACGCGATAGGCCAGCTCGAGCGCGTTGACGTTGCCGGCCATCTCGAACGCGTAATCGACGCCGCCGCCGGTGGCGTCCTTCACTTTCTGGATCACGTCGGGGTCGCCAGCGTTGAAGCACTGCGTGGCGCCCAGCTCGCGCGCCTTGGCCAGCTTCTGGTCGAGCATGTCGATGGCGATGATTTCGCGTGCGCCCACCGCGTGCGCGGCCAGCAGCGACGAGAAGCCGACGCCGCCCAGGCCGACCACGGCCACCTTGCTGCCGGCCTCGGCGCGGGCCGTGTTGACGACCGCGCCGGCGCCGGTGATGACGGCGCAGCCGAACAGCGCCGCTTCGTCCCAGGACAGTGTCGGGTCGATCCTGACGGCGGAGCGACGCGAGACGGTGGCGTATTCGGCGAACGCCGAGCAGCCCAGATGATGATTCAGCGGCCCGCCGGCCACGCCGCCGATGCCCGCGCCGCCCACCGCGCTCAGCCGCTTGTAGCCGCCCAGCAGTGCACCGGCCGCGTTCGATTCGCCGCCCGGCACGCACAAGGCGGGCCGGCCGACCGCGCAGCTCGGGCAGGTGCCGCAGTTGGGCCGGAAGATCAGCGACACGTGATCGCCCACCGCCAGGTCGGTGACGCCCGCGCCCAGCTCGACCACTTCGGCCGCGGCCTCATGGCCGATCACGATCGGCATCGGCCATGGCCGATCGCCGTTGATCGCCGACAGATCCGAATGGCACAGGCCGGCGGCGCGGATCCGCACCAGGATCTCGCCGTGGCCCGGGGCTTGCAGCTCGACTTCCTCGATCGACAGCGGCCGGCTTTGCGCATAGGGCGCCGGCAGACCGATTTCGCGCAGCACGGCGGCACGCATCCTGATCGTCATATCGCGCATCTCCTCGTTAGGTCTTTGCACCCGTTGCGCAGGTCGCGGGCGCCGTCTGCGCCCGGACCGCCCCGCGTCATCGCGCGCGCGCGCCGATCGGCGCGGCGGCACGCCGTGCCCGTCAGCGGCTTACAGCCCGGCCAGGCACAGATACTTGATTTCGAGGTATTCGTCGATGCCGTACTTCGATCCCTCGCGGCCCAGCCCCGATTGCTTGACGCCGCCGAACGGCGCCTCGGCGGTCGAGATCAGGCCGGTGTTGACGCCGATCATGCCCGATTCGATCGCCTCGGCGGCGCGGAAGATGCGGCCGACGTCACGCGAGTAGAAATAGGCGGCCAGGCCGAACTCGGTGTCGTTGGCCATCGCGATCGCTTCTTCGTCGGTCTTGAAGCGGAACAGCGGCGCCACCGGGCCGAAGGTTTCTTCACGCGCCACGCGCATGGCGGGCGTGACGCCGGTCAGCACGGTGGGCTCGAAGAACAGTCCGCCGCGCGCATGGCGCTTGCCGCCCAGCACCGCCGTCGCGCCCTTGGCCAGCGCATCGGCGACGTGTTCTTCGACCTTGCGCACGGCCGCTTCCTCGATCAGCGGGCCGATCGTGACGCCGGCCTCGGTGCCGGCACCGACCTTGAACTGCGCGACCTTGTCGGCCAGCTTCTTGGCGAATGCATCGTAGACGCCTTCCTGCACGTACAGCCGGTTGGCACATACGCAGGTCTGGCCGGCGTTGCGGTACTTCGACGCCAGCGCGCCCTCGACCGCGGCATCGAGATCGGCGTCGTCGAACACGATGAACGGCGCGTTGCCGCCCAGCTCCAGCGACAGCTTCTTCACCGTGTCGGCCGATTGCCGCAGCAGGATACGGCCGACCTCGGTCGAACCGGTGAACGAGACCTTGCGCACCACCGGATTGGTGCACATCTCCATGCCGATCTCGGGCGCGCGTTCGCCGCTGCCCACGATGACGTTGAACACGCCGGGCGGAAAGCCGGCGCGCTCGGCCAGCTCGGCCAAAGCCAGCGCCGACAGCGGCGTGGCCTCGGCGGGCTTGGCCACCACCGTGCAGCCGGCAGCGAAGGCCGGTGCCACCTTGCGCGTGATCATCGCGATCGGGAAGTTCCACGGCGTGATCGCCGCGCACACGCCGATCGGCTGCTTCACGGCGAGCAAGCGGCGATCGGCCGCAATCGTCGGAATGATGTCGCCGTTGGCGCGACGCCCTTCTTCGGCGAACCACTCGACGAACGACGCGCCGTAGACGACTTCGCCGCGCGCCTCGGCCAGCGGCTTGCCCTGCTCGGTAGTCATCAGCAGTGCCAGGTCGTCGGCGTGCGCCAGGATCAGGTCATACCACTTGCGCAGGATGACGGCGCGATCCTTGGCCGGCTTGGCGCGCCAGGCCGGCAGCGCGCGCGCCGCGGCATCGATCGCGCGGCGCGTTTCGGCCGCGCCCATATCGGCCACTTCCACGATCGTCTGGCCGCTGGCCGGGTCGCTGACCGCAAAGCGCTTGCCGCCGTCACCATCGACCCAGCGGCCGTCGATGTAACCCTGGCGCTTGAGCAGCGCCATTTCTTTCAGTTGCAGTGTCATGGTCTTGCTCCTTTCGAATGCTGGGTAAGCGGGTTCAGATGCGGTGAAGCGGCCCGACGCTCGTCGCGGGCGCGTTCGCGCTTCTCAGTGGCCGCCGACGAATTTCAATCCGAGAACACCCGCCACGATCAGGCCGATACAGACGAGCCGCAGCGCCGTCGCCGGCTCGCCGAGCAGCGCGATGCCCAGCAGGGCCGTGCCGGCAGCGCCGATGCCGGTCCATACCGCATACGCGGTGCCCGCCGGCAGCACTCGCATGGCCAGCGCCAGCAGCCAGAAGCTGGCGGCGGCGGCCACGACGACGACGAGCGACGGAGTCAGGCGCGAAAAGCCGTCGCTGTATTTCAGGCCCAGCGCCCAAACGATTTCGAGCACGCCGGCCAGCAGCAGTACCAGCCAGGCTTGGCTGATCGACAGGATCATGGAAGCTCCTCCGCTTTCATCGGGAACGGCGCCGGCACGGCTGCGGCGCCGCGTCCGGCTCACTTCATCGTCGGCATGACGAACTCGGCGCCGGCGCGAATGCCGGCCGGCCAGCGCTGCGTGACTTCCTTGGCACGAGTATAGAAGCGCACGCCCTCGGGGCCGTGCATATGGTGATCTCCGAACAACGATGCCTTCCAGCCGCCGAACGAATGGAACGCCAGCGGCACCGGAATCGGCACGTTGATGCCGACCATGCCGACCTGCACGCGGGAAGCGAACTCGCGCGCGGCGTCGCCTTCGCGCGTGAAGATGGCGCAGCCGTTGCCGAACTCGTGCTCATTGATGAGCTTGAGGCCCTCGTCGAAGCTGGCCACGCGCACGATGGCCAGCACCGGGCCGAAGATCTCTTCCTTGTAGATCGACATGTCGGGGCGCACGTGGTCGAACAGGCAGCCGCCCAGGAAAAAGCCCTGCTCGTGGCCGGGCACTTTCAGGCCGCGGCCATCGATGACCAGCTTGGCGCCTTCGGCCACGCCGGCATCGACGTAGCCGCGTACCTTGTCGAGATGAGCGCGCGTCACCAGCGGGCCCATCTCGGCGCTGCTGTCCATGCCGGGCGCCACCTTGATGCCGGGCACGCGCTCGGCCAGCCGCGCCACCAGCGCATCGGCGATGCCGCCCACGGCCACGGCCACCGAGATCGCCATGCAGCGCTCGCCGGCCGAGCCGTAGGCGGCACCGATCAGCGCATCGACCGCCTGGTCGAGATCGGCATCCGGCATCACCAGCATGTGGTTCTTGGCGCCGCCCAGCGCCTGCACGCGCTTGCCGTTGCGGCTGGCGGTGTCATGGATGTATTTGGCGATCGGCGTGGAGCCGACGAAGCTGACCGCAGCTACCGACGGGTGTTCGAGCAGGGCATCGACCGCTTCCTTGTCGCCGTGCACGACGTTGAACACGCCGTCGGGCAGGCCCGCCTCCTTGAACAGACGCGCGATCAGCAGCGATGCCGACGGATCGCGCTCGGAGGGCTTCAGCACGAAGGTGTTGCCGCAGGCGATCGCCATCGGGAACATCCACATCGGCACCATCACCGGGAAGTTGAACGGCGTGATGCCGACGCACACGCCCATCGGCTGGCGCACCGAATACATGTCGATGCCGGTGCCGACCTGTTCGCTGTATTCGCCCTTCAGCAGTTGCGGAATGCCGCAGGCGAACTCGACCACTTCCAGGCCGCGCACCACCTCGCCCTGCGCATCGCTGAACACCTTGCCGTGCTCGGCCACGATCAGCGCGGCCAGCTCGTCGGCGTACTGCTCGACCAGCGCCTTGAACTTGAACATGACGCGAGCACGCCGCAGCGCCGACGTGGCCGACCAGGCGGGCAATGCATCGGCGGCCGCGCGCACGGCGGCATCCACTTCGGCCCGCGAAGCCAGCACCACCTGCCGCGCGACGCCGCCGCGCGCCGGATCGAACACCGAGGCCAGCCGGCTGTCAGCGGGGACAAGCGCTTGCCCACCGATCCAGTGGCCGATGACGGCCTGTTGAGCCAGGGAACTGTCGGAACTACCCACTTGCGCCTCCGCTGAAACTGGGGAATAATCAACGTTCAATATACTGAACGTACGTTCATCAAAAGGAACGGCGTAGTTTAGTCTTCGGGATTGCCATGTCAAGTTCCATCGTGGCCGAGCCGTCGCTGGTGCCGGCGGTCGAACGCGCCGCGCGCATCATCGATCACCTGTGCGGCCAGCGCCGCCCGCAATCCTTGGCCGAGCTGGCCAAGGCATTGGTGCTGCCCAAGAGCAGCCTGCATGGACTGCTGCACACGCTGACGGCGCTCGGGCTGGCCGTGCGCAACGAGCGCGGCGAATACACGATGGGCCCCAAGCCGCTGCAATGGGCCGGCGCCTTCGTGCAGCAATCGAACGTGATCGAAGCGTTCAACGCCGCGGCCGACCAGCTCGCCACGCTCAGCGAAGAAACCATCATGCTGGCCGTGCTCGACGGCGCCGACGTGCTGTATCTCGCCTGCCGGCCCGGCACGCGCGCGCTGGGCGTCACCTTTCGCGTCGGCGGGCGCTTTCCGGCCTGCTGCACGTCGTCGGGCAAGGCCATACTCGCCACCGTGCCGGCCGAGCGCGTGCGCCAGCTGTCGGCCGACGGCACGCTGCCGGTGCTCACGCCGCACAGCGTCGGCGACGCCGACACCCTGCTGCGGCAGCTCGATGCATTCCGCGCGCAGGGCTATGCAGTGGATGACGAAGAAACCGCCGAGGGCATGCATTGCTTCGGCGCGCCGGTGTTCGCCGCCGGCCAGCGCGAAGCGGTGGCCGCCGTGGCGGTGAGCCTGATCAAGGCTTCGACCAGCCGCGAGCGGCGCGAAGAAGTGGTGGCGGCGGTGCGCTCGCTGGCGGCTGCTGTGTCGCGGCGTCTGGGTAGCTGAGTAGCTAGATAGTAGATAGAGCCCCGCGGGAAACCGCAGAGTGGCAACGCGAAGCCGGCCGCTCGCCCCCGCTACGGCCCAGCGACCTTCCCGCCAAGCTGTCGGGTCAGCCTTTGCGCAGACCGCCGCAGCTCATCGACGAACGACGGCTTCAAACGCTGCTCCGGCGCGGTCAGCGTGAGCGCGCCCACCAGTTCCTGCGCCGCGTTCCACACCGGCGCCGAGATGCCCGCCAACCCTGCGACGCGATCGCCCAGCAGCATCAGGTAGCCGTCGCGCCGCACCTGGTCATAGACACGCCCCCGCGCCCCCGAATACGCCATCAGCACGCGCCCGCCGGCGCCACGATCCAGCGGCAGCAGGTCACCGACACGCACGTGATCGCGCAGCAATTGCGGTGAATCGACACGGAACAGCACCAGCCGCTGATCGCCTTGCCGGACGTGGAAAGCGACGCTTTCCTTCGTGCGCTCGACCAGCGCCCGCATCTCGGGCCGCACCACGTCTTCCAGTGAGAACGACGCCGAATAGATCGAAGCCAGGCGGGCCAGTTCCGGGCCCAAGCCCCAGCGGCCGTCTGCCGTGCGCTGCACCAGGCGGCCATGCGCGAGCGACGCCAGCAGCCGCAGCACCGTGCTCTTGTAGAGCCGCGTGCGCTCGGCCAGTTCGGTGACGGAAAGTGGACCGTCACCAGCGCGAAACGCGGCCAGTACGGTGACGGCCTTGTCGACCGCGGCCGCGCCGCCGGGCGCGGCCTGCTCATCAGCAACGGAAAGCTGAGTAGATTTTCTGGGCATGGGAACGGCGAATAGCAGTGCAACGGGCTTGACAAGCGGCCGCCCCGTACCTAGCATTGGTCTATCTTATGGCACATTATTCCATAGGATAGAACAAACTACAACCGCAGAGACAAGTAATTCGAACCCCTGACTTGCGGTCGATGAGCGACATGCCCATGCACGCGCGGTCTTCCCGAGCCCAAAAGGTCTGATTGATGTCGGCAATCGTCTATCGGCACTTCGATCTCCCGTCGTTGGAGATCGAATACGACAATCGCGGGAAGGTCAGCCCATCAACCCTCGAAGGCTATCGATCGATCTGGCGAGCGGGCAGCACGCGAGCCCGTGAAACGCTCGAGTGTTTCCTGGATGTGGAGTACGGCAGTTCACCCGAACAGCGGCTCGACGTTTTTCTGCCTCGCGAGAGCCGCCGCAAAGGGCCGCGCCCCGTGTGCATATACATTCACGGCGGCTATTGGCACTTCGGCGACAAGAGCGATTGCTCCTACGTCGCTCTAGGCTTGGGCGGACACGATCTGATCACAGTAGTGATCAAGTATGGACTGGCCCCCGCCGTCCCCGTCGGAAAGCAGGTTTCCAACTGCGTACACGCAGTTCAATGGGTGCAACACCATATCGAGCGCTACGGCGGAGATCCGGAACGGATATATGTGATCGGCCATTCCGCCGGTGCGCACCTCGCGACGATGACGGTGGCCGGAACGCGCGGAACGGCCGCGCCTCGACTAGGCCCCGACGCAGTTCGCGGAATTGTCGCGCTTAGCGGTGTTTATGAGCTGGCACCCGTGGCGCTCACGGCCCTGAACGACCAGATCGGCTTGAGCGATCGAGACATCGAGCTGCTGAGTCCGTCTCTTCTGGGCTGCAACACCTCGGCAGAGATGCTGGTAGGCGTCGGATCCCTGGAAGGCGAGGAGTTCATCCGCCAGACAGAGCATCTGGCTGAAAACTGGTCGAAGCACACGCCGAGGCTGAAAAGAAAGATCTACGCGAGCGACGATCACTTTTCGATTCGGACCGGTTTCGTGGATCCCGACAGTCCACTTTGCAATGAGGTGATCGATCTGATGTCGCGCAATTGATTTTGCAACTGCGTGCCGGCTCGTCTCTTGCCCGCACCAGCCGGAAGTTTCATTAAAACGAAGGAGGTGATGATGCATCCAATAATCAGCAGGACGAACCGTCGAAACGCGCTCAAGACAGTGATGGGCGCGGGTGCCCTGGCGTTCGCGCCCACCGCCGCCCTGTCGCGTGATGGTGCAAAGGCGATCTTCGCCGAGCCATTCGATCTGCTCCTGGAGTTCCTTCCCGAACTCAATGCGGTCGCTGGTGGCCACTTCGCGAAACATGGCCTGGACGTCGAGATCGTCAACGCTCGCGGAACTTCGATGGCGGCGCAACAGCTGATCGCCGAGAAAGCCTCGTTCACGAAAGTCGGCGTTCTCGATCTGATCAAGATGCAGGCACAGCAGAAGGTGCCCCTGCTCTCGGTCGCGACGATACAGCAGAGTCCGATCTTCACCGTGGTCAGTTTGAAGAGTGCTCCGGTCCGTGGTCCTGAGGATATGCGAGGGAAAACCATCGGCGTGGCCAGCCTCGGCGGCGGAACGGAAAACAACCTCGACCTGATGCTGGCTGCGGCGGGCATACCCAAGGGGACGGTAACCCGGCAAGCCGTCGGCCTCAGTCCCGGCAACGCCGTCCTTCTGAAGCAGGGGCGAATTGCGGCGTTCTTTGCGACGATTGAAGGTTCCATCGCGCTGGAGCGCGCAAAGGAGCCGGTGGAGATCTGGAATATCGGGCGTTTCGCGCCGATCCCCGGCGGGGCCTATGTAGTCACGCGCGACTACGCGAAGAAGCAAGCCGATGATGTGGTCAAGTTCATGCGCGGAATGCGTGATTCGGTAAACCAGCTGACCACGCAGAGCGCTGCGGAAATCCTCGACCGAGTGCAGGCGAAATATGAAATTACCGGAGAAAAGGATCGAGCGTTCCGGCTCAGGGCAGTTGCCGAGTACAACGCCTTGATCACCGGCCAAGGGAAAGAGAACATCCTGCGAAACGTTCCCGACGTCTGGAGGCGCAGTGCCGACTTGATCCGCAAGGCTGATATCGCCGACGTTCCGGCAATCGACAGCCTGTACACCAACGAGTTCCTGGACGCTGCGTCGAGGTAGGAAGCAGCATGTGTTCCGACGTGGTTCAGACCTCGACGGCCATCTCGCTCTCGGCCGTCGAGAAGGCATTCGTGACACCCCAAGGCGTGGTGCACGCGCTTGCCAGAACGGATTTCAACGTGGTCAAAGGTGAATTCGTCGTGCTGCTAGGCCCATCAGGCTGCGGCAAAACGACACTCCTGCGCCTGATGGCGGGCCTGGAGCGCCCGTCGCAAGGGCAGGTCGGCATCAATGGCCGCGGTCTTTGGATCGGCGCCAAGAGAGTCGACGAGACCGCAGCAGATCTCGGCATGGTATTCCAGGATGCCAATCTTTTTCCCTGGTTCACCATCGAAGAGAACGTATCCCTGCCCTTGAAACTTCGCGGGTTTCCCAAGTCGGAACGCCTGAGGCGAGCACAGCAACTGTGCCAACTCGTTGGAATCTCCGGGTTCGAACAAAGGCTGCCGAGAGAACTCTCGGGCGGTATGCGGCAGCGCGCGTCGATCGCCCGGGCCTTGAGTTATGAGCCCAGCATCCTGCTGATGGACGAACCGTTCGGGGCGCTCGATGCCATGACCCGCGACGCCATGAATCTCGAGCTCCAGCGAATCTGGCTTGCGACGCAGAAAACCGTCGTGCTGGTCACTCATTCGATTCAGGAAGCAGTGTTCCTGGCCGACAGGGTCGTTCTGCTCACTCGGCGCCCGGGACGGATCGACGAAGTCATCGATGTGCCGTTCGAGCGGCCGCGCGCGCTCAGCGTGCAGGATGAACCACGATTCCTGAATCTGGTTTCGCATCTTCGTTCCCGTCTGGATCATTGAGCATGTCAAATCAGGTCGACACGGACGCGATACGGCCTCCGGCAGTGACGATGAGCAGCACATGGTCGCTGCCTTCCTGGGTTCTGAGCTTCATCCTGCTGATCGTTTTTCTCGCGGTGTGGGAAGGCTATGTACGGATATGGGACGTCAGCCCATTCATTCTTCCGTCACCTTCCGTCGCCATATTCGCCTGGTTCGAAGCCATGGCGACGCAGCGGCTATGGGTTCATAGCTGGATCACCGTCGAAGAAACGGCGCTTGGCTTCTTCTTTGCGACAGTGACAGGGGTTTCGTTGGGGATGGTTCTCGGCAGCCTGCCGCGACTCGAGAAAACGCTGTCCCCTTTCATCGTGGCAACGCAAGTGGTGCCCAAGGTCGCGCTCGTTCCCTTGTTCGTAGTCTGGTTCGGCTTCGGTTTGACTCCCAAGGTGATCATCGCCGCGGTTCTGGCTTTCTTTCCCATACTGGTCAATACCATTCTGGGAGTGAAGTCGGTTGATCGAGGGCATCAGGAAGTCATGACCAGCCTCAACGCATCGCGCTGGCAGGAGCTGACTCAATTGATATTCCCCAGTTCTCTCCCGTACATACTCAGCGGGATGGAAATGGGCGTCGTCATGGCAATCATCGGCGCGGTCGTTGGCGAATACCTGGGTGGTAACTCCGGACTGGGCGTGCTCGCCGTTCAGGAGATGAATGCTTTCAACACCACGGCACTCTTTGCAGTGATCATCCATCTGTCAGTCATCGGCTTCGTATTATTCGCAGCAATCGTCGCAATTCGACGGCATGCCGTCGGATGGCACCGCTCTGCCGGAAACGGCAACGGCTAGAGCCTGCTCCATGAGCCAATAGACATGCGAGCCCATGACGAGTCCATCTGGACTATCCCGGGAGATATTGGAAATGAGCGCAATCAACGATGGCGTACCGGCTGACGAAATCCAGTTGGACGCCGAGAAGATCAAAGCCGCGGATCGGATGTTCCAGTCTGCAGAGCTTGAATCCTCACGGCTGGATCGAGCGGATGCCGTTCACCTGCCGGCGAAGCTCTATACCTCCGCAGAGGTGTTCGAAAAAGAAAAGGATCTGCTCTTTTTTCGCGATTGGATCGTCATTGCAAGAGACGATGAGTTCAAAGAGCCAGGCGACTACCGAACATATGAAATGGCCGGCGAGCGATTCATCGTCGCGCGGGACCGCGATGGCACACTCAAGGCATTCATCAACAGCTGCCGGCACCGCGGCACGCCGGTGGCTCAAGGCGAAGGCAATGTAAAGGCGTTCATCTGCCCGTTCCATGCATGGACATACGATCTTTCCGGAAAACTGATCAACCCGCTTCGAGGCCGGCAGCTCGGGAATTTCGACACGTCCAATTGCCGGCTGCCGCCCATCCAGGTCGATACCTTCGCCGGCTTTGTTTTCGTGAACTTCGATCAGAACGCGCGGAGTCTTCGCGACTATCTCGAGATCGACGGCTTTTGCTCCGAAATCGAATTCCTGCGTTGCCAAGATCTAGTGACGATAGACAGATACGAATTCGACATGGAGGCGAACTGGAAGCTGGTCATGGAGGTCGGCTCCGATGTCTATCACGTCGAGGTCGTTCACAAGGAAACGTTTGGGCAGGCGTCGGCGGGATACAAGCCTCAGACCTCAAGCAATCTTCGCTTGACCAAGTATGGTGCGACCAAGCGATATTCATCTCCGACGTTTGCGCCCGGCGGTGAGGCCCTGTTCGGGCCCATGCCCTGGCTTGCCGATCATCCTGACGGATTGACTTTGGCGCTGAGTTTCTACCTGCGTCCGAACTTCGCCTTCTTTGCTCGCTGCGACATGATCCAGCCGTGGGTGGCGATTCCTCTGGATGTGAACAGAACTCGCTTCGTCACCTGGACATGCGTTCCCAAGGAGTTTCTGAGCCGACCTGCCTTTGCAGAGAAAGTTCAGATCATCAAGGACTTCTGTCGCAAGCTCAATGACGAGGATCGCGGCTTCGTCCTGGCAGTCCAGAGCGGGCTTTCGTCTCGATACTACCCACGGGGTCCGGTGCACGAACTCGAGAGGCTCGTTCACCATCGAACGCAAGGTTATCTCGCTGCGATGACTTCAAACGGCGATTTCGAATAGCGCGTGGCACACACAACGTCGGGTGATCGATCTGCCGAAATCACGGCAATTCACAAGCGTGAAGGAAACTCTGATATGTGGCGAACAGTGCTTAAGGGCTGCCGCGTCGAACCAGGCCAAAGGATGGTGGTGCTTTCTGGCTCGAGCTCGAACCAAGATAGTGTTGAAAATGCCATTCATGCCGGCCGCGAAATAGGAGCCATCGTCGATCAGGTGATCGCACCTTTGCCGAGCGGACCGAAGCAGGTCTCGCCGTGGGGCAACCTCGCACCGTATCACGTCTCGGCGCTCGGCGGTGACCGAGCCATCATCGAGAAGCTGAAAGCGGCCGACATCGTCATCGATCTGATCGGAATGGACCGAGGTGGAGAACAAAAGGAGATCCAGGCTGCAGGCACGAGAGTGCTGCTGGTGAGAGAGCCGCCGGGAACGCTGCAACGGTTCGTTTCCACTTCGGAAGACAAGCAACGGGTTCTAAGTGCCGCGGATCGATTGCGCATCGCCAAGACAATGCATGTCACTTCCGCGGCCGGATCCGACCTGACCGTAAAACTTGGAGAGTATCCGCTCCTCATTCAATACGGCCTCGCCGATGAGAAGGGTCGCTGGGATCATTGGCCCAGCGCGCTGGTAGCCAGTTGGCCCAACGAAGGGTCTGCCACGGGAACGATAGTGCTTGATAAGGGCGATGTCATTTTGCCGTTCAAGGACTACGTCCGAACTGCCATCCGATTGACAATACGAGACGGCTACATCACGCAGATCGACGGCGAATTCGATGCTGACTTCCTGCGGGAGTACATGGAAATGTTCGACGATCGCGAGGCGTTCGCCGTCTCCCATGTAGGGTGGGGATTGTCACCACTCGCCCGATGGACGGCGCTAGGTCTTTTCGACAAGGCACAGATCCATGGAATGGATGCGAGATCCTTTCTCGGCAGTTTCATGTTCTCTACGGGGCCCAACGACGATGCCGGCGGATCTCGCGACACCTATTGCCATATCGACATGCCGATGAGGCGATGCACGATTGCTCTCGACGGAGAGGTCGTCGTCGATGCCGGGCGATTGGTAAGCCACTAGGCGCTCGACGACGGGCACGCAGATCTCGATTCACGCCAGATGTTCTTGCCTTTGATGAAGCGGGGATCGACGTCAAGTTGTACGAATGGCTCGGCATGTTCGTCCCCGTGGGCACGCCGCCCGCCGTCATTGATCAGGCGAGCAAGGCGTTGCAAACCGCGGTATCCGACGCGGAACTGAAGAAAACCTGCGATTCGATGGGCATGGAGGTTCGGCCGACATACAAAGATGGAAGGTCGTCATTCAGCAGCCTGGATGTGTTCCCGAGAGCTGAATGCTGACCGACCAGACCGCACGCCTACCCGATATCGTGGGCAGGCATGCAGCACTCCCTTCAGACGCGGTCGATCGAGAGCCCGCGTTCGGCCAGGATGCGGGCGATCGCGAGGCTCATCGAGCCCGCCTGGCGATCTTCCGAAGGCTTGCCGGCGAGCATGACCGCCAAGGGAAGGCCCTGGCCGGACAGCGAAGTCGGAAGCACTGCCAGCGGAGTCGTGGCATAGGTCCACGGAATGATGAGCCCAGCGGCTCCCGTGGTGGAGAGCCCTTCCGGAGCATCGCCAAAGGCAGGGGGAAGGAGTACGACATCAACGGCGTCAGTCGCACGGAGTACGGCGTTACGCGCCGCCTCGAGCTGCTGCAGATCCCGCCGATATTCATCGGCGGTCAAGCGTGCTCCCGCTTCGAGAGCGCCACGCCAAGCAGGAGCCAGCATGTCCGCACGAGTAGCAAGCAAGGCACCGTGCGCGACATGAGCTTCGAATTGCATGACGCGCCGATGAGCCGTACGCAGATGCTCGAAGTCGACGTCGAGGGTCAGCGCAGCGACGGTGTGTCCACGCGCCTGCAAGGCCAGAGCCGACATGGCGAGCTGCTCATGGGCCTCCGGCGAGATCGACTGATAGTAGGCGGCGCTGACGACGCCTACTCGCGTCCGCGAATCGTGCGGGGTAGGCATTGGCTCATCAATGATCGCCAGCGAGGCTTCAATGACCCAATCCAGCCGCAATCCGAGAACACCGATGGTATCGAAGCTGGGTGCGAAAGGCGTGAGCCCTTCCGAAGGCGTTCTACCTGTAGTGGGCTTGAACGCAAATGTCCCGCAGAAGGCCGCCGGTCGGCAAACCGATCCCGCCGTTTGAGTTCCAAGAGCCAGCGGAACGATGCCGCCCCCGACTGCAGCAGCGGATCCGCTGCTCGAACCGCCTGGCGTATGACGGTGATCGAATGGATTGACCGTGTCGGCAGGGTCGACGTATGCGAACTCAGTGGTGACAGTTTTCCCCACCGGAACGAATCCGCGTACCTTCAAGCGGGCAACGGCCACCGCATCCACCTGGCAAGGGGGCGCATCAGCGCGAGCTTTGCTGCCCGCCCGGGTGGGCAGCCCGTCGACATCGATGACGTCCTTGACGCCAATCGGAATCGCCCGGCGGCGTTCCATCTTGTTGGCTGCAGATCCGTGAGCGAGTGCATCGAGCGAACGAAGGTAAGTTTCTCCAGGAGGAATCCATGCCTTCAGCGTGTCCGCTTCGCCGTACAGATGGTCGGTCACGTGATCGAGCAACTGCTCGGCAGGAAGACCCAGCAATCGCCGGCGACGATCGAGGCTAAGCTTGGCAGCTGCCGAGATTCTGCTCAAGGGATGGCTCCTTTACAGATGTGCTCGAAAGCGTGCTGGGAGCGTGGCCCATATATCGGTTTGATCCGCTTTGCGCATTCGATGCAATTCATTGAATTATAAAATATTTTTATAAAAAGAATCACAATCCGATTTTCCAACTATGCAAAAGCAAGGGCCGCTCTTCCGCAGAATGTTCGAAAGCCCGTCATGCCGCTAGCGGTAAGTGTCGAGCCGAACTACCTGTTGCCCATTGGTGACCTTGGAGTTTTCTCATGAACTTTTTTGTGCGTCTTGCAGATCCTGTTGAATGCGAACTCGATCGCCGCGTTCCTGAGTACGAAGATATCAGTATCAATTGAGCGTGAACCATGTCAATCAATCCATTGCACGACATACGCGTTCTCGACCTGACGAACGTACTGGCCGGCCCCTTCTGCTGCCACCAACTGGCGCACATGGGGGCCGACGTCATCAAGGTCGAGTCCCGCGGCAGCGGCGACCTGGCGCGGCAACTGGGCGCCGATGCCGAACTCAACCGGCGCAACATGGGCGTGTCGTTCCTGGCCCAGAACGCGGGCAAGCGCTCGATCGCGCTCAATCTGAAGAACGAGCGCGCCAAGGAGGTCTTTCGCAAGCTGGTGCGCAGCGCCGACGTGCTGGTCGAGAACTTCCGGCCCGGCGTGATGGATCGGCTCGGCGTCGGCTACAGCGCCCTGCTGAAAGACAACCCCAGGCTCATCTACTGCGCGATCTCGGGCTTCGGCCAGTCGGGCCCGCTGCGCGACCTGCCTGCCTATGACCAGATCATCCAGGGCATGTCGGGCGCGATGAGCATCACCGGCAGCGAGACGTCGGCGCCGCTGCGCGTCGGCTACCCGATCTCCGACACCATCGGCGGCATGACTGCCGCGTTCGCCATCGCGTCCTCGCTGGCGCAGCGCGATCGAACCGAAGGCGTGTTCATCGACGTCTCGATGCTCGAAGCCACGATGGCGACGATGGGCTGGGCCGTGTCCAATTACCTGGTCGCCGGCCGCGCACCGCAGCCGATGGGCAACGAGAACGTCACAGCCAGCCCTTCGGGTACGTTCCGCACCGGCGACGGTCTGCTGAACATCGCCGCCAACAAGCAGGAGCAATTCGAAGCCGTGTGCAAGGTGGTCGGCCACCCCGAGTGGATCAACGATGCCAGGTTCGTCGACCGCCATGCGCGGCTGGCCCATCGCGCCGAACTGAAGACTTTGCTGGAACAGGCGCTGGCCAGCCGCTCGACCGACGAATGGTGGCAGCAGTTGAACGCGGTGGGTGTACCCGCCGGACCGGTCTATTCGGTGCCGCAGGTGCTGGCGCACCCGCAGATCGCCACGCGCGGCATGGTGGCCACCTACCCCGACGTGCCCGGCGTCGGGCGCGACGTTCGCGTCGTGCGCACCGGCGTCAAGCTCGACGGCCAGGCCCCGTCGGTGGCCGCGCCGCCGCCGCAGCTCGGCCAGCACACCGACGAGATCCTGGCCGAGCTGGGCTTCAGCGCGCAAGACATCGTGTCCCTCAAGCAGCAAGAGGCCGTATGAGCACGAACCCGAGCCAGGACGCGCAGCAGGTGCGCCAGGGCGTGCAGGACTGGTGGCGCACGTCGATCATCGACATGGCGCCGGGCGAGATCCGCTATCGCGGTTATCCGATCCAGGAATTGATCGGCCGCGTCAGCTTCGCGCAGATGATCTGGCTGATGACGCGCGGCGAGCTGCCCACCGAACCGCAGGGGCGCTTGCTCGACGCGGCGCTGATGTCGGCCGTCGATCATGGCCCGCAAGCGCCGAGCATCGCCATCGCGCGCATGGCGGCCACCTGCGGCGTCGGCCTGAACAATGCGATGGCCTCGGCCGTGAACGTGCTGGGCGACGTGCACGGCGGCGCGGGCGAGCAGGCCGTCGAGATGTATCTGGACATCGCAGCCCGCATCGACGGCGGCCAGGAACCGGCGGCGGCCGTGCGCGCCGGCCTGGACGCGGCCATCGCCACCTACGGCAAGTTCGTCTCCGGCTTCGGGCACCGCTTCCATCCGATCGACCCGCGCGCACCGCGCCTGCTCGAACTGGTGGATGAGGCCGCGCAGGCGGGTGTCGTCAACGGGCGCTTCGCGCAGATCGCGCGCGCCGTCGAAGACGAGCTGGCGCAGCGCAAAGGCGGCAAGCGCATCCCGCTGAACATCGATGGCGCCACCGCCGTCATCTATGCCGAGCTGGGTTTTCCGGCGCCGCTGGCGCGCGGGCTGTTCTGCCTGTCGCGATCGGTGGGCATCCTGGCGCATGCCTGGGAGCAGAGCCAGCAGGGCGGACGCAACAAGGGGCCGATTCCGCGCGAATACCTGTGGCGCTACGACGGGCCGGCGCAGCGGTCGGTGCCTGATTCGAACAGCTGAGCCGGCGGGGGCAAGAAACGGACTCTGCTGGCGCTACGGCACAATAGGCGAGCGGGCCATCCCGATGGCCGCCCCTCCAGGAGAGCCGTCACCATGCAGCCCATCGCCCTCACCCTCGGCGACCCTTGCGGCATCGGCCCCGAGATCGTGCTGAAGGCCTGTGCCGATCCGTCGCTGTCGCATCTGCCGCTGGTGGTGGTCGGCGATGCCGCGCTGCTCGCTCGCGAAGCGCGCCGGCTGGCGCTGCCGATGCCGGTCGACGTCGACGATCATGTCCGCGTGCCGGAAACCTTGGTGCCGGGCACGGTCGACGCACTCGCCGGCGATGCGGCGTTTCGCTGCATCGTCAGCGCCGCGCAGCGCGCCCTGCGCGGCGAAGTACGCGCCGTGGTCACCGCGCCGATCTCGAAGGAATCGATGCAGGCCGCCGGCCACCGCTTTCCCGGCCACACCGAACTGCTGGCCGAGCTGGCCGGCGGCGTCGAAGTGCGGATGATGCTGGCCAATGCCGAGCTGCGCACGGTGCTGGTGTCGATCCACCTGTCGCTGCGCGACGCGCTCGATCGCGTCACGCGCGAGAACGTACTGCGCACCATCGAGATCGCCGACCAGTCGCTGCGCCGCAGCGGCCTGGCCCGGCCGCGCATCGCGGTGGCGGGCCTGAACCCGCATGCCGGCGAGAACGGCCTGTTCGGCCGCGAAGAAATCGACGTCATCGCGCCGGCAGTGGGCCTGGCACGCACGCGCGGCATCGATGCGCACGGCCCGTTCCCGCCCGACACCGTGTTCATGCGCGCGCGCGGGCTGCGCGAATTCGACGTGGTGATCGCCATGTACCACGACCAGGGCCTGATCCCGGTGAAGTACCTGGGTATCGACGACGGTGTCAACGTCACGCTGGGTCTGCCGTTCGTGCGCACCAGCCCCGATCACGGCACGGCCTTCGACATCGCCGGCAAGGCCGGCCGCGATGGGCGGGGGCTGGCGGATCCGCGCAGCCTGATCGGCGCGATCAGGCAGGCAGCGGCGCTCGCCGGCGGCGACTCGTGATGAATCGAGCCGCTGAAGCGGGCGTGCCCGCATCCCGCATTGCAAGGGACGCGGCGTTTGAAGTTTGCGTCGATGACTGCACGGCCCTATTATTGCAGTCATAGAAAGCAGGTAAGAGGTTTTGAATCATGGCCATCCTGACCGTAAGAAACCTACCGGATGACGTACACCGCGCTTTGCGCGTGCGGGCGGCCCAGCACGGCCGAAGCACGGAGGCGGAGGTGCGCGAGATTCTGGCAGCCGCGGTCAAACCGGAGAAGCGCGTGCGCATGGGCGAAGCCCTGGCCGCCATCGGTCGCAAGATTGGGTTGACCAATGAAGATTTCACCGTCTTCGAAAACGTGCGCGACAAGACGCCCGCCAAACCATTGCGCTTCGACTGATGATCGTCCTCGATACCAACGTCGTTTCCGAGGCGATGAAACCGCAGCCAGAAGCGGCCGTCAGGGCGTGGCTGAACGACCAGGCAGCGGAAACCTTGTATCTGTCCAGCGTCACGCTGGCCGAGCTGCTGTTTGGCATCCGGGCCTTGCCAGCGGGCAAGCGCAAGAACATGCTCGACCGCGCCCTGACCGAGCTGCTGGAGTTGTTCAGGGATCGGGTCTTGCCGTTCGACACGGATGCCGCGCGCCACTACGCCGACCTGGCCGTGACGGCCAGAAACAACGGGCGCGGCTTCCCGACGCCGGACGGCTACATCGCGGCCATTGCCGCTTCGCGCGGCTTGATCGTGGCATCGCGCGACACGTCGCCCTATGAAGCGGCAGGCCTGAGCGTCATCAACCCCTGGGGGTCGTAGCGCCTGCACAAGGCAAACCCATTCGACCCACGGCAGAAATATGCGGCCGTGCTCGACGTAGCCGAGCTCCGGCCGCTGGTGGACGACACAGCCGGCGCCGCCGGCGCGCCGCCCTACCGGCTCAAGCGGCCAGCCGTGCTTCCAGCCGCGCCCGCACTTCACGCAAACGCTGCGGCAAGCGATCCGCCAACTGCGCGAACAGCTCGTCATGCAGCGCGAACTCGCGCTGCCACGCGTCGCGATCGATCGACGTGATCTTGGCGTAGGCATCGCTGCCGAAGCTCAGCCCTTCCCAGTTCACGTCTTCGTAGCGCGGCGAGGTGCCGAACACGTGCTCGACGCCGCCGGCGCGGTTGTCGACGCGATCGAGCATCCACTTCAGCACGCGCATGTTCTCGCCGAAGCCCGGCCAGACGAACTTGCCGTTTTCGTCGGTGCGGAACCAGTTGACGCAGAAGATCTGCGGCAGCTTGGCGCCGTCGGCCTGCAACTGCTGGCCCAGTCGCAGCCAGTGGTTGAAGTAGTCGGCCATGTTGTAGCCGCAGAAGGGCAGCATCGCGAACGGGTCGCGGCGCACCACGCCCTGCTGGCCGGCGGCGGCAGCGGTGGTTTCCGAGCCCATCGTGGCGGCCATGTACACGCCTTCGACCCAGTCGCGCGCCTGCGTCACCAGCGGCACGGTGGTCGAACGGCGGCCGCCGAAGATGAACGCATCGATCGGCACGCCGTCGACGCTGTCCCAGGCCTCGTCGATCGACGGGCACTGCGCGGCCGGCACCGTGAAACGCGAGTTCGGGTGTGCCGCCTTGCGACCGGCCTTGCCGTCGGCCGGCGTCCAGTCGCGGCCCTGCCAGTCGACCAGGTGCGCCGGCGGCTCCGACAGGCCTTCCCACCAGACGTCGCCGTCGTCGGTCAGCGCCACGTTGGTGAAGATGGTGTTTTCGCGCAGCGTGGCCAGGCAGTTCGGATTGGTCTTGGCGCTGGTGCCCGGCGCCACGCCGAAGAAGCCCGCCTCGGGGTTGATCGCATACAGGCGACCGTCGGCGTGCGGCTTGATCCAGGCGATGTCGTCGCCGATGGTGGTGACCTTCCAGCCGTCGAAGCCGGCCGGCGGGATCAGCATCGCGAAGTTGGTCTTGCCGCAAGCGGACGGGAACGCCGCCGCGACGTGGTATTTGCGGCCCTCGGGCGAGGTCACACCCAGGATCAGCATGTGCTCGGCAAGCCAGCCGGGGCCGCCGCGTTGCACGTCTTGCCGGCCCATGTTCGAGGCGATACGCAGCGCCAGGCATTTCTTGCCGAGCAGTGCGTTGCCGCCGTAGCCCGAGCCGAACGACCAGATCTCGCGCGTTTCGGGGTAATGGACGATGTACTTGGTGTCGTTGCACGGCCACGGCACGTCGGCCTCGCCGGCGGCCAGCGGCTTGCCCACCGAATGCACGCAGGGCACGAACTCGCCGTTCTCGCCCAGCACGTCATAGACGGCGCGGCCCATGCGCGTCATCGTGCGCATGCTCACGGCCACGTAAGGGCTGTCGGTCAGTTCCACGCCGAGGTGGGCGATGTGGCTGCCCAGCGGGCCCATCGAGAACGGCACCACATACATCGTGCGGCCGCGCATGCAGCCGTCGAACAGGCCGCGCAGCGTTTCGCGCATCTGCTTCGGCTCGACCCAGTTGTTGGTCGAGCCCGCGTCTTCGCGGGTGGCCGAGCAGATGAAGGTGCGGTCTTCGACACGCGCCACGTCCGACGGGTCGGACCAGGCCAGATACGAATTCGGCCGCTTGGCGGGGTTCAGCCGGCGCAGCGTGCCGGCATCGACCATCTGCTGGCACAGGCGGTCGTATTCCGCCTGCGAGCCGTCGCACCAATGGATGCGCTCGGGTTTGGTCAGCTCGGCGATCGACGCGACCCATTCGATCAGCTTGGCGTTGCGTACCCAGGCGGGCGCCTGCACGCGCTCGGCCGCCGCGCTGCGCCCCTGCGCAGAAGGCGTGCCGCGTGTCGATGCGGTCATCGGCGCATCAGCTTGAGCGTTGGACATGGATGAACCTCCGTGATGTGGAACCAGATTCGGTGACACGGGGCGGGGTGTACCCAGCGCGCATCCCGGCGCGGGTGGCCGCGTGTCGAACCCGTCGCCGTGGGCGGCAGGTTTGCTGTTCGTTGTTCGATCGACGGTCTCGCCATGGGTCTGATCGACCGCCGCGCCCGGCCCCGCCGACCGAGGCAGGCGACGAGGCCAGCGGCGCAGCGGTCAGGCGTTTCCGGCTCCCTGGCAGTGGGCTCGGCGACTGGGACTGCCCTGGGCAATCCTCCGGCCGGCATGGCTGCCGCGGCGGAAAAGGGGTCGAGTGTACACCCGGGGGCCGCCCTTGCGTTGCTTGCACGTATCGAGAGCCTGCAAATCATTCGCTACGGTGCCATGGCCCGGGGCACGGCGGCGACCGAGAAAGTCACAAAACCGGGATCGATCGACGGATAATCATCGGATGCCTGACACGCCGCTGATCCCTCTGCACGCCGACGTTCTGCTCGACGCCTGCGACCACGCGCGCAGCCTCGAGCGCAACCGCTATGAGCCGCTGACCGACCTGGCGAGCGGCGAAGCGCTGCAGGCCGGCATCGTGGTGGCACGGCTGGCGCGCGGCGAACGGCCGGTCGGCTACAAGATCGGCTTCACCAACCGCGCGCTCTGGCCCCTGTATGGCGTGTTCCACCCGATCTGGGGGCCGGTGTGGGACACCACCCTGACGAAGGTTGAAGGCGGCGAGGCCGAAATCGCCATCGACCGTTTCGTCGAACCACGGCTGGAACCCGAAATCGTCGTCGGCCTGCGCGAAACGCCGGCCGCCGCCACCCCCGAAGCGGTGTTGGCCGCCAGCGCCTGGATCGCCCACGGCATCGAGATCGTGCAAAGCCCCTTCCCCGGCTGGCGCTTTGCCGCCGCCGAAGCCTTCGCCGCACAAAGCCTGCACGGCGCGCTGCTGCTGGGCACGCCGCGTCCGCTGGCCGCACTCGGCCTGGGCGGCGATCCGGCCCAGGCACTGGCCCGGCTGGCCGACGCCGAGCTGGAACTGCGCTGCAACGGTCAACTGATCGGCCGTGGCCGCGGCGCCAACGCGCTCGACGGCCCGATGCATGCGATCGCCCACCTGATGCACGAGCTGGCGCTGCGCGGCCAGTCGATCGCGCCGGGCACGCTGATCACCACCGGCACGCTGACCGACGCCCAGGTGCTGCAGCCGGGCCAGCACTGGGCCACGCGCTTCGAGAACTTCGACCTGCCAGGGCTGGCGCTGCGCACGGCCTAGCCGGCCGCCGGCACCGGTACCTGGAACGCGCCATGCGCTCGAAGTTCATCGACCTGAACGCCTTGCAGATGTTCGTGGCCGTGGCCGAGGAAAGAAGCGTCTCGGCCGCCGCCGAACGCGTCGGCAACAGCCAGTCAGCGGTATCGCAGAGCATTCGCCAGTTGGAGGAAGACCTCGGCGCGGTTCTGCTGGACAGAAGCCACCGCCCGCTGCACCTGACCGCCGCCGGGCTCACGCTGCTCAATCGCGCGCGCATCCTGCTTTCCGACAGCGCGCAGATGCGCTCCGAGGTCCAGGAGGCCAGCCGCGGCATCGCCCCCGAAGTCACCATCGGACTGGTCGATTCGTTCGCCGCCACCTGCGGCCCGGCATTCATCAAGCGGATGCTGGAGAAGACCGTGCGGCTCGCGGTGCGCAGCGGGCTCACGCCCTACCACGGAGAAAAGCTGTTCGCCCGCGAGTTCGACATCGCGGTCACCTCCGACACCTTCGAGGGCCTGGAACGCGTCGGCCACCGGCGCATCTACTCGGAACGCTTCATCATCCTGACGCCGCGCGGCAGCGGCGTACACCACATCAACCGCGAGAGCCTGCAACGGCTGGCCTCATCCACGCCGCTGATCCGCTTCAATCCGAAATCGCACCTGGGTTCGCAGGTCGAAACGCAGCTTCGCCGCACCGGCATACGCGCGCTGTCGCGCCTGGAAGTGGATACGGCCGATACGGTGGTTGCCACCGTCGCCGCCGGGCTGGGTTGGGCGCTGACCACGCCGACCTGCCTGGTGCAGGGGCAGCAGTATGCCGCGTCGGTGCAGGTGCACCTGCTGTCGGACATCCATGGCGGCCGTTCGCTCTATCTGCTGCACCGTGAAGGCGAGCACGAGAAGCTGTTCGAGACCTGCTATGCGGCCGCGCTCGGCTCGGTCGAAGACACGCTGATGCCGGCGCTCAAGCGCCTCGCGCCCCACGCTGCCGATCACATCGAGTTGGCGACCGCAAGCGACGAGTAAGCTGACCGGCCTGGGCCGGGGAGAGCCGGCCTCAGGCAGCCTGCGACAGCAGCGCCAGCGTCCGCGCCATCTCGTTCGACTGGATCATGATCGCCTCATCGCCGCCTAGCCCGGGCTTGGTCAGCATGAAGTCGGGCTGCGTCGCAAGCCCGACGTGCGTGCAGATGCGCGCCGAATGGTCGGTCTCGTTGCCCGTGCCGCCCAGGCAGACGCCCATGCCGACGCTGCGGCAGTAAAGAACGGCTTCGACGCTGTTGTTGATGCCGCCCAGATCGGGCGTCTTGACCTGCACGTAGTCGGCGGCGCCGGCGGCGCTGAACGCGCGAATGTCCTCCAGCGTGTTGCACCACTCGTCCGCGATCAGCGGCACCGCGATCCCTTTGGCGCGCAGTGTCTCGCGCAGCGTCGCGAACGCTTCGATCTGAGCGGCGCGCGTGGCGGCGATCAACGGCGATTCGATCAACAGCGGGTAGGGCTGGGCCGCCTGCCGCAACTGTTCGATGTAGTCGGCGATCTCGCCGATCCGCCCCGAGCACATCTGTCCGATGGTGCCGTACACGTCGATGTGAAGGCGCGGACGATAGTCCGCATCGCCGACCCCGCGAACGCGCCGCGCGATCGCCGCCAGCCACGCGACCAGCTTCTCGCCGCGCAGGCCCAGCTCGTTTTCCACCGACGTGAAATAGGCGTGCGGCAGCAGCTCGACGCGCTTCAGGATCATGCGGTCGAGCTGCATCAGGTCGTTGTTCTGGCAGTTCGCCAGCAGCGGAATCGGCGCGGTCGCCGGCGTGCAGGCGTACTGGTCGCCAAGCACCCTGGCCATCGGCACGCGCAAGGCCAGCGCCGCCGCGTGCAGCAGCGCCTGCGTGACGCCGTAGCGGATCGCCGTATGCAATCGGGCGCCGCCGAAGGTGCAGCGATCCAGCGCCTGCGCGTTGCGGCGAAAGTCGTCGACCGCGCGACCGACCAGCAGCGGCGCCACGTGTTCGGCGACATCCGCTTCATGATCGGCCGGGCGGAAGATCCGGTCGCGGCCGGCGGCGCCGGCGAAGATCACGTCCGCGCAATCGCCGAACGCCACCTGTCCATCGTCGAGCACCAGCATGATGGACAGGATCTCGGCCGCTTCCGCGATGCGCCGAAAGCCCGGCGTGACCGGATCGCCGTGAAAGATGCCGCCATCGGCGCGCGCGCCGCCGCGGATGGCCGCCAGGTCGAGATGCAGATACCCGGCGCGGCCGCGGGCGCAGATGACTTGCCTGATTCGCATGGCTGCTCTCCCGGCCGCTTCAGTTTCCGTCGGGCACGACCTTGGCCGCATGGCGGACCAGCGCCTGTCCATCAGCCTTGCTGATCAGCCCCTGATGTTCCATCTCGGCCAGGAAGGTTCGCTGATTGCGGATCGCCGCCTTGACCACCGCCGACACCGTGTCATAGCCGAACTGCGGCAGGAAGCTGGTGGCGATGGCGGAAGATCCGAGCAGCAGCGCCGCGCCGCGCTCCGCATCCGCCTTCAAGCCAACGATGCATTTTTCCCGGAACAGCCTGATGCCGTTTTCGAGCAGGTTCACCGAATCGCAGACGCGAGTCAGCACGGCGGGCTCGAAGTGGTTGATCTCCAGCTGTCCCGCCTGCACGCATTGCGCCACGCAGACGTCGTTGCCGATCACCGCGAAGCCCATCTGCACGACGCCCATCGGCACCACCGGATTGATCTTGCCCGGCATGATCGACGAACCGGCCTGCACCGGCGGCAGATGCAATTCGGCGATGCCGCCGGCCGGCCCCGAGCCCAGCAGAATCAGGTCGGACGCGATCTTGCCAAGCGCCGTGGCCACCGTGCGCAGCTCGGCCGAAACGCGCGAGAAAGCGTCCATGTTCTGCATGGCGTCGAAGGGATCATGCGCCGCACGAAACGGCACGCCGGTGATCCTGGCCAGATGCGCGAACACGGCGCGCTTGTAGCCCGGATTCGAGCCCAGGCCCGTGCCGATGGCCGTGGCGCCCAGAGGCAGGTCCAGCAGCTGCGCCTGCGCGCCCTGCAGCGAGGCCTTCAGGCGGCCGGCCAACGAGGCATAGCCGCCGAACGCCTGCCCCAGATACATGGGCTGCGCGTCTTGCAGGCAGGTGCGCCCCAGGTGCAGCACGTCATCGAACTCGGCGGCCTTTTCCAGCAAAGCGCCGGCCAGCGCATCCAGTTCGCGGACGACGGGATCGAGCCGCGCATGCACGGCGATCTTCATGGCCGACGGATAGACGTCGTTGGTGGACTGCGATCGATTGACGTGGTCGTTGGGATGCACGAGATCGTAAGCGCCCGCGCGCGCGCCCAGTAGCTGCTGCGCCCGGTTGGCGATCACCTCGTTGAAGTTCATGTTGGTCGAGGTGCCGCCCGAGCCCTCCATCAGGTCGACCACCAGGTCTTGCGCATGCTGCCCGTTCAGCAGCTCTTCGCAGGCCGTCGTGATCGCCTGGGCGATCTGCGGCGACAAGACGCCCAGGTCGCGATTGGCCAATGCGGCCGCCATCTTGCATTGCGCGAAGGCCCTGACGAAGGCCGGTTCGTGATGCAGGGGCTGGCCGGAAAAGCACAGGTTCTGCGCGCCGCGCAAGGTGTTGGCGCCATACAGCGCCAACGCCGGCAATCGAACTTCCCCCAGGGAATCCGTTTCCGTTCGCATGTCCGACATGTCTTCCTCTTTCGTCAATCGATGATGCCGGCGAGGAAGCGCAGCCAGTTCTCGCCCAGTACGCGCCGGATCCGGCTCTCGCGCCAGCCTCTGCGCTCCATCGCCTGCGTCAGGCGGCCATAGTCGGCCAGCGTCTCCATGCCCTTGACGGCGGGCGCCCGGCCGCGGCCGGGGTTGGCGCGGCGCGCATAGCCCTTGTCGCGCCGCAGCCAGTCGAAGTAGGCGTCGTCATGCCCTTGCGTCGCATCGGTGCCGATGCCGATGTTCTCTTCTCCGCAGACCTTGATCATGTACTCGAAGAGTTCCATGCAATCGTCCACGGTCGTGTCGGCGCCGGTCTTCATGAACGGCGGATAGGTGGCCACGCCGACGAATCCGCCGCGGTCCACGATCTCGCGCAGTTGTTCGTCGGTCTTGTTGCGCGGATGATCGAATGCGCCGCGCGGCGCC
>JAFKGG010000257.1 GCA_017307915.1 Burkholderiales bacterium | reverse complement strand
GGAGCGCGATACGGGGCGCTCCAAGGGCTTTGGCTTCGTGGAGATGGGCAGCGATGCCGAGGCGCAAGCCGCCATCAACGGCATGAACGGCCAGCCCCTGGGCGGCCGCAGCGTCGTCGTCAACGAAGCACGTCCCATGGAAGCTCGTCCCCCGCGCAGCGGTGGTGGCGGCGGCTACGGCGGTGGTGGTGGTTATGGCGGCGGCGGTGGCGGCGGCTACGGCGGTGGCGGTGGTGGCTACGGCGGTGGTGGCGGCGATCGCGAAGGCGGTGGTGGTCGCGGCGGCTACGGCGGCGGTGGCGGCCAGCGGCGTGCGCGCCAGTTCGGCCAGTGAGCCGGGCCGGTAAAGCGCGTCCCGCACACAGAACGGAGCAGACCCGAACCGCTTGAATCTATATCTTTGCCTGCATGAGCCCGCGGCGCGGTCTGGCCGGGGTTCATGAACAGGCCGGTTCCCTCACCGGGCAACGCCCCATCGGCAATCTCTGCCGGTGGGGCGTTTTGCTTGTTTCGCTCACATGCCTGAATAGTTCGGTCCGCCGCCACCCTCGGGCACCACCCAGACGATGTTCTGCGTCGGATCCTTGATGTCGCAGGTCTTGCAGTGCACGCAATTCTGCGCGTTGATCTGCAGGCGATCGCTGCCGTCATCATCGTTCTTGACGAACTCATACACCCCGGCCGGACAGTACCGCTGCTCGGGGCCGGCATAACGCGCCAGGTTCACGTCGACTGGAATCGCCGCGTTCTTCAAGGTCAGGTGCGCCGGCTGGTTCTCTTCGTGATTGGTGTTCGAGATGAACACCGATGACAGGCGATCGAAGCTGATCTTGCCGTCGGGCTTCGGATAGCTGATCGGCTGGCACTGGTCGGCCGGTAGCAGGTATTCGTGGTCGGGCTTGCTCGTGTGCAGCGTGAACGGCGCCTTGCCGCGGAACAGCACCTGGTCGATGCCGACCAGCAGCGTGCCCATCCACAGCCCCTTGCTCATCGCTGGCTTGAAGTTGCGCGCCCGATGCAGTTCTTCGTACAGCCATGAGGCGCGGAATGCCTCGGTATAAGCGTTCAGTTCGTCGGCTTCGCGGCCGGCGGCCAGTGCCTCGAACGCGGCCTCGGCGGCCAGCATGCCGGTCTTGATCGCGGCATGGCTGCCCTTGATGCGCGAAGCATTCAGGAAGCCTGCTTCACAGCCGATCATGCAGCCGCCCGGGAAGGTGAACTTCGGCAGCGCGTTGATGCCGCCGGCGGTGATCGCGCGCGCGCCATAGGACAGGCGCTTGCCGCCTTCGAAGAACGGCCGGATCGACGGATGCGTCTTGTAGCGCTGGAACTCCTCGAACGGCGACAGATACGGATTGCGGTAGTTCAGCCCCACCACGTAACCGACTGTGACCTTGTTGTCTTCGAAGTGGTACAGGAACGAGCCGCCGTAGGTGGCGCTGTCCAGCGGCCAGCCGGCCGTGTGCATGACCAGGCCGGCCTTGAACTTGGCCGGATCGATCTCCCACAGTTCCTTCACGCCGATGCCGTAGCTCTGCGGATCGCGGCCTTCATCGAGCTTGTAGCGGGCGATCAACTGGCGGCCCAGGTGCCCGCGCGCGCCTTCGGCGAAGAACGTGTACTTGGCCAGCAGTTCCATGCCCGGCTGGAAGTTGTCGGTCGGTTCGCCGTCGCGGCCGATGCCCATGTTGCCGGTGGCCACGCCGCGTACCGAACCATCGTCGCGATACAGGATCTCGGCGGCGGCAAAGCCCGGATAGATCTCGACGCCCAGCGCCTCGGCCTGCTGGCCCAGCCAGCGCACGACGTTGCCCAGGCCCACGACGTAATTGCCGTGGTTGGTGAAACAGTCGGGCAGCATCCAGCCCGGCACCTGGCGCGACGAGTGCTCCGAGAGGAACAGGAAACGGTCTTCGCTGACTTCGGTATGCAGCGGCGCGCCGAGCGCACGCCAGTCGGGCAGCAGCTCGTTGAGCGCGCGCGGGTCCATCACGGCGCCCGACAAGGTGTGCGCGCCGATTTCCGAGCCTTTGTCGATGACGCAGACGCTGAGCTCGCTGCCTTTTTCGGCGGCGAGCTGCTTCAGGCGGATTGCCGCCGCTAGGCCGGCGGGGCCGCCGCCCACGATCACGATGTCGAACTCCATCGAATCGCGCTGGATGTCCATGTTCGGGAGTCTCCGAGAAGTGAGAGGAAGGAGAATTCGGCTGCGATTGTCCCGGAAACGACGGGGGCGGCGCAAATCGTGCGCCAAGTCACCCCAGGCTGTCGCCGAGGCTTCGCCGAGGCTTTCGCCAAGGCTTCGCCAAGGCTTTCGGCTAACATCGGACCGACATCGGCTTTCGGCATGGGAGATCTCGGCATGACCACGTCCTTCGATCTGAGCGGCAAAACGGCGCTCGTCACCGGCGCTTCGAGCGGGCTGGGCGCGCGCTTTGCGCGGCTTCTGGCCGATAACGGCGCGCAGGTGGTGCTGGCGTCGCGGCGCACCGAGCGCCTGAAGGAGCTGCGCGCCGAGATCGAAGCCAGCGGCGGTGATGCGCACGTGGTGGCATTGGACGTCACTGACGTCGACAGCATCCGCGCCGCCGTCGAGCAGGCCGAGGCCGAAGCCGGCCCGATCGACGTGCTGGTCAACAACTCGGGGGTCAGCACGACGCAGAAGCTGATCGACGTGCAGCCCGATGACTTCGATTTCGTGTTCGACACCAATACGCGCGGCGCATTCTTCGTCGCTCAGGAAGTGGCGCGCCGCATGATCGCGCGTTCGAAGCAGGAGCCGCAGCGGCAGGCGCGCATCATCAACGTTGCGTCGATGGCCGGGCTGCGCGTGCTGGCGCAGATCGGCATCTACTGCATGAGCAAGGCCGCAGTGGTGCACATGACCAAGGCGATGGCGCTGGAATGGGCGCGCCATAACATCAACATCAACGCGGTGTGCCCCGGTTACATCGAAACCGAGATCAACGCCCATCATTGGCAGACCGAGGCCGGCCAGAAACTGGTCAACATGCTGCCGCGCCGGCGCCTGGGCAAGCCCGAGGATCTCGACGGCATCGTGCTGCTGCTGGCCTCGGATCAGTCGAACTTCATCAACGGCGCAGTGATCACTGCCGACGACGGGTTCGCGCTGTGAGTGGCGAGCAGCAGGCCGCCGCGGTATCGACCGCCGACGCATCGGCCGCCGACGCGCCGCGCCGCCTGGTGTTCGAAATGGAGATCCCGATCCGCTGGGGCGATATGGACGCGGTCGGCCACGTCAACAATACCGTGTATTTCCGCTACATGGAGCAGTTGCGCATCAGCTGGTTCGAGTCGATGGACCTGAGCGCCGAGCCCGACTGGCACGGGCCGGTGATCGTCGATGCGCGCTGCTCGTTCCTGCGCGAGCTGCGTTATCCGGGCACCGTGCTGGCGCGGCACTACATCGGCGAGATCGGCCGCTCCAGCTTCCAGACCTATGCCCAGATGGCGCGTACCGACGATCCCGCCACCGTCTATGCCGAAGGGGCGGTAAAGGTGGTCTGGATCGATCGCCGGCAGCGGCGCTCGGTGGCGCTTTCCGAGCAGGTGCGGCGCGAGCTGCTGCTGCCGCGGCTGCGCCTTGCGCCCTGATTGCGCCGGCTCGTCGTCGCGTTTCCGCGGAGACGAGCGCAGCGCCCGGCAGCCCTAGTTCAGCGGCAGGCCGGCCGCCGCGATGGCCTGCTTCCAGTAGTTGAACTCGGCCTTCCAGAACTGATCCAGCGCGCGCGAGCCCATCGGATCGGGAATCGCGCCCAGATCCTTGAGCTTGGCCACGACATCGGGCTGCGCGCAGCCTTGCAGCACCGCCTTTTCCAGGTGCGCCACGACGTCGGGCGGCGTGCCGGCGCGCGTGAACACGCCGAACCAGCTCGAATTGGCAAAACCCGGCAAACCCTGTTCGGCAAAGGTGGGCACGTCGGGCAGCGCGGCCGAACGCTGTTCGGTGGACACGCCGATGGCACGCACGCTGCCGGCGCGCACCAGGCTGATCAGGCCGGTGATGTTGTCCAGCACGGCGGCCACGTTGCCGCCCATCATGTCCTGGATCGCGGCCGCCGCGCCCTTGTAGGGCACGTGCGTCATGTCGAACTTGCCGTCGCGCTTGAGCAGCTCGCCGGTCAGGTGCATGACGCTGCCGGCGCCGCCGGTGCCGTAGTTGACGCGTCCGGGATTGGCGCGGGCCCAGGCCGCGAACTCGCGGAAATTGCGAGCCGGGATGTCCTTGTTGATGACCAGCACGTTGGGCAGCTTGCAGACCATGGCCACCGGCTGGAACGCGCCGATCGGGTCATAGCCCAGCGTCTGCGCCTGCGTGATCGGCGTGATCACGGCCGAGGTCACGATGCTGGCCAGCACCGTATAGCCGTCGGGTGCCGAACGTGCCACGTCGGCTGCGCCGATCGCGCCGGCTGCGCCGCCCTTGTTGTCGACCACGACGGAGCCCTTGAGCACTTCGCCCATCTGCTTGGCCACCATGCGCCCGACGATGTCGGTGGAGCCGCCGGGCGGGTAGGGGATGACGAAGCGGATCGGCCGCTCGGGAAAGCCGGCGGCTTGCGCGCTGCCGCTGCCGAGGGCGGCGGCCAGCGCCGAGGCGCCGATGATGAAGTCGCGGCGGGTGGTGGCGGAAGAAAGGATGTCGGTCATGTAGGGGCTCCTGGAGGACGTTCAGCGCTGCGGCCGGCCCAGCGTTGCGCGCAGATGGGCGATGGCGTCGCCTTGGCGGCCGATCCAGCCGTCGTCGAGTGCGCGGGCGCGTTCGATCAGTTGTTCGAAGATGCCGATGCCGGTGATGCGGCCGAACACGTGGCCGTGGATCGAGGGATTCAGGCGCACGGCGCCGCGTTCGTGATGCGTGACGTAGTCGAGCCAGTCGTCGAACAGTTCCAGCATCTGGCGCGGCGCGTTGCCGTAGCGGATGGCGTGCGGCGTGTCGTTCATTTCCATGCCGCCGGGAAAAGCGGCGATTTCATGCGCGCCGAAACGCACCAGGTAGGGCAGGTCGTCGTTCATCGTGTCGCCGTGCCACAGGTAGCCCTCCTCGGCCAGCAGGCGCGCCGTGCGCGGGCTCGGCGACGAGCGCGGGCTGACCCAGCCGGTGGGGCGCACGCCGCAGACGCGTTCGAGCAGCTCGGTGGTGCGGCGAATGTTGTCGCGCTCGTCCTGCTCGTTCAGATAGGCCGGGATCACGTCCATGCCCCACGAATGGGCGACGATCTCGTGGCCGGCGTCGGCGATGCGGCGCAGCGTCTGCGGGTGGCGTTCGGCCAGCACGCCGCAGACCAGCATGCTGGTGCGGATCTGCTGGCGTTCGAGCACTTCCAGGATGCGATGGATGCCGCGCCGTATGCCGTATTCGACCCAGCCCAGCGCGTTCAGGTCGGGCGTGCCCGGCCGCAGCGGGTTACCCATCGGGCCGAAGCCGGGCCAGGCCTCGTCCGACCAGCCTTCCAGTGCGACGCGAAAGAACAGGCCCAGGCGTTTGCCGCCGGGCCATCGAAAATCGGAGGGCGGCAGGGTTTCGCTGCCGCCGGCGTGGATGTCGAGAAGCGATGGCATCTGGTCTGCGCCGCTGGGTAGATAGGGCCGGCAGTGCCGGTGCGTGCAAGAGCTGTTGTACAGCTTAAGCAGCGCCGGCTGTCGCTACAAACGACTTCTTTTGCACACAGTGTTCACTTTATTGCAACACTGAAAGGGCTGTGCTGCCGGCGCACCCTGGCCTGTTACTGCGCTTCAGTTCGGCAGTTGCCCAATCCGCACCAGGTGTTCGAGGAACGCCGAGGCTGCCACCGGCAGCTTGCGGCGCGCCAGCACGCAGACGTCGATGCCGCCCTGCACCAGCAGCGTGTCGTCGAGCGGCACGGCCACCAGTTGGCCGGCGGCCAGCTCGTGGCGGATCGACATCTGCGACAGCAGCGTGATGCCGCCGCCGTTGCGCGCGAAGCCGCGCAGCACGGCCAGCGAGTTCGCTTCCAGCGCCGGCGTCAGGTGCACCTTCGATATGTGGCTTTGCAGGTCGATCAGCCGCCGCACGCCGAAGCTGGTGTCGGGCAGGGCCAGCCGCTGCTGCGCCAGCTGGGCCAGCGACAGGCTCTTGCGGCGCGCCAGCGGATGGCCGGGCGCCATCACTGCCAGCAGCGGCACGTGCAGATGCAGCACCGAGCGCAGGTCTTCATTGGGCTGAAGGCTGAACACCAGTCCGACGTCGGCCTCGCCGTTGACGATGCCGGCCACCACCGCGCTGGCGGCAGTGACGTGCAGCGAGAAGCTGATGTTCTGATAGTTGTCCTGGAACTTCGCGATGGCCGGCGCCAGGAAATCCGATGCATAGCC
>JAFKGG010000256.1 GCA_017307915.1 Burkholderiales bacterium | reverse complement strand
AAGATCGTGGCGCCGCAGTTGTACGTGGCGGTGGGGATCAGCGGGGCGATCCAGCACCTGGCGGGGATGAAGGACAGCAAGGTGATCGTGGCGATCAACAAGGACGAGGAGGCGCCGATCTTTGGGGTGGCCGACTACGGCTTGGTGGGCGATCTGTTCACGGCGGTGCCGGAGCTGGTCAAGGAACTGGGCTGAGCGCAGTGGTCATGCGCTGACGTGCGGGCACGCCTGCCCGCGCGTGGCGGCGCCAGCCTTCATCGAACGGCCGAACCGGCGACGGATCGGCCGTTTTTGCATCGAAACGGAGACTCGAGATGTCCTATGTCGCGCCTTTGAAAGACATGCTGTTCGTGATCCGCCACCTGGCCGGCATCGATGAGGTCGCGCGGCTGCCGGGCTTCGACGATGCGGGCTATGACACCGCGCAGGCGGTGCTCGAAGAGTGCGCCAAGTTCAACGAAGGCGTGCTGGCGCCGCTGAACCGTGACGGCGATCTGCACCCGTCGACGCTGGCCGACGGCAAAGTGACGACTTCGCCCGGCTTCAAGGAAGCGTTCCGCCAGTTCGCCGACGGCGGCTGGCAGGGCGTGCAGCATCCGACGACCTTCGGCGGGCAGGGGCTGCCCAAGCTGATCGCCACGCCTTGCATCGAGATGCTGAACGCGGCCAACCTGTCGTTCGCGCTGTGCCCGTTGCTGACCGACGGCGCGATCGAGGCGCTGCTGGTGGCCGGCTCCGACGAGCAGCGCCGCAGCTACGTACCCAATCTGCTGTCGGGCCAGTGGACCGGCACGATGAACCTCACCGAGCCGCAGGCCGGCTCGGATCTGGCGCTGGTGCGTACCAAGGCGGTGCGCCAGTCCGACGGCAGCTATCGCATCTCGGGGCAGAAGATCTTCATCACCTTCGGTGAGCACGACATGGCCGAGAACATCGTCCATCTGGTGCTGGCGCGCACGCCGGATGCGCCCGAGGGCATCAAGGGCATCTCGCTGTTCATCGTGCCCAAGTTTCTGATCGACGAGGCTGGCCGGCCGGGCAAGCGCAACGACGTCTGGTGCCAGTCGATCGAGCACAAGCTGGGCATCAAGGCCAGCCCTACTGCCGTGCTGCTTTATGGCGACGACAAGGGCGAGGTCGGGCCCGGTGCGATCGGCTACCTGATCGGCGAAGAAAACCGTGGCCTCGAGTACATGTTCATCATGATGAACGCGGCGCGCTTCGCGGTGGGCATGCAGGGCATCTCGGTGGCCGAGCGCGCCTATCAAAAGGCGGTGGCCTATGCCAAGGAGCGTGTGCAAAGCCGCGACGTGGCCGGCTCCAGCGGCCCGGTCACGATCATCCATCACCCCGACGTGCGGCGCATGCTGATGACGATGCGCGCGCACGTCGAGGCGGCGCGCGCGCTGGCCTACGTCGCGGCGGCCGCCAGCGATGCGGCCCATCACGGTGCCGATGAAGACACCCGGCGGCAGAACATGGCCGCCTACGAATATCTGGTGCCGATCGTCAAGGGCTGGTCCACCGAGATGTCGATCGACGTGGCTTCGCAGGGCGTGCAGGTGCACGGCGGCATGGGTTTCATCGACGAAACCGGCGCGGCGCAGTTCTATCGCGATGCGCGCATTCTCACCATCTATGAGGGCACTACGGCGATCCAGGCCAATGACCTGGTCGGCCGCAAGACCGCGCGCGACGGCGGCGCCGTGGCGCGCGCGCTGATCGCGCAGGTGCGCGCCACTGCCGCCGAGCTGGCGCAGCGCGGCGATGCCGATCTGTGCGCTATCGGGCAGCGCCTGGAACAGGGCGCGGCGGCGCTTGACGACGTGGTGGGTTTCGTCGTTGCTTCATTCAAGTCCGACGTGCGTGCCGTATTCGCCGGCAGCGTGCCGTATCTGAAGCTGGCCGGCACCGTGCTGTCGGGCTGGCAGATGGGGCGCGCGGCGCTGGCCGCCGAGGCGCTGCTGGGCGAGGGCGGAGAGGATGCCGTATTCCTGAAAGCCAAGATCGCCACGGCGCGCTTCCATGCCGATCACATCCTGTCGCAGGCCAGCGGACTGCGCGCGGCGGTGGTTGACGGGGCAGCGGGGGTAATGGCGGTGCCTGAAGCGGCGTTCTGAGGGTGCGGGGCGGCGCCGCATCTTGAAGCGGCGTCCGCACGCGTCTCAAAGCCGCGTTTGTGCGGGTCTCAAGGCGGCGTTCTCGTGGTCTCTGCTTTTTAGCTGCGCGGCGCGCGCGCCGTCTCGCTGCTGCGGTGCCGGGTATTGCCGTTGCGCTGCTGAGTTTCGGTGGACGTGGGTTGCGCCTTGGGTGGTGCGGCATGCGAGGCCGTCGCCTGCGGCAGGGCGCGATTCGCTGCAGCCGTGTCGTGGCGCGCCGGTGCGCGCGCTTGAAAGCTCGGGTGCAGCTCGGGCATCGTCCGGTGCACCAGATAGAGCGCCAGCGCGCCGGTGGCCGAGATTGCCACGGTGGCCAGCATGCCGAGCATGACGCGCAGCCATGGGGGTTGGGGTTGGAGCATGACTAGGGCCGGGTCGGTTGGATCGGGTTTTGTCAGGCCGGTTTTCGTTGGGCCGGGCTCATCGCAAGAGCTCCATTGGGAACGAGCATACAGCGGCAATTTTGGCCGGCAAGTGTTTCAGGGCTGCCAACAGGGCTGCTGACGGACACGGCCGAATGGCCTATTGGATACTGTTTTAATATACAGTATGATGGGTGCAACGAACAATCGTTGACTGGAATCCCATCATGCCGCCCCTCGCGCCAATCCCGTTGCTCGCGCCCGCGCCGCCCGGCGGCGCCACGCCGGAATTGTTCCGCAGCAAGCCGCCCGAGCTGCTGCGCTTGCAGCGCATGCTGGCAGCGCGCCGGCAATCGGTTGCGGCGGCAGGCAGGCGGGCTGCCGCTGGGAGCCGGCCCGGGCGTGCAGGCAGCCAGTCGGGTGGGGCATCGAATGCTTCTTCCGGGGGTGCCTCGCGCGCTGCTTCGGGCGGCTCCGGCGGGGCTGGCGAGCCGGGTGGTGCCGACGACCTGGAAACCCCGATCCGCGTGTCGCCCATCGCGCTCCATGGCCGCGGTGCCGTGTCGAATCCGCAAACGCGCTTCGACGCCCTGCGCCGCCATGCCGAAGACGACGGCTGGTTCAATGAAGACGGCGATGCCCCGGCGCTGCGTACCGAGATCGTCGAAGAGCAGGCGCGCTCGATCATCACGCGCAACCAGTCGCCTGATATTCCGTTCAACCTGGCGATCAACCCCTATCGCGGCTGCGAACACGGCTGCATCTACTGTTTCGCGCGGCCCTACCACACCTACCTGGGCCTGTCGGCAGGGCTTGATTTCGAAACCCGCCTATATGCGAAAACCAACGCCGCCGAGCGGCTGCGCGCCGAACTCGCCGCGCGCATTTACCGCTGCGAGCCGATCAACATCGGCGCTGCCACTGATCCGTACCAGCCGATCGAGCGCCGCTACCGCCTCATGCGCTCGCTGATCGAGGTCATGGCCGAGTGCCGCCAGCCGTTCACGATCGTCACCAAGTCGTCGCTGATCGAACGCGACATCGACCTGCTCGCGCCGATGGCGCGCCAGGGGCTGGTCGCCGTCTACATGACGATCACCACGCTCGACCCCGATCTGGGGCGCCGCCTGGAACCGCGCGCCACCGCCCCGTGGCGGCGGCTGGAAACGGTGCGGCGGCTGCGCGAAGCCGGCATTCCGGTCGGCGTGTCGATGGGGCCGATCATTCCGTTCCTGAATGAACCTGAAATCGAATCACTGCTGCAAGCCGCCAGCGATGCCGGCGCGCAGGGTGCTTTCTATACGGTGCTGCGGCTGCCGCTGGAACTGCGCGAGCTGTTCATCGAATGGCTCAACGCCCACTATCCGCAGCGCGCCAAGCGCGTGCTGGCGCGGCTCACCGACATGCGCTCGGCCGATGGCGTCGAGCGCTTGAACGATGCCCGCTTCTTCAAGCGGATGAAAGGCGAGGTCGGCTGGGCCGAGCTGATCCGCTTGCGCTTTCGCATGGCGCAGCGCAAGCTCGGGCTCGACCGGCACCGGCTCGACCTGCGCTGCGATCTGTTCCAGGCGCCGGCATCGGCGCAGCCGCAGCGGGTTGATGATCCGCAGATGGGGCTTTTCTGAGCCATTGGCCAGCCTGGGGGCCGAGCTGCTGATTGCTGCAACAGGGTCGGCACGTTATAATTTATGGTTTTCCGCCCGCCCTGGGATTTTGGCGCCGTCGTCACGGCGTCGGCGGTGTCGGCAGCAACCGGAATATCAAAGGAATTACCGCATGGTCGTCATCCGTCTGACCCGTGGCGGCGCCAAGAAGCGTCCGTTCTATCACATCATCGCAACCGACAAGCACAGCCGGCGCGATGGCCAGTTCATCGAGCGGCTGGGCTACTACAACCCGATCGCCTCGGAAAAGGAAGCTGGTCTGAACCTGCAACTCGAGCGCATCGACCACTGGAAAAAGCAGGGCGCCGAGCTGTCGCCGACGGTGGCGCGGCTGGTCAAGGAATTCGCACGCAAGCAGCCCGCTGCGGCTTGATTGCGCGGCCCGCTGCTGGCGGGCCCGTGCGCCCGCGCCGATGAGGGCCTTTCGCCGCCCAGCCTGAATCCGCCGTCGCAGCGATGAGCCTTTTCCGGCTGGCATGATGAGCAGTCGTCCTACTCGCGGAACTCGTTCGGGCGTGCGCCCAGCGGCAACGGCTGCTGCCGAGGCAGCCGATCTGTCCGATGCGGCCAAGCCGCTCAGAATGGCTCAGGCGGCCTCAGATCCCAGTGCCTCCGTGCCGGGCGATGCCGTCGTCGTCGCCCGCGTTGAAGACGCCTGGGGCGTGCGCGGCGCCTTGCGCATCGCGCCGTTCGGCGACGTTTCCGATACCGTGCTCACGGTCAGCCGTCGCTGGTGGCTACGGCGGCCGCAACAGCTGCGTGGCCTGCCGCGGCCTGTCGCCGCGGCTTCCGTCCCTGCTTCGGCGGGAGTTGCGGGTCCTGCTTCTACCCGGGCTTCGACCTCGTCCGCTGGCCCGGCCGCCAGGGCCGTCCGCATCGCCGATCCGCTCGCCACCGGCCCGCGACTGTTCGCTGTCGACAGCGCCCGGCGCCACAGCGGCGCCGTCGTTGCGCGGCTGCAGGGCGTCGCCGAGCGCGACGCGGCACAGGCGCTCAAGGGTGCCGAAGTGCTGGTCAGCCGCGCCGACTTTCCGCCGCTGCCGGACGGCGAATATTATTGGGTCGATCTGGTCGGCTGTGCCGTCGTCAACCTGGCCGGTGAGTCGCTCGGCGTCGTCGCCGAGGTCGACGATCACGGCGCCCACGCGATTCTGCGCGTGCGCCCGCAAGGCGGTGCTGAGGCGGCCGAGCGCCTGATCCCCTTCGTGCCGGCCTACATCACCACGGTCGACATCGGCGCGCGCCGCATCCTTGTCGACTGGGGGCTGGATTACTGAACGACGATGCGCATCGACGCCATCACGATCTTCCCCGAGATGTTCGACGCCGTGGCGCGCTTCGGCATCACCGGTCGCGCTCGTGATCGTGGCCTGTGGGCGCTGCAGTGCTGGAACCCGCGCGACTACGCCACCGATGCCTATCGCAGCATCGACGATCGTCCTTACGGCGGTGGCCCCGGCATGGTGATGATGGCGCAGCCGCTGGGCGAGGCGATTGCCGCGGCGCGTGCCGCCGGCCCCGCCGAGCGACCGGTGATTGCACTGTCGCCGCAGGGCCGCCCGCTCGATGATGCGCGCGTACGCGAACTGGCGGCGCTGCCCGGCCTGGTGCTGGTGGCCGGCCGCTACGAGGCGATCGACCAGCGGCTGCTCGATCGGCGCATCGACGAAGAAATCGCCATCGGCGAGTTCGTCGTTTCGGGTGGTGAACTGCCGGCCATGATGCTGATCGACGCCATCGTGCGTCAGCTGCCCGGTGCAATGAACGACGCCGCATCGGCCGCGCACGATTCGTTCGCCGACGGCTTGCTCGATTGCCCGCACTACACGCGGCCCGAGCTGTTCGATGGCGACCCGGTGCCCGAGGTGCTGCTGTCGGGCCATCATGCGCGCATCGCGCGCTGGCGCCGCGAGCAGGCGCTGATCGCCACCTGGCGCAAGCGCCCCGACCTGATCGCGCGCGCCCGGGCCGCCGGCCGGCTCAGCGATGAAGACGAGCGGGTGCTGCATCAGCTCGCCGAAAGCACGCTATAATTCAAAGCTTTGCGGAATTTCCCGCAATTAAACCCCATCCTCTGCCCGATCAGGTCCGCCAGTCGTAAGCGATGTGGCGGCGACCAAGGGGTGGCCCAAGCGGCACACTTCGATACCTCGGCGCACGATGGCTCACGGAGCGTTCCATCATG
>JAFKGG010000255.1 GCA_017307915.1 Burkholderiales bacterium | reverse complement strand
CAGCTGACCCAATCGTGCGGCGTCGCCGGCATTGGCGAGCACGACCAGCGGCGCCTCGGCCAGCAGCTTGCCTTCGGGGTTCAGCAGTCGCCAGCGCTCGCCGCTGCGTTGCAGCTCGGCCACCGCGCTGCCGCAGCGCAGATCGATCAGGGCGGGGGCGGTGCCGAGCCAGCCGGCGATCAGCGCCGCCGGCTCGGCAATGCCGGCGCAGGCAAACCAGAGGCCGCCGCGAGGCAGCGCCCGGCCGGCGAGGTCTGAGGCCTCTTCGCGCGACACTGCGCGCACGAACTCGGCTGGAAAGCCGAGCCGCGCCAGCATTGCATCGCGGGTGGCTTCCTCTGCTGCGTCGGCGTGCAGTTCGAGCCGGCCTTCTGCGGGTACGCCGTGGCCGTGCCGGGGCCGGCGTGAAGGCTCGCCGGCCTGGCCACGACGCTCGGCGTGGCGGCGCAGCAGCGCAAACCGGCTCAGGCGCGCCAGCAGATTGTCATCGGGCGACAGATGCGGGTGCTCGGCCAACAGCGGCTGCGCCGAACCGCCGCTGCCGGCTCGCGCCGCGCGTTCCAGCACGGTCACGCGCCAACCGTGCCTGGCCAGCCCGGCCGCTACCGCGGCCCCGGCCAGACCGGCCCCGACGACCACCGCCTCGCGCGTGGGCCAGGTCTGCGCTGCGGCCGGGGCGGCGAAGGTGCGCCAGCGGGGCGCATAAACAGCGACCAGCCGGCGCCGCTTGCCGCCGTGGCCCGGCAGCACCTTGAGCTCGAAGCCGGCCTCTTGCAGCGCCTGCCGCACCGGCTGGGCCGACGAATAGGTGGCCAGCCGCGTGCCCGGCCGGGACAGGCGCGCCAGCGCTTTCATCAGTGGCGCTGCCCACATCTGCGGGTTGCGCGATGGCGCGAAACCGTCGAGGTAGATCGCATCGGCCGCCAGGTGCAGGGACGGCACCTTCTGCGCTGCATCGCCGAAGGCCAGCGTCAGACTGGCCGTGTCGTCACCGAATTCGATGAGGTGCATACCGGGTAGGGGCAGCGGCCAGTCATCGACGAGCCGCTGCGCGGCGGTGTATGCGCCGTGACTGTCGTCTTCCTTGTCCCACAGGTCCAGCGCGGTCAGCCCCCGACCCAGGTCGTCTGCCGTCAGCGGGTGCGCCTCCACCGATACATAGTGCAGCCGCATGCCGCGGGCGGCCGCGCCGCCGCGCGCCGTGCATTCGCGCCAGGCGCGCAAGGTCGACAGGAAATTCACGCCAAGCCCGAAGCCGAGCTCGAGCACTGTGAACACTGCCGGAAATGCCGGAGCGGCCTCCATCCAGCGCTCGCGCAGCCCGCAGCCGTCGACGAACACCGCGAGCGCTTCGTCGCCGGCGCCGGCACGGCTGCGGAACACGTCGCCGTACAGCGAGCTCAGGGGCGCGCCCGATTCATCGAATGACAGTGGCGGATGGGGTTCGAGCGCAGGCATCGGAAGAAAGCAGGCAAGGGACGGAAAGGGGCGCCCGTGGGCGGTCGAGCTGCCCGGCGCACGCACGGGCAGGCTGCTTCGTCCTGCGGCGTGCCCGTGCGGCCGGCGGGCCACCGAGCAAGCCCGACCGTGATGATAATTGCGCCACAATGGCGAGCCCCATTCGATGGACGATCGCCACATCGTGAATCCCGTTCTGCGCCTGGCCCATTGGTTCGACCGAACGATCCTGTCACTGGGCCGCGACATGCGGCTGTCGTATCTGCCGCCGCTGATGGTCTACATGGCCGCCGGCATCTCCGGGCTGACCAGCATCGTCGGCACCTTCTTCGTCAAGGAGTACCTCGGGCTATCGGCCGAGTTCCTGGCTGCACTGGCCTTCTGGGCCGGCCTGCCGTGGGCCCTGAAGATGCCGCTGGGCCACGTCGTTGACCTGATCTGGAGGCGCAAGGCGCTGCTGGTCTACCTGGGCGCCTCGCTGATCGCGGCCAGCCTGCTGATCATGGTCGGGCTGCTTGCCGATCCGGCGGCGATGCGTACCGTGATGAGCGCCGAAGCCTGGTACGTGCTGGCCGCGCTGCTGGCGCCGATCGGCTACGTGACGCAAGACGTGGTGGCCGACGCGATGACGGTCGAGGCCGTGCCCTCGCACGACGAGAACGGCGAGCGCTTGCCCGAAGAGCGCCGCCGCACCATGCACACGACCATGCAGACGCTCGGCCGCGTGGCGATCATCGGTGGCGCCGTGCTGGTGGCGCTGCTCAACGTGCTGCTGCTCGGCGGTGTGCAGGCGCTGCCTGAAAACGAACGCATTTCGGTCTACGTACTGATCTACGAGCTGGCCTTGATCATTCCGCTGGTGTCGGTGGCCGGCGTGCTGTTCGCCGGCTGGCTGCGCCGCCGCGAGCGGCAGCGCTTGCTCGAACAAGGTTTACCGGTAGCCGAGGTCGACGCGCGGCTGGCCGTGCACGTCGAGCGGCCGGCAGTCAATCTGTGGATTCTGGGGGGCGGCCTGGCGTTCGCGCTGGTGTCGGTAACGGTTGGCCTGAACGGCGTGCCGTTTGCCGAGGAGCTGATCTTTGCGCTGTCGATGGCGATCATCGGCACGATGATGTGGCGGCTGCTGCGCGAGCTGCAACCCGATGCGCGCGCCACGCTGCTGGGCACGGCAATCGTCATCTTCGTGTTCCGCGCGCTGCCGCTGCCCGGGGCCGGCCAGACCTGGTGGCTGATCGACGGGCTGGGTTTCGATCAGCAGTTTCTGTCGGTGCTCGATATGCTCGGCAACGTGCTGACGCTGGCCGGCTTGTTCCTGTTCCGCCGCTTCATGGCCGAGCGTTCGATCTATTACGTGGTCGGCGTGCTGACGGTGGCCGGCGTACTGCTCACCACGCCGATCATCGGCATGTTCTACGGTCTGCACCAGTGGACGGCCGCGCACACCGGCGGCATCGTCGATGCACGTTTCATCGCGCTGGCCAACACCGCGCTCGAATCGCCGCTGGGCCAGATCGCGATGGTGCCGATGCTGGCCTGGATCGCCAATTCAGCCCCTGAGAAGCTGAAGGCCACCTACTTTGCCGTGATGGCCTCATTCACCAATCTGGCGCTGTCGGCGTCGCAGCTGGGCACCAAGTATCTGAACCAGTGGTTTACCGTGACGCGCGAGGTGCGCGATCCGCTAACGCGTGCCGTCACCGTGCCGGCGGATTACAGCCAGCTCGGTGAGCTGATGCTGGTGTCGGCGGCGATCGCACTGATTGCACCGCTGACGGCGATCTTGCTGGTACGGATGGCGCGTTTGCGCAGCGCCTGAGAGCGTGCTGCAACGAAGCTGAAACAATCGAAACAAAACAAAACGAAACGCGACTGCACCGAGAAGATCTGCGGCCGGGCCGCGGGCACGATGATGGACATGTTCAACACCGTGCCCAAGAAAGGCCCCATCATGAAACCGTGGATCAAGCGAACCCTCATCGGCGCCCTGGGCGCCACCGTGCTGGCGGGCGGCCTTGCCGCCTGCGGATCACGCGGCCATCCCGGCGACTGGAGCCCCGAGCGCGCTGCCGAGATGCGCGCCAAGGTGGTCGAGAAGGTCAGCCACAAGCTCGATCTCGACCAGGCGCAGAAGCAGAAGCTGGCGCTGCTGTCGGATGAAATCAGCGCGCTGCGCAAGGCCGTGCGCGGGCCGGGCAGCGATCCGCGCGCCGACTTCAAGGCGCTGATCGCCGGCGAGAAATTCGACCGGGCCCGCGCCCAGGCGCTGCTGGATGAAAAGACGCAGGCGGTACAGGGCGGCGCGCCGAAGGTGACGGCCGCGCTGGCCGACTTCTATGATGGTCTGAACCCAGATCAGCAGAAGCAGTTGCGCGGCTGGCTGGATCGCCGCCATGGCGGCTGGTGGGGCCGGAGCCGCGGTTGAGCGCGGGGCGCGGCCCCTCGGATGGACCGCGCCCCAAAACACCGTCGCGGGCCGCTGACGGCAGCCGCTGCCGGTGTATGCGGCCGGTCCGAGCACTGCAGGGCGTGGTCGGGTGAGAATAGGGCATGCACCAAATTCTGCTGATCGACGACGATGAACAACTCGGCCCGCCGCTGGCCACGTACTTCCAGCGCTTCGAGCTGGCGCTGGCGCATGCCACGCTGCCGAGCGAGGGCTTGCGCCGGCTGCGCGGCGGCGGCTTCGAGGCGGTCATCCTCGACGTCATGCTGCCCGAGATGGACGGCTTCGAGCTGTGCCGCACGATCCGCAAGGAAAGCGACATCCCGATCATCATGCTGACCGCGCGCGGCGAGCTGACCGATCGCGTGGTCGGCCTGGAGCTCGGCGCCGACGACTACCTGCCCAAGCCCTTCGAGCCACGCGAGCTGGTGGCACGCATCCACACCGTGCTGCGCCGGCGCGTGGCCGCGCCCGTACCTGCCGATCCGGCCGTCGCCGTCCAGTCGCTGCATTTCGAAGGGCTGACCATCGATCCGGTTCGCCGCAGCGTTACGCGGCAGGGCCAGCCGGTGGAGCTGACCGGCACCGAATACGAGCTGTTGCTGCTGCTGGCCCGTGAACCGGGCCGGGTGTTCAGTCGCGACGACATCCTCAACCGGCTGCGCGGCCAGGAGGCCGAGCTCTACACGCGCGCGGTCGACATCGTGGTCAGCCGGCTGCGCAAGAAGCTCGAGCCGCTGGACTGCATCAAGACGCTGCGCAACGCCGGCTATTCGCTGGCGCTGCGCCGCCTGCCGGTATGAACACGGCGAAGCCGGGCAACGAGACAGGGCTTCGTGCCGCCGACGAAGGTGCGACGCCACCCGCCGACACTGGGCACCGTAAACCCGCGGACGGCGCCCGTGCCGCCTGGCATCGTCGCGCGCGTCGTGCACTGGGTTACTCGATCCAGTTGCGGCTGGTGCTGGTGTTCCTGCTGCTTGCGATGGGCGTGACCTTCGTGTTCGTCAGCGGTGCGCAGAAGGCGTTCTCGGTGGGTTGGCGCGAGGCCGCCAGGCCGCTGCTTTCCGACTACGTGAGTCACCTGGCCGACGACATTGCTCCGCCCGGTCAGCCGCCCAGTATCGAGCGCGCCAGTGCGCTCGTGTCGCGGCTGCCGATCACGGTGCGTATCGAGGGGCCGCAGGTCAACTGGAAGTCGCACCCCGAGCAGCCACCGGCCGAGCGGCACGACAGGTTCGGGCCGGGGCGCGCTAGCCTCGACGGGCAGGGCAGCCGCGAGAGAAGCACCATCCGCGATGGAGGTGGCTTGCACGACGGTACCGAGTCATGGTCGCGTCTGCTCAGTCGCGATACCGCTGATGGTCACCGCATCGAGTTCGGTCTGGATGCGCTGGCGCTCGAACGCCGCCCGCGCCTGGTCGGCTACGTGCTGACCGGCCTGTTGCTGCTGACCCTGGCAGCCTTCCTGTTCGTGCGGCGCCTGCTGCGGCCGCTGGCCGATATCCGCGCGGGCGCGCAGCGTTTCGGGGCCGGCGAGTTCGAGCAGCCGATTCCGGTGCGCCATGCCCACAAACCCGACGAACTCGGCCAGCTCGCCGCCACCATCAATGCGATGGGGCGCGACATCCACCAGATGCTCGAAGCCAAGCGCGCGCTGCTGCTGGCCATCAGCCACGAATTGCGCAGCCCGCTGACGCGCGCGCGGCTGAACGCCGAACTGCTGCCCGAATCCTCCGAGGTACGGACCCAGCGCGAAGCGCTGCTGCGCGACTTGCAGGAGATGGCCGGGCTCATCACCGATCTGCTCGAAAGCGAGCGCCTGGCCACGCGGCACGCGGCCCTGCAACGCGAGCCCGTGCAGATCGAGGCGTTGGCGCGCGAAGTCATTGCCGAGCTGCAGACACGGCATCCGGTGGCGGGCACGATCACATTGCAGGTCGCGCATGATCTGCCGATGCTATCGCTGGATGCCGCGCGTGTACGCTTGCTGCTGCGCAATCTGCTCGACAACGCGCTGCGCCACGGCGCTGGCGCGCCGCAGCCGCCGCAAGTGCAGCTGAGCGCAGCCGACGGGCCAGGGCAGGGCGTGCAGATCGAGGTGCGCGACTACGGCCCCGGCGTTTCTGATGAGCAACTGGCTCGATTGGCCGAAGCCTTCTATCGCCCCGACAAAGCCCGTTCGCGCCACGCCGGCGGCGTGGGCCTGGGGCTGTATCTGTGCCGGCTGGTGGCACAGGCGCACGGCGGCAGCTTCACGGTGCGCAATGCGCGCCCAGGGCTGGCGGTGCGCGTGATTCTGCCCGGTCATGCAGCATGAAGTGTGTGGGCCGCTTCAACATGGGCCTCAAGCCGAATGCTGCCCAACATCAAATCGATCACCAGGGGGAAAAATGAAGGAATACATTCTCTTGATGCATAACGATGTTTCGGCGGAAGAGGCGAAGCGAACCGAAGATGCTTGGCCACAATACTTGTCGCGGCTTCGAGCGACCGG
>JAFKGG010000254.1 GCA_017307915.1 Burkholderiales bacterium | reverse complement strand
CGCACGTCCGGCCGGCGCGGCGTTTAGCCGCCGGCGGCTGGTGCCCTCAGCTAACGCCCGCGGCTGGCCGCCCTCAGCTAGCCGCCCGCCACCTTCAACATGATCTTGCCGATGTGGCGCGACGACTCCATCAGTTCGTGCGCGCGCGCTGCGTCGGCCAGTTCGAACACTTCGTGGATCACCGGCTGCACACGGCCGGCTTCCAGCAGCGGCCAGACCTGCTGCTGCAATTGCGTGGCCATGTGCGCCTTGTCGGCCGGGCTGCGCGGCCGCAGCGTCGAGCCGGTGAAGCTCAGCCGCTTGACCATGATCGGCGCGATGTCGAGTTCGACGCGCGCGCCGTGCAGGAAGGCGATCTGTACCAGCCGCCCGTCGACGGCGAGCACCTTCAGGTTGCGCGCCACGTAGTCGCCGCCGACCATGTCGAGAACCACGTCGACGCCGCGCTTGCCGGTCAACGCCATGATGCGCTCGACGAAATCTTCCTGGCGGTAATCGATCGCCGCCTTGGCGCCCAGCCGTTCGCAGACCTGCGCCTTGTCGCGATTGCCCACGGTGGTGTAGACGGTGGCGCCGCGCGCATGCGCCAGTTGAATGGCGGTCAGACCGATGCCCGACGAGCCGCCGTGTACCAGAAAGCTCTCGCCCTCGGCCAGGCGGCCGCGCTCGAACACGTTGGTCCACACGGTGAAGAAGTTTTCCGGCAAGGCCGCCGCCTGCAGCAGCGACAGGCCGCGCGGCACCGGCAGCACCTGGCCGGCGGCCACTGCGACGTATTCGGCATAGCCGCCGCCATTGGTCAGCGCGCATACTGCGTCGCCCACCCGCCAGCGCTCGACGCCCTCGCCCAGTTCCACCACCTCGCCGGCGACTTCCAGCCCGAGGATCGGCGAGGCATCGCGCGGCGGCGGATAAGTGCCCTGCCGTTGCGCCACGTCGGGACGGTTCACGCCCGCGTAGGCGACGCGGATCAGCACTTCGCCGGCGGCGGGCCGCGGCACCGGGGTGTCGGCCAGCGTGATCACCGACGGCGCGCCACCGGCGCCGTGGGCACAAAATTTCATCGATTGGGGAATGGCCATCGGAGTATCCATTGCGAATGGGTGAGCGATCGGGCGCAAGCGCCGAACGCCAACCTTACACAATTCGGCGGCACGGTGGGCCGCTCGCGATACGCCGATCGGGTGAAGCGCGCGCGGGGTGGTGGCATCACCCCGCGCGCGGCCTGCAACGGGCCGCTTCAGAGCGCTCCGCTGTCAGGGGCCCGCCTCAGGGCGTCGGCCCTGCCGCCTGCATCACTTCGATGCCGACCAGGTTGGAAACGAAACGGCCGTTGCGCACGTCGCCGGGCATCACCAGGCGCGCCATGCCATTGCGGTCGAGCAGTTCGCCATTGACGCTGTAGGCAATCATCGCCGGCTTGTTGCCGAAATTGGGGTGGATCTCACCCAAGGTGACGACCGTCTTGTAACCGTCGCTGCCGGTGGCCACTGCGTACATCGACAACATCGGGTTGTGCGTGGTCGCGGGATCGGTCTTGATGCCGGCCTCGGTGTTCAGCAGCGTCCACAGGCTGACGCCGGTATAGATACTGCCGTTGACGTCCTGCGTGACCGCCGGCATGGCCTGCAGCGCCGCCAGATCCAGCGTCACCGGGCGCTCGACGGCGCCCGACACGCTGAACGTGGGCGATACGCCACCGCCGATGCCCGCCAGCGTCGAGCCGGAACTGCGCACTTCGAGCCGGTCCAGCATCGACACGTAGCGGCCGCCGCGCACGTCGCCCGGCGCGGTGACGCGCAGCGGGCCGTCGGTGTCCGACAGCGACACCGAAGCGCCGTTGACGGTCTCGGCATAGGCCACCAGGCTCGCCTTGTTGCCGTAGTCGGGGTTGATCTCGCCGAGCGAGAACACGACCCGGTAGCCGTCGGGCGCGGTGGCCAGCACGTAGCGATTGAGTACGTCGTTGCGGTTGGCCGAGTTCAACTGGATGCCGGCGTCGCTGAGCAGTTGCCACAGCGTGGTGCCGGTATAGGTGCGCGACTGGCTGCCGTTGCCGCTGATGTAGCTGACGCTTTGCGTGACCGGAGTGCCGCGCGCCACGTCGTCGAGCCGGTATTCACCCGGACGATCGACCGCGCCGGCCAGTCTGAGTACGACCGGATCGTCATCGCCGCTGCCACAGCCGGCCAGCAACAGAGCCGCGGCGGCGGCGCCGGCAAACCAACGTAATGATCGATGCATGTTCACTTCCTCCTTCTTTGGCTTCGTGGATGGCGTTCTTGCTTCGTTATATTCATTGTGACATAACGAAGCAGGTGCAAGAGAAAGTCCGGATATCCCGATGCCCACCGAAGCTCTGAGGCAAGGCGTTGCCGCAGTGCGCCAATGGCCAGCCGCCACTACTGGCGAATGGTTTACGCTTGCAGCATCGATTCGAATGGCCTCGAGCATGAAAACCAAAGTGCAGTTCCGCATGCGCGTGTATCGCGACGAGGGCATCGCCATCGGCCCGGGCAAGATCGCCTTGCTCGAAGCAGTCGCCGAGGCCGGCTCGATCTCGGCTGCCGCGCGGCAACTGGGCATGTCGTATCGGCGCGCCTGGGTGCTGATCGACGAGATGAACCGCGCGCTGCACTCGCCGGCCGTGAACACCGCCACCGGCGGCGCGCACGGCGGCGGCACGGCGCTCACGCCGGTCGGTGAAGAGCTGGTCAAGCGCTATCGCGCGATCGAAAGCACTGCCCGGCTGGCCGCTGCCGCCGACATCGCCGCGCTGACGCGCTTGCTGGCCCCCTGATGACGCACATGAACACCGAACCGACCCCCACGCCTCCCATGACCGGCACCGACGGCACCAGCCCGGCGGCCACTGTCGTCAGCCGCCCGATCGGCGTGATCCACAGCCGCTTCACCGATCCGCAAGGTATGCCGATCCAGAGCGCTGGTGCACCGCAAGAAAGCGCCCGGCTCGAAGTGTTCGCCGAGTTTGCCGCCGGCCTGAAGGACATCGAGGGCTTCGAGTACCTGATCCTGCTCACGCACTTGCACCGCTGCCCGCACGAGAAACTCGAAGTGGTGCCTTTTCTCGATGACCACAGCCACGGCGTGTTCGCTACGCGCGCGCCGGCGCGGCCGAACCGCATCGGCCTGTCGATCGTGCGGCTGGAATCGGTGCAGGGGCGCGTGCTGCATTTCAGCGGCAACGACATGCTCGATCAGACGCCGGTGCTCGACATCAAGCCCTACGTGCCGCGCTTCGACGTGCGCAGCACCGAGCGGATCGGCTGGTTCGCGGCGCGCGTGGATCAGGTGGCGCAGACCCGCGCCGACGATCGAATGGCTTGACGCCGAGACGCGGCTGCGGGCAGCGACGCTTGCCGGCCGCATCACTCGCCGTCCGCATCGCTGCCGGCGAGCGGCACAACTCACCTCCGGCGTGATATGCCACAATGCCGTCGTATCCATGAGAATATTACGTCACCCGCATGCTGGCCGAGATCGACTGGTCCCCACTCGTACTTTCACTGAAGGTAGCCGGCCTGGCGACCGTGGTAGCCCTGGTGGTCGGCGTGATGCTCGGCTGGGTGTTCGGGCGCAAGCAGTTTTTCGGCAGCAACGTGCTCGAGTCGCTGTTCATGCTGCCGCTGGTGCTGCCGCCCACCGTCATCGGCTACGGGATTCTGGTCGTCGCGGGGCGGCGCAGTCCCTTGGGCAACTGGCTGCGCGAACACTTCGACTACACGATCATCTTCAGCTGGCACGGTGCCGTCGTCGCCTCGGCCGTGGTGGCACTGCCGCTGGTGCTCAAATCGGCCAGTGCCGCCTTCGCCGGCGTCGACCGCTCGCTCGAAGCCGCCGCCAGCACACTGCGGCAGTCGCCGCTGTCGGTGTTTCTGCGCGTCACGCTGCCGCTGGCCTGGCCCGGCATTCTGGCCGGCACGCTGCTGGCATTCGCGCGTGCAATGGGCGAATTCGGCGCCTCGCTGATGGTGGCCGGCTCCATTCCGCAACAGACGCAAACGCTGTCGATGGCGATCTATGACGCCGTGCAGGCCGGCCATGACGATCTGGCGCTGGTGCTGGTGATCGTCACCTCGCTGCTGTCGATCACCGTGCTGGTGCTGTCGAACCGCTTCTTTTCCCTTCGTTGACGCTATAAGGAGTCCACCATGCGCCTATCCCGTGTGCTGCCGCTGTTGATTGCCATCGCGCTGCCCGGCGCCGCCGCCGCACAGCAATTGACCATCTCGGCCGCGGCCAGCTTGACCAACGCCTTCAAAGAGCTCGCCGCCAAGTTCGAGGCCGACAAACCCGGCACCACGCTGCGCCTGAACTTCGCGGCCTCGGGCGTACTGTTGCAGCAGATGTCGCAAGGCGCGCCGGTCGACGTGTTCGCCAGTGCCGACCAGGAAACGATGAACCGCGCGGTCGAACAGAAGCTGATCGACACCGGCACGCGTCGCAACTTCGTCACCAATAGCCTGGTACTGATCGAGCCGATCAAGGAAGGCGTCGGCGTGAAGTCGTTGCAGGATCTGACCGGCGCGTCGGTCAAGCGCATCGCCATCGGCAAGGTCGCCACCGTGCCGGTCGGCCGCTATACCAAGCAGGTGCTCGACGCCAGCAATCTGTGGAGCACGCTGGAACCCAAGTTCGTGCAAGCCGACAGCGTCAGGCAAGTGCTCGACTACGTGAGCCGCGGCGAAGCCGAAGCCGGTTTCGTCTACAGCACCGACGCGGCGATCATGCGCGACAAGGTGAAGATCGTGCTGACGCCCAGCGGCCACGCGCCGGTTTCGTATCCAGTCGCGGTCGTCGCCGACAGCAAGCAGAAGGCGCTGGCCGGCGAATTCGTGCAGTTCTTGACCGGCGCCCCGGCGCAGGAAATTCTCGCCCGCTACGGTTTCGGCAAACCATGATCGACGTCGATTTGAAGCTGACGGTCGCCGACGCGCGCCGTCGCTTCGATCTGGCGGTTCGTTTCGCCACCGACGTGCCGTTCGCAGCTTTGTACGGCCCGTCGGGCTCGGGCAAGACGCTGACGCTGCAGGCCATCGCCGGCCTGCTGCGCCCGAGTGCCGGCCACGTGCGCATCGACGGCCGCACGCTCTACGATTCGGCGCAGGGCATCGACCTGCCCCCGCCCGCGCGGCGCATCGGTTACCTGTTTCAGCACTATGCGCTGTTTCCGCACCTCACCGTGCGTCAGAACATCGCGTTCGGCCTGACGAGCTGGCATCGCCGCTATCTGTCGGCGCAGGCGCGCGAACGCGTCGCCGCACTGCTGGAAAGCTTCGATCTCACCGCGCTGGCCGACAGCCGCCCCGCCACGCTGTCGGGCGGCCAGCAGCAGCGCGTCGCGCTGGCGCGCGCGCTGGCCTGCGAACCGCAGGTGCTGCTGCTCGATGAACCCTTCGCCTCGCTGAACCCGATGTTGCGCCAGTCGCTGCGCCGCGAGCTGGCGCAGGTGCGCCGGCAATGGAACATTCCGGTGCTGATGATCACGCACGACGTCGAAGACGTGATCGAGCTGGCTGACGTGGCCTTCGTCTACGAAGGCGGCCAGGTAGTTCGCGAGATCGACATGCACAACGCCGACAGCCGCGAGTTCGCACGCCAGCAGCTCTGCGTCGGCCCCACTGCGCCAGCCGATCCCTTGCGCGACACGCTGCGCCGTTTGCTGCTGGGCAACAGCAAGCTCTGAGCGCGCCGCGCGTGGCTCCACGCGCGCCGGCTTTTTCACACCTGACATTCCTCAACATTGCGTTGGGCTGCGGTTGCGCGCGGCGGCCAGCTCCCGCATAGTCGAGCCGACACCGCCAGCCCGAGCACGGAGCCCCGCATGACGCACCCCATCGCAGCCGATCGCCCTTCGAGTCTGATGCACGCTCCGGGCAACGACTATGCGTTCCTGCCGGGCGGCCAGCCATTTTCCTGCGGTATCGTGGCGCTGCCCGGCTTCGAGATCGTGCGCGCGCGTTTCGCACGGCCGCTGCCGGTGACCGAGGGCTTCGAGGCGATCGCCGCGCACCTGCGCGAACGGCATCGGCCGCTGACGGCGCTGTGCGCTGCCGAGCTGCGCTCGCCGGCGCCGTTCAGCGTCGGCGGCTTCAGCGATTTCAACGTCGGCTACGTGTCGACGCTCAAGCGCTGGGGCCTGTACCGCAATGACATCAACCCGGTCACGCGCAGCAACGTGTGCCCGGTCTATGAACCGCCGCCGCAGCCTTCGTTCCATGCGTTCTGCTACACGGTGCCGACCGGCGCCGTGCACACTGGCCTGCTGACCACTTCCGACCACGCGGCCGACGCGCCCGGCCCGCGCAACTACGTGCTGGCGGGTGCGGCCGAATGGCCCGATGGCACCCGCTATCCAGACGGCATCATCGCTTACGGCGATGCATCGGCGCAGGGCCTGTCGCGCAAGGTCGGCTTCGTGCTCGACCTGGTCGAACAGCGCACGCTCGCGCTGAGCGCCAACTGGCGCGCTGCCACCGCCGTGCAGGTCTATACGGCGCACGATATCGGCGCGCTGATCGAGCCGCACTTCGTGCC
>JAFKGG010000374.1 GCA_017307915.1 Burkholderiales bacterium | reverse complement strand
ATTGCGCACCAGGCGTTCCACGCCCGTGGCGTGATACAGGCGCCCCATCTCGCGGCCCGACAGCACGATGCGTGCGGTGCGCGCCACGCGCGAGCGCTGGTACAGCGCCAGCGCCTTGTCCCAGTCATTGTTGTGAACGCGCAGTGCCTCGCCTAGCGTCACCGCGTCTTCCATCGCCATGCACGCGCCCTGGGCCATGTACTGCGTGGTGGGGTGCGCCGCATCACCCAGAATGGTGGCGCGCCCGAATACCCAGGTGTCGATCGGCTCGCGATCGGCCGTGGCCCAGCGCCGCCAGCTCTTGGGCAGGTCGATCAGGCGCCGCGGCCGGGGCGCGATGCCCTGGAAGTAGCTCTGCACCTCTTCCTTGCTGCCGTCGGTCACGCCCCATTCTTCCGGCTGGCGGCTGTGGAAGGTGACGACCACGTTGTATTGCTCGCCGCCGCGCAGCGGATAGTGCACCAGATGGCACTTCGGGCCGGCCCACAGGCTGGCGGCGTTCCACTTCAGGTCTTCGGGGAAATCGGCCTTGTCGACCACCGCGCGGTAGACCACGTGGCCGGTGACGCGCGGCGGGTCGTTGACGTATTGCGCGCGCAGCACGCTCTTGGCGCCGTCGGCGCCGATCAGCGCCTGGCCCTGCCAACGCCGGCCATTCTGATCGATGGCGATGACGCTGTCGCCGTCCTGCTCGACGTCGACCAGGCGCGTATCGGTATGGAACTCGACCTGCCCGGTTTCCTGCGCGCCTTCCAGCAGCGAGGTGTGCACGTCCACGCGATGGATCACCGCATAGGGATTGTTGAAGCGTCGGCGAAATGCGTCGTTGGTTTCGATACGGCCCACCAGCGATTCATCGATGGCGTCATGCATCACCATGTAATCGGTGTACACGGCGCGGCCGCGCGCCTTGTCGCCCACGCCCAGCGCGTCGAAGGCATGAAAGGCATTGGGGCCGAGCTGGATGCCGGCGCCGATCTCGCCGATGACGTGCGCCTGTTCCAGTACCTTCACCTGAAAACCTTGCCGCACCAGGGCCAGGGCGGCGGCCAGTCCGCCGATGCCGCCGCCGGCAACGATCACGGGCAGTCGTTGCGTCATCACCGCTTCTCCTCGGTGCAGACTTCATAGATGCCCAGCTTCTTGTGCAGCGGAGCCTCGTCAGCGATGAACAGGAACGCGGGCTCGGTGCGTGAGCGGTTGGCCAGCGTCACCGGCGTATAGCCGGGTGCGCAGCAAGTGTCTGCATCGTCCAATTCGAAGACCTGGTCCGCGATCCGAACCGTGGCCCGGCCCTTGATCTGGTGGAACACCGCCGCGCACGAACGCGCCGGCAAGGTCAGCGTTTCGTCGGGGCGCAACATCAGCGCCGAATAGCCCAGGATGGCCATACAGTCGGCGCCCGTTTCGGGGTTCACGTAGGCGACCTGCACGGCCTCGACGTCCGGCTGCGATTGGGCCAGCGCCTGTAGCGCCGCGCGTACCTCGGCCCACGGATAACGCAGCAATGGATGCGACTGACGGCTGCGTTCGAACACCGGCGAGGGCACCACGCCGCCGCGCCGATAGGCGCGTTCGGCCGAATCGGCCTGCACCGTTTGCGGCCGGCCTTCGATCACGTACGAGGCTTCCATGTAGTAGACCAGCGGCAGATCGAGCACGTCGAGCCACACCACCGGCTTCTCGCCTTCGTGGCCATGCTCGTGCCAATGTCCGGTCGGCGTCAGGATCAGGTCACCGCGCTGCATCGCGCATTTCTCACCGTTGACGGTGGTGTAGGCGCCTTCGCCTTCCACGATCATTCGCACTGCGTTGGGCGTATGCCGGTGCGCCGGTGCCCATTCGCCCGGCAGCAGCAGTTGCATGCCCAGGTAGATGGCGGCGCTGGCCTGCATCTTTTCCAGTCCGTGGCCGGGATTGGCCAGCACCAGCACGCGGCGCTCGGCTTTCTCCATCGGCGTGAGCTCGCCGGCGCGCAGCAGCAGCGGACGCAGATCCTGATAGTTCCAATAGGTGGGGCGCGTGCGCGCCTGCGGCTTGCCCGGAGGCAGCACGGCCCGCAGGCTGGGCCACAGCGGCACTAGGTTGCGGGCGCTGAGGGCGTCGCGGTATTCCTGCGGCAGTTCGTCCAGGCGGCCGAGTTCGTGCATGGTGAGCATCCTTTCGAAGCGGATAGGGCTTGGCGCTGATCGTAGGTAAGCCGGTTTATCCTGACAATGCATCGACTCTGATACTCTCGATTACGAATTCGAATAATGCGATCGGAATGGACGATATCGACCTGCGCCTGCTGTCGGTTTTCGACGAGATCTACAAGACCCGCAGCGTCTCGGGTGCCGCCCAGGTACTGGACCTGAGCCAACCCGCCGTCAGCGTGGCGCTGGCCAAGCTGCGCCGGCATTTCGGCGACCCCCTGTTCGTGCGCACCTCGGCCGGCATGGAGCCGACGCCGTTCGGCGAAGGGCTGGTGCGCCCGGTGCGTGACGCGCTGGCCGCGCTGGGCACGGTGCTGGGCCACAGCCATGGCTTCGACCCCGCCGCCTCGCGCCGGACCTTTCGCGTGTGCATGACCGACATCAGCCAGCTCGTGCTGCTGCCGCGCCTGTGGGAACGGCTGCGCGAATCGGCGCCGCAGATCACATCGAGATCCTGCCGCTGACGCATGACATCGGACGCCAGCTCGAAAGCGGCGAAGCCGACCTGGCGCTGGGTTTCATGCCGCAACTGGAGGCGGGCTTCTACCAGAACGTGCTGTTCGACCAGGCTTTCGTCTGCCTGGTCAGCGCCCGGCATCCGCGCATCCGCAAGTCGCTGACGCTGGCCCAGTTCGAACGCGAAGATCACGCGGTCATCAGCTCGTCGGGCTCGGCTCCGCTACTGATCGACCAGGTCATCGAGCGCCGCGGCATCCGGCGCAAGGTGGCGCTGAAGATCCCGAACTTCATCGGCGCGGCGCTGGTCGTGGAGCACACCGCACTGGTGATCACCATTCCCGAGCGGCTGGCCGAGGTGCTCAAGGGCCGGGGCGCGTTGCGCGCCTTTGCCGTGCCTTTCGAGCTGCCGCATTACCAGGTCAAGCAGCATTGGCATGAGCGGTATCACCATGATCCGGGCAGCCGCTGGCTGCGGCGGGTGATCACCGAGTTGATGGCGGATCGGGGGGAGGGGGCCGTCAAGCGACGCCGCATCCAGGCGGAATCGACCGAACGGGGGCTGCACTCACGCGATGAAGCTAGCCGAAGGGAGCAGTACGTCGACGCCGACGAGGTAGTGGCGAGATTGCAGCACAAGCTCGATGCTGCTCGAGGACAGCTTGCCAAAAAGGGCAAGTGAGCCCACGTTGTGGCTGTCATCGCGTGCCATGGCCGAGAACTGCGGCCGCGCGCCCCTCCCACTACGACACTTCGCCGAATCCTCTTCCCGCAGCTAGCGCATCGGCCAGCTTCAGCGCGGCGATCATCGGCGCCGCATCCGCCTTGCCTTGCCCGGCGATGTCGTAGGCGCTGCCATGTGCCACGGTCAGGTGCAGAAAAGGCAATCCCATGAATACCGTGGTGCCGGCGGAAAATCCCCAGCTCTTCAACGCGATGTGCCCTTGATCGTGATACATCGCCGCGACGGCGTCGAAGCGGCCGTCGATGCATTCTCTGAAGACGCTGTCGGGTGAGATCGGGCCGACCGCATCGATACCCGCGGCGCGAGCCTGCGAGACGGCCGGTGCGATTTCGTCGCGATCTTCCGCGCCGCGGCAGTGCGGGTTCAGGCCCGCCACCGCGATTCTGGGATGCGGCATGCCCCACGCGCTGAGGCATCGGTGCAGAGTGGTCAGCAGCAAGGCCACGCGCGCTTGCTTGACTTCCCGCGTGCAGACCTCGACCAGCGGCATGTGGTCGGTCAGGTGCGCGATCCGCAAGGTGCCCGATACCAGAAAGAGGTAGAACGACCCCAGGGACGGGTCCATCGCCGTCTTGCGCATGCCCGACAGCGCGATCGAATCGGCATTGACCGGGCCCATCACCGAGGCCTGAACCTGGCCCTTGCGAGCCAGCGCAAAAGCAATGTCTTGCGCCACGACCGTATCGATGCCGGCTTCGCGGGTCGAGCGCCCCGGGGTGTGGGAACGACCGGCCCCCGTGCCGGTGTCGATGAACGACAAGCGTCCCGGTGGCGGTGCCTTGCCCGACGCGGGATCGAACGCGTGCAGATCACGCCGGCACCCCACCAGGCTTGCCGCCTGCTCCACCACGAGCTTGTCGCCGACGACGACGATCGAAGCGTCATCGCCGAGCGCTTCGACGGCACGCAGCCCGACTTCGGGGCCGATGCCATTCATGTCACCCAGCGTGAGGCAGATGAGCGGTCGGGTCATGGTCTTTTGCCTGGATCCGGTTTGATTGACGCCTGGCTATTCTATCGATATCCTAAAAAATAACGAAATTTTTGCGGCGCCAGGGCCGCGCCATCGACAGGAGCGGAGACAAGATGAAGGCTTTCGTGAAGCGCTGGTTGGCGGGAGCGGCAGTGTCCGCGTTCGGTATGGGCGCGGTGGCGGCCGCAGAACCGCCCGAGCTCGCTTCGCTCGTCAAGGCCGCGCAGGCCGAAGGGCGGGTGGTGGTGGCCGGGCCGCCGGTACAGGCGCATCGCGACGCCGTCATGCGTTTCGAGGCGGCCTACCCGGGCATCAAGGTGGAGTTCTCCGGCATGCCGCCACAGGCCTATGAGCCGCGCATCTCGACCGAGCGCGCCGCCGGCAAATACGTCTGGGACATTCTCATCACCGGGGTCAGCTCCACCACGTTCGCCCGGCAGATCCCGGCCGGCTGGTTCGACCCGCTGGAACCCGTCGTGGTGGATCCGCGTGCGCGTGACAACGCGCAATGGGCCGGTGGCTTTGCGGCGGGCTTCATGGACAAGGAGCAGCGCTACGTCTATGCGTTCGCCGCCGACCTGGCCGGCGGCATGTTCGTCAATCGCGATGCGGTCGGCGCCGGCTTCGGCTATGAGCAATTGCTCGACGAGAAATGGCGCGGCCGGATCGCCATTCTCGACCCGCGCGCACGCGGCCCGGGGTCGACCACCTTCCGGCAACTGGTGGCCGTGCTCGGTGAAGACAAGGCCTGCCAACTGCTGAAGAACCAGCAGCTTGTGCTGTCGGAGTCGCCGAAGCAGGTGGTGGACTGGATCGTTCGCGGCACCTATCCGATCGCGATCGGCGTCGACTCGGCCACGCTGAACGGCTATCAGGCGCAAGGCATCGGCAAGAACGTGGTGCTGGTGCAGGATCCGCGCGGCACGATTCTGTCGAAGTGGGGCAACATCATGTTGATGAACCGGGCGCCCAACCCGAACGCCGCCCGGCTGTTCGTCAACTGGATGCTCACCACGCAAGCCCAGGCCGTCTGGGCCGAAACCGGCAAGGTGAACAGCCGGCGCACCGACGTCAAGCCCGGCAACGAATCGGCGGTCGTGCCCGCCAAGGTCTGGGCAAGCGCCTACAACCTCAGCAGCGAGAAGACGGCGGCCGAGGGTGTGCGTGCGCTACAGCTCGCCAAGGATTGCCTGAAGTGAGCGCCGCTGCGATTGGGCTGGACGCAGCCGCGCGCTTGTTGGTACGCGAGGCGCGCCTGCTCGATGAACGCCGTTTTTCGGAATGGCTGGAGCTGTACGCCGACGATGCCAGCTATTGGGTTCCGGCGTGTCGCGATGACGGCGGCTTTGCGCCCGATACCTCGTCGGCGCTCAGTCTGCTGCGCATGGATCGGCCCTTGCTGGCCGATTGGGTGGCCCGGATGAACTCGGGCTCGGCGCACGTCGAGCTGCCGGCGGTTCGCGTCACCCGCATGATCGCCGGTGTCGAGGCCGACGACCAGCTCCGCAACGTCTTTCACTGTGCATGGATGATGCAGACCCATACGCACGGCAAATCCGATCTGCACAGCGGCCGCAGCCGGTTCGAGCTGACCGAGGCGCCCGGCACGGGCGTGCGCATCCGGCGCAAGGAAGTGCGGCTGATCCAGGACACCGTCGCGTACGGTTATCTACCTCTTGTCTGAGATGCACATGCAATCCGTACGCACCGATGTCGCTGCGCTGGTCGACGACGATCCGCGCAAGCATGCCTTTCGCGTCCATCGTGATGCCTACGTCGATCAGGGCGTGTTCGAGCTCGAGATCGATCGCTTCTTCCATCATGGCTGGGTCTATGCGGCTCATGAAAGCCAGTTGCCCGCAGCCGCCAGTTTCGTCTCGACGACCCTGGGCCGGCAACCGGTGTTGATCACGCGCGGCAGCGATGGGCAACTGCGCGGTTTCTTCAACCGCTGCCGACACCGCGGCGCTGTCGTGTGCAAGGAACGGCAGGGGCAGTCGGACAATTTCCGCTGCCCGTATCACGGCTGGTCGTTCAAGGGCGATGGCAGCCTGGCCGGGTTGCCGGGGCCTGACGGCTATGGCGCCGACTTTCCTCGCGCCGAGATGGGCTTGGTGCCGGTCGCCGAGCTGGCGTCGTACCGCGGCTTCATCTTCGTGAGTCTTGCCAGGCCCGACGTCGATCTGCAGACCCACCTCGGACAGGCGCGTGTCTTCCTCGATCGGCTGTGCGATCAACGGCCCCAGGGCCTGAGCGTAGTGCCGGGCACTACCCGCTACGGTTTCGACGCCAACTGGAAGCTGCAGATCGAGAACGCACTCGACTTCTATCATTTGCCGGTGGTGCATCGCAGCTTCTTCGAGATCAAGCGTGCGCGCGGCGAGTCCGGCAAGATGACGGTGCGCGATTTTGCCACCGACCAATGCGTCGCGCTGGAGCGCGGCCACGGCACCGTGTTGGCCTCCGACGCCAACGGCCACGTGCATCAGCATCTGTTCATCTTTCCCAACCTGGTCATTCTGGAGAATCCCGCGCCGCAACTGCGGGTGATTTTTCCGCAGCGGGTCGACCGCACCGAGATCGAAGGATTGGCCTTCTTTTCCGCCGACGCCGGCGAGGCGGAACGAAGCCGCCTGCTCGGCCTGTACGAACGCTTCTACGGCCCGATGGGGTTCGGCACCCCCGATGACATCGAGATCTTCAGGGCCTGCATGAATGGTTTCATGGCCGAGGCGGCCCCATGGAACGATTTTTCGCGCGGCTATCACCGTGAGCTCGATCACCTGCCCAACGGCGACGCCGCCGCCGTCATGGCTTGCGGCAACATCACCGACGAGACTTTCGTCCGAGGTCTGTATCGCTGGTGGATGAATGCGTTGCGCGATGTCCGCGCCTGACGTGCCGGCTCTGAACGCCGCCGGGTTCGATCGATGATGCAGGCCCTGTCACTGCGCATGCGGCACGCCTGGATGGAGCCGCTTGCGATACTCGCCATCGCCGTCACCGTGGTGCTGGGCATTCTGGTGCTGTATCCGGCCGGATTGCTGGTGCTCGGCAGCCTGGGCCACGCGCTGAGTGGGGCCAGCGGCTCGGGCTGGATCAAGCTGATTCATGAGCCGCGCCTGCTGTCGGCGCTCGGCAACACGCTAGCGCTGACGCTCGCCTACGTCGGCATATCGATGCCGATCGCGATCGGCATCTCGTGGTTGATCGCCCGTACCGATCTGCCGGCCGGAAAGTGGCTCGAATTCGGCTTCTGGCTCAGCTTCTTCCTGCCGCCGCTGGCGGTGGTGCAGGGCTGGATACTGATGCTCGATCCGTCGTTCGGTGTCATCAACAGCGCATGGCAGGCGCTGTTCGGCCGGCCCGGCCCGTTCGACATCTTCAGCTGGTGGGGCATCGTGTTCGCCCATCTCGTCACCACCGCTGTTTCGGCCAAGGTGATGCTGATGACGCCGGCGTTTCGCAACCTCGATGGTGCCATCGAAGAGGCGGCGATGGTCGCCGGCGATCGCGTGCTGTCGATGCTGCGTCGTATCGTGGTGCCGGTCATGGCGCCGACGCTGCTGGTCACGCTGGTACTGAGCATCGTCAAATCGCTCGAATCGTTCGAGATCGAGCTGGTGCTCGGTACGCCCAAGCGCATCGACGTCTACAGCACGCAGATCTATCGGTTGATCCGCTCTGATCCGCCCGAGTTCTCGGCTGCCGCCGCGATGGGTGTCACAATGATCGCGGCGATGCTGCTGCTGGCCGCGGTGCAGCGGCGCATGGTCGCCAAACGGGTCTACGCCACGCTTGGCGGCAAGCCGCAAGGCCGGCTGCTGCCGCTGGGGGGCGCGCGCTGGCCCTTGTTCGCGCTGGTATGCACGGTGCTGGTGATACTGGTTGCGCTGCCGATCGCGTCGCTGGTGGCTTCGACGTTCATGACGATGTACGGATATTTCCAGATCGCCGAGCCCTGGACGCTCGCGCACTGGCGCGAGGTGATCGGCGACGCCGTGTTCGTCGATTCCTTGTTCAACACGCTGCGTCTTGCCCTGGGGGTGGCGCTGTTCGCGATGACCGTCGGCTTCCTGGTCGCTTACCTGCTGACCTACGTGCAAGGGCGCTGGGCGCGTGCGCTGGATACCGTCTCGTGGATACCGGTGAGCATGCCGGGCGTGCTGTTCTCGATGGCCTGGCTCGGCATGATGCTGTCCTTGCCCTGGCTGCAGCCGCTATACGGCACGACCATGGCGCTGGTGCTCATCATCGGTCTGGCCACGCTGACGATGTCGGCCCAGCTCATTCGCGGCGCGCTCGGCCAGCTCAGCCTGGAGCTCGCCGAGGCCTCGACGCTGTCGGGTGCGACGCGGCTGAGCACCGTCGCACGCATCCTGCTGCCGCTGGTGCTGCAGTCGGTGCTCGTCACCGGCGTCGTCGGCTTCATTTCCGCCGGGCGCAACATCGGCCACATCGCGCTGCTGGTCACCAGCGACAACCGGCCGCTGTCGATCATGCAGTTGGAGTTCCTGAGCGAGGGCCGCTATGAGGCGGCATCCGTGGTCGGGGTCATCGTGGTGGCATTGACTGCCATCGTCGCGATCGTTGCGCGAGCGTTCGGCCTGCGCGCCGGGCCGCGCGCGTGAAGTCTACGGAGAGCGAGTTGTCCGCACTGTACCTGGAGGCGATCGGCAAGCACTTCGGTGCCAAGCCGGTCGTCGACGACCTGAATCTGACGATCGCAGAGGGCGAATTCGTCTCGCTGCTGGGCGCCAGCGGCTGCGGCAAGACCACCACGCTGCGCATGGTGGCGGGCCTTGAACGTCCCGACGTCGGCGTACTGCGCTTCGGCACGGCGGTATGGGCGTCGCCGGCGCAGCGCCGCTTCGTCGCGCCGCAGGATCGATCGATCGGCATGGTGTTCCAGAGCTACGCGCTATGGCCGCACATGACCGTCTTCGAGAACGTGGCGTATCCGATGCGCATTCGCGGCCGCCCGACCGGCGGCGTTGCGCAGATTCTCGAACTGGTTCACCTGGACGCGCTGGCCGACCGTAGTGCCGCGCGGCTCAGCGGCGGGCAACAGCAACGGGTCGCGCTGGCGCGCGCGCTTGCCTGCGAGCCATCGCTGCTGCTGCTGGACGAGCCGTTCAGCAACCTCGACGTCAGCCTGCGCCAGAAGTTGCGCATCGAACTGCGCGCAATACAGCGCAGACTCGGGCTGACCGTGATCCTCGTGACGCACGACCAGGCCGATGCATTCGAACTCTCCGACCGCATCGCGGTCATGCGCGACGGGCGCATCGAGCAGTGCGCCGATGCCGAATCGATCTACGAGCGGCCGGCCACGCCGTTCGTGCGCGATTTCGTCGGCAGCACCGTGTTGTTCCCGGCTCGCATCGAGCCTGCCGCGCAGTGCCTGCGCGTCCAACTGGTCGATGGTGACTCCGTCGAGCTGCCCGCCACCGCTGCATCCGTGCCGATCACCGCGGCAACCGACGGCTACGTGTCGGTCAGGCCGGAAGATCTGATGGTCAGCCAAGAGCCGATGTCAGGCGCCGTCCTGTTGGCGCAGGGCAAGGTCACCGGCTGCGTCTATGCCGGCAGCCACCTCGAAATCGATGTTCGCACCCGCAGCGGCCGCGACGTGTCGACGCAGGTGCCGCGCTCGGCGCGCGTACCCGTGGACGCGACGGTGCATCTGTATGCGTCGCAGCAGGCGCTCAGGGCATGGCCGGCCGAAGGCAACTTACCCAACGAGCTGCTTGAAGGAAATTGAAGATGAGTCTTACCGAAAGCGCTACCAGCCGGGTCTGGGAAGCCGCCGGCCTGTGTCTGCATTATCACGATGCCGGGCAGGGCGAGGCGGTCGTGATGCTGCACGGTGGCGGCCCCGGTGCGTCGGGTTGGAGCAACTTCTATCGCAACGTCGACGCCCTGGCGCAGCGCTTCAGGGTGCTGATTCCCGATCTGCCGGGTTTTGGCCGTTCCAGCAAACCTTTCTACGAAGAGCGGATCGGTCGATTCAATGCGCAAGTGCTCAAGCAGTGGCTCGATGCCCTTGAGATCAAGCGGGTTCGCTTCATCGGCAACTCGATGGGCGGCCACGTGGCCTTGCAATTCGCGCTCGACTATCCCGACAGGGTCGATTCGCTGGTGCTGATGGCGCCGGCGATCCCCGTCGCCACCATCGCTTCGAACCCGAGCGAGGGCGCCAAGGTGCTCAGGGGCTACTACCATGGCGAAGGGCCGAGCATGGAACGGATGCGCGCCTTCCTCGGCGCCTTGGTGTTCGATCCGCAGGGCGTCGATGATCACACGCTTCGCGAGCGCTACGAGCGCTCGATCGAACCCGACATCGTCGAGTGGTCGAAGCGGATGGCGCCGCGCCCCGAGCGTTTCGAGCCGCTATGGAAAGACCTCGACCGGATCGCCTGCCGAACCCTGTTGATCTGGGGGCGCGACGATCGCGTCGTGCCGCTGGATCGGGCGCTGTTCATGCTGCATCAGATGCGCGACGTGCGTCTGCACGTCTTCGGCCGCTGCGGCCATTGGGCGATGCTCGAACAGCCCGAGGCGTTCAATCGCCTGTGCCTGGAGTTCATGTCGTGAACCCCGGCACGGTGATCACCCCAGGCGCTTTCAGGCCGCAAGCGCTCAGCCACGTATCGATGCACGCGCAGGATCCGGCGCGCTGGGGCGGCTTCGCCGAGGAGCTGTTTGGTGCGCGTTGCGCAAGCATGCCGGATGGCGCGGCGCTGGTACGCTTCGACGAGCAGGCCGCGCGCGTTCGCGTGCTGCCCGGCGCCGACGGGGCCTTGGGCGCGATCGGCTGGCAGATGCGCGATGAGCTCGAACTTGCCGGATTGATCGAGCAGATCGGGCAGGCGGGCCATCGCGTCGAGTCCATCGAGTCTGTCGCAGCCGAGGGCCTCGGTTTCGAGCACGTAGCCATCGTCGATGATCCGTTCGGCAACCGAATCGAACTGTGCTGCCACCCGGTGATGAACCTGGACCACGCCTCGCTGGCAGTGCCCGCCGCTCACCTGGGGCACGTCGTGCTCGGGGTGCCCGATCTGGGCGCCGCGGAGGCCTTCTACGTTGGCGCGCTAGGCTTGCGCGTCACCGATCGGATCAGCTTTCAGAAAGCCGGCCGCAACATCGAGCTCAGCTTTCTGCGCGCCGCCGACCGCCGCCATCACAGCTTGGCTTTGGCCGGCGGGGGGAAGGGCATCAATCACCTGATGATCGAACTTGCCGACGTCGACGCCGTGGGGCGCTGTCTCGATCAGAGCCGAGCGCGCGGCGATGCCTTGCGGCGCGAACTGGGCCGGCATTCGAACGATCTGATGTATTCGTTCTACGCCGCCAGCCCCAACGGTATCGACGTCGAGGTCGGCTGCGACGGTATCTGCATCGATGAAGCGAGCTGGCAGATCAAGCGCCACCGCAGCGTCAGCCGCTGGGGGCATCGCCTGCTCTGAGCTGCCTGCCGCGCTTCAGGTGCGGCGCTTCACCGGCGCGCTGCGTTCCGGCGGCGCGCCTTTCGGCTCGGCCTGGCCGGCATTGATTTCTTCGATGGTGCGAAGCACTTGAGCGCTGATGCGCTGGATGTGGGTGGCCAGCAGCGCGGATGCTTCTTCCCCTTGCCGGGCCAGCGCCGTTTCGGCCATCAGCTCGTGCTCGCCCGGCACCAGGCGATCCCTTGGGTGACGGCTTTGCAGGAACAGCCGCCGGTAACGGTCGCTCAGGTCGTGCAGCGTGGTGCAGAACTGCACCAGCAAGGGCATGGCGCAGGCGCTGAGCAAGGTCAGGTGGAAGTGGCGATGCACCCCTTCCCAGTGTTCGATATCTTCGACCGACGCACTCTTGGTATGGTGCAGCGAGTGTTTCTTCAGCTGATACAGGGCGCCCGCAACGCGCGTTTCCCAGGCTTCATCGCCGCGCTGGATCGATTCGCGCAGCGCCATGGGTTCCAGAACGAGCCGCAGCGCGGTCACCTCGCGCAAATTTTCTGCCGAGACCGGAGCAGCGCGAAAACCGCGTTGACTTTCGGCGACCACGAAACCTTCGGCAACCAGGCGTGACAGCGCTTCCCGCAAGGGGCTGTGGCTGACGCCGAAGGACTCGCGCAAATGTTCGAGCCGCAGCTTGGCGCCGGGCACGACGTCGCCGCGCGTGATCGCGGCACGCAGGTGATCGGCTACGCTGGTGGAGAGAACTTCGGAGTCGGGTGTCCGGGGGGAAATCGGCAGCATGGATGCGCGGTCGGACTCGATGGATTCTTCTTGAGCACGGCTAGCTAGATATGTCGATATTCTATGTGATATCGATATTCTTTTCCATGGCGCGACAAAGGATCGCCGCGCCGGAGGCGGCCTCTTCGTCGCTGGGCGGCGGGGGATTCGGTGTGGGGTGGGAGGCGAGGGCCGTGCCGGCCGGCGCCTGTCTATCTGCCGCTCTCGCCGGTGATGCCGGCGTGCCAAGTGGATCAGGGCAGAGGGCCGCCGCCCGGGCCAAGGCCAGCCAGCAAGCGCACCGTGCGAATCACCGCCTCGGGATCGGCAATACCGCGTCCGGCGATATCCATCGCGCTGCCGTGCCCGACGCTCGACAGCACGACGTCGGCACCGATGCTCAGCGCACTGGCTGCATGCGGCGCCAGCAGTTTGACCGGAATGTGCCCCTGGTCGTGCAGCATCGCCACATACAGATCGTGTACGCGTTCGGCCAGCAGTACGTCGGCGCCGCGCGGGCCGTCGACGCGATGGCCTTCCGTCTGCAGCAGCTTCACCGCCGGTTCGACCAGGCGGCGGTCTTCGGGGCCGAACAGCCCATCCTCGGAGGCATGCGGATTGATGCCGAAGACGCCGACCGTGGGTGAGGCGATGCCCAGCATCCGGCAGGCGCGAATGCCGGCACGGGCGGCATCGGCGACCAGCGCCGGGCTGATACGGGCCAAGGCGCTGCCGACGCTTTCGTGCAGGGTCACGTGCACGATGCGCAGGCCGCCGCCGACCAGCATCAGAAACACGCTGTCCTCGGGCAGGCCGCACACCCGGGCGACCAGCGAGGGATAGCCGCTGAAGGGGATGCCGGCGCGGGCGATCGCCGTCTCGTGGTGCGGGCAGGCCACGACCGCATCGTGGCGCCCGGCCCGGCAGGCTCGCAGCGCGGCGCTGGCCGAGGCCACTGCGCTGGCGCCGGCTTCGGCCTCGATCTGCCCGGGTCGTGCGGCCTGCTCCGACAGCTCGGGCGTTGCGACGTGATCGAGCCGTTCCCAGAGCTGACTCAAGCCCAGCATGGCGGCGGTGCGCGTGAGCACCGCCGACGGCCCGTAGAGCGTGAGATTCACGTTCTCAGACTGCAAGGCCTGCGCCGCCTTCAGGGCGATCTCAGGGCCGATGCCGTTCGGGTCACCAACGGCGAGGGCGAGCCGAGGCGCGGGTGCGGATGCAGGCACGGCAAGCTCCTCAGAGCGGCAGCGCGAGCAGGGTATCGATGGTGCTGCTGTCGCAGACCACGACCCGGCGCGCCAGCGCCCAGCGGTTTTCGATGCGCACGAAACGATCCTGGTAAACGCCCGTGGCGAACAGCTCCGACGGGCCCGCCGACACGCTGCGCGTGACCATGAACGGCGTCTTGGCCTCGACGCTATCGTCTTGCGCGGTGCCGATCATGGGCAGCCCGATGATGTGCCGGTAACGTTGGCGCTCGTAGATATTGGCTTCGCGCAGGGCGGCGATGCGATCGACCAGCATCGCACGCGAGTCGGCGTAGACGAGGCCGGCCATCAGGCCTTCGCTTTCGTTCTCGACGTTGGTGATCCGATAGTGACAGTCATTGGTGAAGAAGGCGGGCCAGCGCTCCAGTTGATCGGAGTCGATCGCATCGGCATAGCTTGCATTGAATTCGCAAAGTTCGATCAGCGTGCTCATCGGCGAAGATCCTTGGCGGGCCATCACGAGCCCATCAGCTTGCGATAGGCTTTCCAGAAGCCGCGCACCGACGTTTCGGTGGCGCGGCCGTCGCTGGATGCCGCGGCATCCCCACCCATTTCGAGCACGGCCTGCCTGTCATGCGCGCCGAGGATGCCGCGCTGCACGAAGCCGCCGACGGCGCCGTCTTCCATGGAGATGAAGCCGGCCGGGCCGACCAGGTTGCTCTGTTTCAGCCGCGCCGTGCGCTGCTGCTCGGTGTCGTCCGTGTAGCCCAGGTAGGTCCAGTTCAGTTCGGTGCGGCCGAGGCCCTTCGGCAGCACCTGGCGCACGGCCAGGCAGTTTCTGATCTGTTGCAGCACGAAGCCGGGGAATACCGACAGGATCTGCAGCGTAATGCCGTCGTCGAATTCGTCGAAGCCCTGCAGCAAGCTCGGATCTTGAAGATGCAGGCGATCGGTGTCGCTGCGCAGGCCTTGCTCCTTGTAGGAAGCATCCTTGGCCGCCTGCGGATCGATCATCGAATAACTGACGTGATGGCCGCCGCTGTCATCGACGATGACGCCGCCCTGTTGCGACAGGCGGTTCAGGTTGAAGGTCGTGAAGAACAGATGTAGCAAGCTGGCATGGTAGCTGTCCTTCACGTTCTCGACGTAGAGCTTCCAGTTGTTGGGCAGGGCCTGCGTGAAACGGCCGATCACCTCGACCGGCTTGCCGAGAACGCGCTTGATGCGCTGACAGATCTCCGGGCCCAGATAGTCTTCGATCGAGGGAAGGTTTTCGTCGAAGCTGCCGAATACCAGGCCGCAGTAACGGGCAATGCGCAGCTTGCGCGAACCGTGCTGCTGCTTGGAGAAATCCGCCGGCATGCCGCCCTTGCCCCTGACCCCCCGCTCGAAGGCGACGCCGGTCAGGTCGCCCCGGCGGTTGTAGCCCCAGGCGTGATAGACGCATTGGAAGTTGCGCTTGACGCCCGCCTTGTCGAGCACGATCAGCGCGCCACGATGCGCGCAGCGGTTCTCGAACGCATACACCTCGCCGTCATCGTCGCGCGTCACGACGACCGGCGTTTCCCCGACGAAGGTGGTGCGGTAGCACCCCGCAGCCGGCAATTCCGCTTCCAGGCACAAGTAGTTCCAGGTCGGGCCGCGAAAGATGCGTGACTGTTCGAGCGCGAACACGTCGGAATCCGCATACAGCCCATAGGGCACGCGGGTCAGCTTCTCGCTGCGCCATCGAATGTCGGTTTGCTCCGTCATCTCTTCGTTTCCGCTTCAGAGGTATCCATGGCAGGCATGAGCGGCGCGTGCAGCGTCGCTCTGCCGAACGTAGGGCGATCAGCGGCGAGTATCGTCGTTGCGTCCGGCCGGAAACAAGCTAGATTTGCGCTAGGCGCAAACTTCGATGAATTACGGAGTTCTTGATGGGCAACAAGATCTATGTTGATGCACTGCAAAAGGGGCTGGACGTACTGACCTGCTTCGATCGCACTCACAGCCGCCTGACGATCTCGGAGGTCGCCCGACGCACGGGGCATTCGCCGGCCTCGGCCCGGCGTTCGCTGTTTACGCTGCAAACGCTGGGGTATCTGGAAACCGACGGCAAGCGCTTCTGGATAGGGCACCGGTCCTTGCTGGTCGCGAGTTCCTATTTCTCTTCGCGGCCGCTTCCCTCATTGGCCCAGCCTCTGCTCGACGGCCTGAGCGAGCGCACGCGCGAGTCTGCGACGCTGGCCAAGCTGCTGGATCAGCAGGTCATCGTGATTGCGCGCTCCACGGCGCGGCGCAGCTTGAGCGTGGGCCTGACGATCGGTTCGCGCCTGCCGGTCTACTGTTCGGCCTTGGGCCGGGTATTGCTGGCCAGCTTGCCGGCGCACGAGGCGCGCGCCATGGTGGGGTCCGTGGAACTGCGCCGCTTGGCGCCGCGAACGCCCACCACCCTGAACGCCGTGTTGAGCCGCGTCGCCGCCTGTCGCGCCGACGGCTACGCGACCAGCGACGAGGAACTGGAACTCGGCGTGCGTTCGATGGCGGTGCCCGTATTCAACCGCAACGGCCAGACTGTTGCGGGACTGAGCATCGCGATGCGTGCCGATCGCATGGGGCCGAAGGAATTCGTCGACGCTTTCCTGCCGGCCTTGCGCCGCGCGCAGGCGCGGCTGGCCGAGAAGCTGTTCGTCGAGTGAGCACCGGGTATCTACGCCTATGTGCCGCAGATACCGGCCAACCCGCAGCTAGAACGGATACTTCGGCAACGCGGCGCGAACCGTGTGCCATTGCCATTCGCTGAACTGGTCGGCGTTGACGGTCGTACCGTAGTTCCAGCCATTGCCCGAGGCGCCGACGCCGCCGACCGGCCCGTAGACCTCGTGCACGACGGTCTGGTCGTTCACGTGGACCATCCCTGCATGCAGGCGCTCGGCGATCCGGCTGGCACGAGTCAGGTCGGGGGACACGACCGAGGAGACCAGCCCGTAGTGGCTCGCATTGGCAAGCGCCACCGCTTCTTCGTCGTTGCCGAAGGTGATGATCGGCGCCACCGGACCGAAGATTTCCTCGTCGAAGGCCGGCATGCCCGGACGCACGTCGGTCAGGATCGTGGGCGTGAAATACAAGCCGTCGCGCGTGCCGCCGAGTGCTAACTTCGCGCCGGCGGCAACTGTTTCCCGTACGATTCGTTCCACGTTGCGCGCCTGCCGCTCATTGATCAGTGGGCCCAGCTCCACGTCGGAGCGGAACGGGTCGCCCATGCGCAGCTTCAAAGCCTTCGCGGTCAGCTCGCGCGCGTAGGATTCGGCGATCGATTCGTGAACGATGTGGCGTCCGATCGTGGTGCAGATCTGGCCCTGGTGAAAGAACGCACCCCACGCCGCCGCAGCCGCGGCGGCCGATGCGTCCGCATCCTCGAGCACCACGTAAGCGTTGTTGCCGCCCATCTCGAGCGATACCCGTTTTCCCTGCTCGCCGGCTAGTGCGCCGACGCGCCTGCCGGCACGCGTGGAGCCGGTGAAGGAAACCATGGCCACGCGAGGATTCGTGACGATCGCCTCACCGGTCTCCACGCCACCCGGAAGGATGTGCAGCAGGTTCTTCGGCAGGCCTGCCGCCTCGGCCAGCGCCGCCAGCATCACGCCACCGCTCACGGGTGTCTGGGGGTCGGGTTTGAGCAGCACGGCGTTGCCCATCGCCAGCGCCGGTGCGATAGCGCGGCAGCCCAGCGTCAGCGGCGAGTTCCAGGGCGTGATGACGCCGACCACGCCGACCGGCACGCGCCTGGCATAACTATGGCGCCCAGGCTCCGCGGTTGGCAGCATCAGCCCGATCGGCTGGCTGGCCAGCATGGCGCCTTCCATCACCACGCGTGACGCCATCTGCGCTTCCCAGCGGCCCTTCAGCCGGCTCGATCCTGTCTCGCGGATGAGCCACTCGGCAAGCTCGTCGACATTGTCGAGGAACACGGCTGCGAACTTGCGCAAGATGTCGCCGCGCGCGGGCGCCGGCAGGCTTGCCCAGGACACCTGTGCCTGGGCTGCGGCCTCGGCCGCCTGTGCCACGTCGGACGGCGCAGCGATGCCGATCTCGCCCAGCGTTTCCCCGGTCGCCTTTTCGATGATGGATTGCGTACCGCCGGCGCCAGCCTGCCAATCGCCGCGGTACAGCCTGCCGCCCCACTTCTCGGGCGGTGCGAGTCTAGTGCTGATGGACAAACGCGTCTCCTTCTCGACGTGTCGTTCGGGCCTGCCGCAAGCTGCGCAGGCGGTGGTTCAGGACGATGCGCGGTTCACCGTGGCGATGTCCATGCCGGCGACCCGCTGATAGCGCTCGGAAATCTCGCGGATCTTCGTTATCGGCAGGACGTCGTCAAGCTTGCCGAAGGGGGCGCCCGCGGTTCGTGCTTCCACCTCTTCGATGATCGCGTCGGGCGGCTGCCTGCGATTCGTCAGCACCACTTCGGTCGTGGCGGGGCGTCGGCGTGCATCGTATTCGCGCAGGGCATCGACGACGTCCGTGTCGGCTGCAAGCTGCTGGGCCAGGCATTGCGCATCGAGGATGGCCTGCGCCGCGCCGTTGCCGCCGCGCGGGTACATCGGGTGGGCGGCATCGCCGAGCAGTGTGACGCGTCCGAAGCTCCAGCGCGGCAGCGGGTCACGGTCCACCATCGGATACTCAAGGATCAGATCCGCGCTTCTCATCAGGGCCGGAACGTCCAGCCAATCGAAGCGTCGATCTGCGTAATAGCCGATGAAATCCTCCAGCCGACCCGGCCGGCTCCAGTCGGCGTGCGTGAGCGCACCCTTGCGGATCTCGGCGACCCAGTTGATGAGCTGCGAGCCGTCGGGATGATTGCGGATCGGATAGATGGTGACCTTGCCGAAGTTCAGCGAACCGCAGCGCACGATGCTGCCGCCGGTAAGGAACGGCGCCGCGCGGGTGACGCCGCGCCACATATGGATGCCTTCGAACGCTGGCGGTCCCTCGTCGGGATACAGGTGCCGCCTTACCGCGGAGTGGATGCCGTCGCAGCCGATCACCGCATCGAACTGCGCCGTGTGTTCCCGCCCGTCGGCGGATTGCAGGCGCAATCGCACGTGATCCGGTCCTGGGTCCAAGCCCACCAGCCGGCGGTCGGTGATGACCTGCGCGGTGCCGAGCCGCTTGCTGGCCGCCTCATACAGCACCTCATGAAGGTCGCCCCGATGAATCGAGAAATGGGGCCAGGCGTAGCCGGCGTGGCGGCCGCAGGGTTCGGCGTAGATGAATTGGCCGTGCCGGTTGTAGAAGCAAAATTCGCGCGGCTCGACGCCGCGTGCCGCAAGCGCATCGGCCAGCCCGAGTTCGGCCAGCAGCCGAAAAGCATGGGGTTGCAGGTTGATACCAACACCGAGCGGTTTGACTACCGGCACCAACTCATGAATGGTGCAGTCGATGCCGGCGCGCTCGAAGTAGAGTCCGAGTGTCAGCCCACCGATCCCGCCACCGATGATCGCAATCCTCATGCGCCACTCCTGGTTCGATCTTGAACGAGAGTGCAGCGGAGTTCATCGCACATAGGCCTGCTCGGTCTCGACCGCGGGCACGATGCGCACGAGATCGCGGTCGAACACCTCGATGCGTCCCTGCAGACCGCCTGTGAAGAGGCCATACCACAGGGCGGGCGTCATGCCCAATTCCCTGCGCCTGAATTCCAGTGGCCCCTTGGTCTCGATGAGGTCGTACGCAGCTTGGTTGAAGATCTTGCAATGCGCGAGGCCGCGGGCTGCATCGAGCAGCGGAGCGAACTCCTGCACGCGCGGCACGAACACCCGTACTGCACCGTCGGCGAGGGGAGGTGCCGTGCGCGAGAGCATACGCCCCTTCTCGCGCCATACGTCATCGATGCAAACCGGTTGCCTTGCGGCGGCGGCGCGCTCCTCGGCGGCCAGTGCAGCCTGCAGTGTCAGCGCTCCATCCGTGCGGTCCGCTTCGGCAATGGGCCGAAGCTTGCGGGTGAATTCGATGAAATAGCCATTGGGGTCGCGTACGTAAACCGACTGGATCAGCTCATGGGTGGTCGGCGACGATACTTCCAGGCCCTGGTCTTCGAGATATTGTTTCCACGCCAGCAGCGCGGCAGCGTCCGGCACCAGCCATGCGGTATGCGTCGCATCGAAGACGTGGTCTTCGGGGAGCGGCGGTTGGCTGGAGCGGCCGTCCAGCTCCTTCGGCTCTTCGCTGCCCAGATAGTAGAAGAAGGCGATCGTGCTGCCGGCACCGCTGTCGAAGAAAAAATGCAGGAAATCAGGATGATTGCTGGGACCCCAGCCGCGCGCGGAAATGACGTGAACAAGCGGCAGGCCGAGCTTGTCGCGGTAGAACTCGATCGTTTCGCGCAGCCGCCATGTCGGCCGTGCTGTGTGGTCGACGCCCATCAGAGAGAGCAGCGGCGGGCGTTGCGATGGTATGGTCGCAGCCATGGAGGAGGCTCCTGGGTGTTCTCTCATGTTGCTCAAAATCGCTCCTGCAGCCAGTTCTGGATGTGCCGGCCGGCGACATAGCGTCCGGGCTCTTCGGCCTTGTCGAGCGCGCGGCCGTGATGGTCGCCGCGCACTCTGACGTGTTGCCGGTCCGGCATGGACAAGGTGGCATGGAGAGTGCCGATGTCGGAAGGAAAGCAGGCCTGGTCGCCGGTGTACTCGATCAGCAAGGTCGGCATCGTCAGCGGCGGCAGAGTCTTCGCCAGCACGGCGTTCGACGATAGCCCTGACCAGGTGGACAGCCAGCTTTCCGGTGTGCACAAGCGGGCGAAGCCGACCGAACCGAAGTTGGACGCGAAAGGATCCTTGCCCCACAGTGAACCGTATTTCCGGTCGGAAGGGTCGAGACTGCGGTCGAAGCAGCGCAGGTCGGCATCGGTACGCCACACGGTGAAGATCGGAGTATGCGCGGCCATACGCCGGTCGATCGGGTTTGCGACGGCTGCGGCCGCCTTTACTCGCGTGCGTGCCTCGCGTCGCCGCGCGAGCATGGCACGCGCTGCGTCGTCGATGCGTTGCACGCGACGCACCTGGGCCTGGCGATAGCGCTGCACGAAGTCTTCCGAATAGCGGGTTCCCTCAGGGCCGCCGAAGCCATTGGCGGGCGAAAGTGGATCCAGCGAAGGATCGACCGACAGCACATCGGTCTCGTCGGTCACAGAGGGGTCGATACAGTTCAGCAGCAGAGCACCTTGGCCGGGGTGCGGCGCCAGCAGCACCAAGCCGTCGATGGTCGGCATTTCCAGCTCGGACAGGCCCGTCGGCCGGCCGGCCGGGGTCACATGGATTCGCGCCTGCGGTGCCAGCGCCGCCTGCTGCGCATACAGGCAGAACAGTCCCGCACCCCCGGAGTTACCCACCAGGACAATGCGAGTGAATCTCTCGGACTTCAAAAACGCCATGCCGGCGGTGACGTCCAGCAATGCGACTTCGTGTTCGAGTCGCAGATCGTTGCCGACCGAGCGCGGCGATTGCGACCAGACGGCAAAGCCGGCGGCCACGATGTCCGGGATCAGATAGTGGCAGGCCATGAATTCGCGCGGATGCATGATGCACACAACGGTCTTCGGCTGCGGGCCTGCGGGCAGATAAAGTGCCCCCCCGGTTGCTGCATCGTCGGAGGTGCGCAGAACAACGTTGCGGGTTGTGGTGCCTATCGGGACGTCGCGTGGACTCCAGTCCGTGTTCAGGAAGCCCGCCGTGACGGTACGGGCGGGCAGTGACTGGCTGCCAGGGATTCTCGTCTGCATGGTCGGTGTGGCCCCGCGTTGATTTGTCTATTTTGACGTATTTTTGACGTATAAGTCAATCGATCGAAGATAGCCACTGATCCGGTCGCATGGGTATGATCGGTCCGTCAACTACCATCCCGCACCCATGCCGCGTAAACCGAAACGAGCCATCGTCGCCACGAAGACGAGCACCCAGCGACGTACGCCGGCGCGCCGCGCCAGCGCACCCCAGAACCCCGCCGCCGAGGGCAACGAGTCCGGTGCCAGGGCCTCATTCAAGGGCGAAGTGCTGCGCCGGGCGATTCTGGATGCAGCGGTCACCCTGTTCATCGAGCGCGGCACCGGTGGCACGAGCATCCAGGACATCGCAGAATCGCTGGGTCTGACGCGCACAGCCGTCTACTACTACTTCAAGAAGAAGGAAAACATCCTCCAGGCGCTATCGGAGGAGGTCACCTTGTCAGCCAAGCGGCTCGCCTCCAGCGTCATCGCCCGACCCGACTTCGATGTCGTCGCCGCGTTGCGCGAGGTCGTGCGGCAGCATGCGACGCTGATCATGGAGCACCCTCAGGGGTTTCGCGTGATCGAGCGCAACGAGAAGGAACTGCCCCGCGAACACGTGGCCGAGGCGGAGGCGGCGCGCCGGGTGATCTTCGAGAATTTCCGGGCCATCATCGAGCGCGGTATCTCCGGCGGCAAGTTTCGCGACGTAGATGCCGACGTGGCTGCATTCAGCCTCATTGGCATGTGCAACTGGACGGCATGGTGGTTCCGCCCCGACGGACGCATGAAAGTGGAAGAGGTGTCGGCTGCGATCGCGGATATCGGCGTGAATGCCTTGTTGCGTGCAGAGGCGCGCGCTGACCGGGCCCGCGATGTACAGGATTCGATCCGCCTTTTGCGTGAAGACCTGGCGTACCTCGAACGGCACCTCGAGGCGGGCATGAAGAAGAATAATTGACGTAAACGTCGAAAAATGGTCTACTGCGTCAATCATGCTGAAGAACGGGAGTGCAGACATGAGGAGACGCGAGCTGCTCAGCGCCGCCGACATCCGCGGCGCCTGGGCGATCATCCCGACCCCAGCCAAGGACAACGCCTCTGACTGGCGTGCCGCCGATACAGTCGATCTCGACGAAACGGCTCGCGTCGTCGACAAGCTGATCGAATCCGGTGTCGACGGCATTCTCAGCCTGGGCACTTTCGGCGAGGGGGCGACGCTCACCTGGAAAGAAAAGCAGGATTTCATGGCCACCGTGGTCGAGACCGTGGCCGGCAGGGTGCCGTTCTTCGGTGGAACGACATCGCTCAACACGCGTGACACGATCGAGCAGACGCGCGCCGCCGCTGCGCTCGGCGTGGATGGCACGATGCTGGGCGTACCCATGTGGTGCAAGGCAGATCTGCCCACGGCAGTGCAGTTCTACCGCGACGTGGCCGAGGCATGCCCCGATACCGCCATCTGCATCTACGCGAACCCCGAGGCGTTCAAGTTCGAGTTTCCGCGTCCGTTCTGGGCCCAGGTCGCCGAAATCCGGCAGGTCGTGTGTGCAAAGTATGTCGGTATCGACCGACTGCTGGCCGATTTGCGGCTGACCAAGGGGCGCATACGCCTGCTGCCTACCGACAACAATTACTACGCTGCTGCACGCATGGCACCCGAAGAATGCACCGGCTTCTGGACGGGCGGCGCCGTGTGCGGACCTGAACTCGCGCTTGCGCTGCGAGATCAGGTGGCGGCTTCCAAGCGCTCGGGTGATTGGTCCGAGACCAAGAGGGTCGCCGAGGCGATCGCCGCTTCGAATGCACCGCTCTTTCCGCGCGGTGACTTTGCTGAATTCTCCAAGTACAACGTTGGCCTGGAAAAGGCGCGGATGAACGCGGCCGGGTGGATGAAGGCCGGCCCATGCCGGCCGCCATACCATCTCGTGCCGGCTGACTACGTCAAGGGGGCAGAGGAAGCCGGCCGGCTGTGGGCGCAGCATGCTGCCCGCTTTCGGGCCTAGTGAAAGTCGCCGTGAGTGATGCATGATCGACTTCTATCTCGACTTCCTCAGCCCTTACGCGTATCTGGCATTCCAGCAGTTGCCGCGCCTGGCGGCTTCGCTGGGCCACGAGGTCCGCTACCACGCTGTGGATCTGAACTGGCTCAAGCAGAGGGCCAATAACACCGGCCCCGCAACCCGCGATATGCCGTTGAAGCTGAAGTACGCGCGTACCGACCTGCAGCGCTGGGCGCGCCAATACGGCGTGCCCCTCGTACCGCTGGTGTCTTACGATTCTTCGCGCGCGAACAAGGGCATATTCTTCGCTGAACACCAGAGCGACGCACAGCGCTACATCGAGGCCTTGTGGGCGGAAACTTATGGTCGAGGGCGTGACATGAGCAGCGACGACGTGCTGGCGAGTGTCGCTGCCGGCCTTGGCTGGGATGTTTCCAGGTTCATGCAGTTCGTTGTCTCGCCTGACGCCGCGCGCAGGCTGCTGGAATCGAATGAGCGCGCGCATGCAGCAGGCGTATTCGGCGTGCCGACGATGATTTCGGCAGGCGAGATGTGGTGGGGCAACGACCGTCTCGAGCTGATGACATCGTATCTGCGCGAGGCGAACCAGGCCGGGCGGGAGCAAGGCAGGGGCCAATGAGCATCTATACCGTCGAGCGCGTCATGTATGAAATCGCGGGCAACCCCGAGGTGGCAAAAGCCTATGCCTCGGAACCGGCCGCATTCTTGGCGCGCTACCCGCTGGAGCCCGACGAGGTCGGGCTCATCCGTGCACTTGATTTCCGGGAACTGACCCGTCGCGGGCTGAACCACATGCTGGCGATGAGAGCGTTTTCCGCTCTGCATGGGCGTGATCGCGTGCCCGAGTATCTTCGTGCCCTGAAGGAGTAGCGCATGGCAAGCATCGTTGGCGGCTTCTGCGTACCGCACGATCCCCTCATCACCAGCGCACCCGATGCGGCTCCGCCCGACGAGGCCGCGAGGGTCATGCAGGCATTCGAACGGGTGCGCGAAGGCATTCAGGCCCTGCGGGCCGATACCGTCATCGTCATCGGCGACGACCACTGTGCCATGTTCGCGCCGAACTGCCATCCGCGGATTCTGATCGGCGTCGGTGATCTCGAAGGGCCGATCGAGCCGTGGCTGCGCATTGGACGCACCGCCGTCCCGAATGACACGCCGCTGGCCGAACACATCATGAACTTCGGCTTCGAGCATGGCTTCGACTGGGCAGTTGCCAAGTCGCTGGCGCTGGATCATTCGACGATGGTGCCCATCCACCTGGCGGTGCCGCCAGGCGTGAAGTGCATCCCGGTCTATATCTCGTGCGGGATGACGCCGCTGATCCAGGGCAAGCGGTGCAAGCAGCTCGGCGAAATGATCGCACGCGCGGTCGCGGCCTGGCCCGGTGATGCGCGCGTGGTGGTGCTGGGCACGGGTGGTATCAGTCACTGGGTCGGGATGGCCGACATGGGGCGGGTCAATGAGGAATTCGACCGGCAGGTGCTGGCGCTCGTCGAGCGCAACGACGTCGAGGCATTGGCTGTGCTGTCCGACGCGCACATCGTCGACCAGGCCGGTAATGGTGCGCTCGAGATCCGTAACTGGATCGTGGCGATGGCGGCGGTCCCGCATCTGAATAGTCGGGTCATTGCCTACGAGCCGGTCGAGGAATGGGTCACCGGCCTCGGTTTCACTGAGCTTGCTGTCGGCATTTCCGCCTGAGATTTACGCGGTGCAGTGTGGCCATGGGCTAAATGGCAACCCTTGATCAAGGCTTCCGGCCTCGTGCTCGATGAATAGAATGGCTAGCGATCTTTCCTCTCTGTCGGATGTGCTCACGGTCGCCCAGGATGGGCTGGCCCGCCTGCGGCGTGATGTCTATACCAGCCCCGAGATCTATGAACTCGAGATGGAACGGCTATGGCATCGCACGTGGGTCTATCTCGCTCATGAAAGCGAGCTGCCGGCACCGCATAGCTACGTCACGCGCCGTATCGGCCGGCAGCCGGTCATCGTCAACCGGGACGATGCAGGCCACCTCGGCGGCTTTCTCAACGCTTGCCCGCACCGTGGCGCGCAGTTGCTGACGGCTCACAAGGGGAGCGCACGGGCCATCGTCTGTCCCTATCACGCTTGGACGTTCAACGGTCGCGGCGATCTCGTCGGCGTCTTCGCCGAATCGGCCGGGGCGTACCCGCCCAGCTTCGAGAAATCAGGCCTCGGCCTGCGCAAGGTGCCGCAGCTCGAGTCGTACCGTGGTTTCATCTTCGGCAGCCTCGATCCCGACGCTGTGCCGCTGCGCCAACATCTCGGCGATGCGGCCACGTGCATCGACCTTCTCGTCGATCAGTCGGCCACTGGCTGGGAAATTCTGAAGGGGCGGTCTGCCTACACCTACCGCGGCAACTGGAAGCTGCAAGCGGAGAACGCCGTCGACGGCTACCACGCCCCTGTCGTGCACGCCAACTTCTCCGCCACCATCCAGCACCGGAGCCGTTCCGCCGCTCCCGGCGAGAAGGTCGGTTCGATGGCGATGCGCCACGATCCGCGTGACATGAACGGTGGCTACTTCGACCTCGGCCACGGCCATCTGATGATCTGGCGCGATTGGGACAATCCGCAGGATCGTTTCAATTACGAGAACCTGCCGGAACTGGAGCAGCGCATGGGCAAGGTGCGCGCCAACTGGGCGGTCGGTCGCTTGCGCAACCTCCTCATCTTTCCCAACCTGATGATCATGGATCAGATGAGCACGCAGATCCGGGTGATCCAGCCGGTGAGCGTCGACTGCACGGAAGTGGTGGGTTTTGGCTTCGGCCCCGTCGGCGAATCTGCATCGCAGCGGCGCACGCGACTGCGTTACTACGAAGACTTCTTCAATGCCAGCGGCATGGCAACGCCCGACGACCTTGAGATTTTCAATCGATCGCAGCGGGGCTTTCTGGCTGGTGGAGCCAGTGATCTGAGCCGTGGTGCGACGCACCAGGTGACGGAACCCGACCGGTTTGCCGAAGAGCTGGGTATCCGGCCGCGCAGCTGCGGCGGCTGGATCCAGGACGAGGGACTGTATCTGGGCATGTACCGGGCATGGCTCGAGCAATTGCAGCGAGAGGCCGGCCGATGACCCCATCATGGCGAGAAGAAATCGAAGCGCTCCTGCTGAAGGAAGCGGAGTTCATCGACAGCCGTCAATGGCAGGAATGGCTCGACCTGATGTCTCCGGAAATCGAATTCTGGGTTCCCGCGTGGGAGCAAGATGAGCCGACCTCCGATCCCGACAGCGAGCTGTCCCTCATCTACTACAGTTCGCGCCAAGGCCTGGAAGATCGGATCTTTCGCATCCGTTCCGGCCGCTCGGTCGTCTCCGCACTGCTGCCGCGCACCTGCCACTACATCACCAACATCCAGTACCAGTTCGACGAGGATGGGCGCCGTTGCACGGTCAAGGCCAATTGGCAGGTGAACTGCTGGCGCGATGCGGCCACGACGACGTTCTGGGGCCGCTACGAATACGTCCTGGGCCGCGCACCGACGGGCCGCTGGTGGATCGAGAAGAAGAAGGTGCTGGTCCTCAACGATGTGATCCCCGTCGTCCTGGACGTCTACCTGCTGTGAAGACGCTGGAACACAGGCAGCGCCCCACGCTGCTGGCGGTGATGGGCGATCCCTGCGGCATCGGCCCTGAGGTATTGCTGAAGGCGCTGGTGCGGCGGCCACCGCAGGCCCGTGTCGTCGCGATCGGGTCGATGCGTGCGCTCGAAATGGCGGCCGAGGTGTCGGGTCTTCACATCGCGCTGCGCAAGGTTGCCGGCGTCGCGCACGCCGTTGGCGGTGCCGGTCTGCTGGAAGTCATCGAACCGGACGCGCTGCCTGCTGCCGTGGTGATGCCGGCACGGGTGTCGGCCGAATGCGGGCGTGCCGTGGTCGGCTGGCGCAATCTGGCCGCGGAGCTTGCGTCGCGCGGCGAGGTGGATGCGATCGTGCAGGGGCCCATTCACGTGGAGTCCATCGCGGCGGCAACCGGTGTCGCCCAGGTGCCACCGTTGCCGGGCGTCGTGCAAAGTCATCTGCTGCTGGTGGCTGGGCGCCTGCGAGTGGTGCATCTGAGTGATCACATACCCTTGCGCGATGCGCTTGATCGGGTCAAACGGGATGCCGTGTTCACGCTGATGCAGCAGACGCACGAGGCGCTGCGGCGCTGGGGCGTGGCGCGGCCGAGTATTGCCGTAGCCGGTTTGAACCCGCACTGCAAAGGGCCGGAAGACGGCGCGGAACTTGCGCCTGCGGTGCTTGCGGCTCGGCAGCAGGGCATGAATGCCGTCGGGCCGCTGCCGCCCGATAGCGTCTTTGCGCGCTGTGCTGCCGGTGAGTTCGACTGCGCACTGGCGCTGTATCACGACCAGGGCCACATCGCGGTCAAGACGCTGCGCTCCGAAGACAGCTGCGCCATCGTCCTGGGCGAGCCGAGCCTGCGCGTCTCGGTGGCGCACGGTACGGCGTTCGACATCGCAGGCAAGGGTGTGGCCGATGCCGACGGCATGGCCTCGGCACTGCATCATGCCGCCAGCCTCGCTGCCGGCCGGGGTTTTCCGGCAGGCGTGGCACTGCCCTGAGCCGGCAGCGGCCCGAGTTCAATGCAATCACTGCAAATGACGATCCACCCGGGTGTCCTTCATCCGATCGAGGGGGTGACGTACTGCGAACCTGCGCAGGCGGCGCAATACCTCCGCAACGGCGGATGGGTGGATGCAACTGTTGGCGAGATGCTGGCCAGGACTGCGCGCGAGAAACCCGATGCCATGGCTTTCTGGGCGGATGGCGAGCAGATCACCGTGGCACAGCTCCACGATCAGACGGATCGGCTCGGGGCTGCGCTGCTGAAGATCGGCTTGCAGCCTGGTGACCGTGCGATGTTCCAGATGGGTACCACGGTCCAGACCGCCGTTGCGCTGATCGCTTGCTATAAGGCCGGGATCATCCCGGTTTGCGCCGTTCCCCAGCATCGCGAGGTGGAAATCGGGCAGCTGTCTGCGCAGTCGCAACCGGTTGCGTACTTCGTGCAGGCCGACTTCAGCGCGTTCGACCTGTGCGCTTTCGCGCGCCGGATGATGGACGATCATCGCTCGTACCGGCATTTGATCGTGGCACGGGGCAGCGGCGGCGACTATTCGCTCGAAAGCTTGATGGAAGGTATCGGGCCAAAGGAAGCTGCGCATTTGCTCGGTCGAGTGCGGCTCGGCTGCGGCGACGTCCTGAGCTTCCAGCTGTCGGGGGGAACGACCGGAATTCCCAAGATCATCCCGCGATTCCATGGCGAATATCTCGGCCATTCCAAGACGCTGACCAGAATCCATGGAATCGTGCCCGGCAGTCGCCTGATCTGGGCCTTGCCGTTGATCCACAACGCGGGGCAACTCTATGCGCTGATGCCCGTGATATGGGGCGGCATCGGCACGGTATTGATGTCGAGAGTGGATATTCCCTCGATGCTCGAACTGATCGAGCGCTTGCGTGTGACGCATGCGCTGTCCATCGGGCCGGTTGCCCCCAAGCTGCTGGCGTACGACGGTGTGAGTCGCCATGACTTGAGCTCATTGAAACTATTCGCAACGATGAGCCGGTCCGACAAGCTCGAGCGTCACCTCGGCGTGCCCTGCGCGAATCTCTTCGGGATCACCGAAGGCCTTCTCCTCGGCACTCCAGGCGAGGCGCCGGTTCAAGCCAGGCACGGGAGCCAGGGGACGACCGGCTGCAAGTCGACCGAGATCAGGTTGCTGCAGCCGGAGAGCGAAGAGCCGGTCGAGGACGGCGCGCCGGGAGAGCTGTGCTTTCGCGGACCATCCTCGTTGCGCGGCTACTTCCGCAATTCCGAGGCAAGCTTCACCAGCGACGGGTTGGTGCGCACGGGTGACCTGATGAAGGCGGTCACGGTCGAAGGCGTCAGGTACTATGCCTTCGAAGGGCGCTTGCGCGACAACGTCAACCGCGGCGGGGAGAAGATCGGCTGCGAGGAAGTGGAAGGGTTCGTCTGCAGGCATCCCTGCGTTGCGGACGCAAAGCTGGTCGCCATGCCAGACCCGGTGTATGGCGAAAAGGGGTGCATCTACCTGATCCTCAATCCTGGTGCGCTTGCGCCATCGGTGCAGGCGCTGGCCGAATTCCTGGTGGGCCAGGGGCTGGCCAAATTCAAGTGCCCCGAGCGCGTCGAGATCCTGGAAGAGTTCCCCGTGACGCGGGTGGGCAAGGTCGACAAGCCGGCATTGAAGCGCCGGATCGCGGACGCGTTGCTTCGCGAGTCCCAGTCCTGAGGAGTCTGCTGGCTACTGCTCGACCTTGATCCTGGCGTCGCGAATCAACTCCGCCCACTTGCTGCTGTCCTTGGCAACGAAGGACCGCATCCGTGCCAAGCTCATCGGCAGGGCTTCGAGGCCCGCGCCCTGCAGGACGCCGACGACATCCGGCTGCGCGAGGACGCGCGATGTTTCTTCGTTGAGCCGTTCGATGACGGCCTCGGGCGTTCCGGCGGGGGCGAACAGGCCGATCCATGCATCGGCGCTGTATCCCTTCACGCCCAGTTCCGAAACGGTCGGGATGTCCGGAGCCGCTTTCGTACGCTGGCCGCCGGTCAGGGCGAGGATACGGATGCGATTGCTGCGGGCGAACGGCAGCAAGGTATTCAGGTCAGAGATCGTCATCGGCACCTCGCCCGCGGCGACGGCGGTCGTGGCGGGAGCGGCACCGCGGTAGGCTACCGAAGCGAAGTTGGTGCTGGTGACTCGGCTCAGAAGTTCGCCGGAAAGGTGCATGTGCGTGCCCAGTGCGGACACGCTGTAGTTGATCGGCTTGTCGCTATTCTTGGCTGCGGCCAGCAGGTCTTGCAGGCTCTTGTAGGGTGTATCGGCGTTGACGGCGATCGCCGTCGGCACATAGGCCACCATCGCCACAGGCGTGAGGTCTTTCAGCGGATCGTAGGGAACCTTCAGCAGATGCGCAGTGATCACCATCGGCCCCGACGGCGTGAGCAGCAGCGTGTTGCCGTCGGCTTGCGCCTTGGCGACGTACTGCAGCCCGATCTGCCCGCCTGCACCCGATTTGTTCTCGACCAGCGATATCTTCCCGATGCGCTCGGCGACCTTCTGGCCGACCAGGCGGGCGAGCATGTCCGTGGACGCGCCCGGCGCGAAGGGCACCACGATACGAATGACGTTCTGCTGTGCGATCGCCGGCATGGCGGCCATTGCGGCAGCGGCAGGCACTATGGAAATGAGTGTGCGGCGTGAAATCATGGATCGCCTCCTGCGTATTGTTTGCGGTCAGATGGGATAGACCAGGTAGCGCGGCGTCGTCACCGTGTCCAGGACCGCACGGCGTGAACGGATGACGGTACCGGCGTTGCCGACGGCGATCTCGTCCAGATACCGTCCTGTGGCGAGTAGCTCCGACCTGCCTTGGGCCGTCGTGTAGGCGACCATGAAGTTGCTGCGGGCATTCACGAGCCCGTTACCGTTCGGTTGGACCGTGAGACGCTGCACGAAGTGCCTCGTGCTGTAGTCCTCGAACGTGCCGGCCCAGACCTCGGTCACGAATTTGGCGCGGTCGCGAATGCGCTCGATGCGGTCGTCCATCATGATCGCGAGAGGCAGCTCCGCCTGGACGTTTTCCAGCGCGATGCAGACGTAGGATGCCCCTGCCGCATCGAAGCACTGCACCCACGCGTCCATGTTCTTGCTGTCCAGTGCGTCGATGTAGCGTAGCTGCAGCGCATCGATCCGCACGATCAGTTCCTGTTCACTCACGATCGAACCCCATCAGCTTGCGGTAGTGCTCCCAGCGCACCAGGTTTCCGGCTTCGTCGTTCTGAGCCAGCGTCGTGCGCAGCGCCTTGAGATCACCGACGCCTTTCTGGAAATTGGCGGTGCCGCCGCTGGTTGCGCCTACGTGCAGGCGGTTGAAGACGGCGCCGTCCTCGAGCGAGATCAAGCCGCTCGGGCCAAGCAGGTTCGAGGCCTGGCGCAGCCGGTGTAGCGCGAGTTCCGGGCTGTCATCGACGTGCGAGTAGTACGCGTAGTGAACTTCCGTGCTGTCTACCGAGCGGGGGATCGCATAGCGGATCGTCATCACATCCAGGTGTTTCAGGATCAGGCTTACGGGGAAGAGTGCGACCACGATCGATTCCGGCGTCCTTGACCTGTCGAACAATTGAATCAGGCTCGGGTCGTTGAGAAAACCGTTGTCGGGCGCGTGCCCGAGTTCGGCCGCCGTCACCTTGTGTGCATCTTGCGTGATGAACTGGACGCCCTTGCCGCCCTGCCACTGCAGCAGTCTGAAGGCGCCATGGAGCAGGGGGGCGTGGTAGCCCTCGTTATCGCTGTATTCCTTCCAGTTCGTTGCGAAGCTGACCTTCTGGTAGCCCATCAACTTCAAGCGCCCGTCGCCGCCGAGTGCGCGCGCAATGTAGTCCGGCGTGTCGCCCAGGTAGGTCTTGAGATCGAGCGTATCCTGGCTCAGCGTGGTGAAGACCACGCCGTGCATCGTCTCGGTGCGGCAGGCCTTCAGGCCGTTGTCCTCCTTGCGGAACCCGGCGGGGAACTCCTGCACGCCGGGGGCTCCCATCAACTGTCCGCGCGTGTTGAATGCCCAGCGGTGGTAGGGGCACTCGATGGTGCGGCCCGTTCCGCGGCTGTCTGTCCTAAGCTGTGTGCCGCGATGCGGACACGAGTTCTCGAACGTGCGCACAGTGCCGTCGTCGCCGCGCACGATCAGTACCGGCACGGGCCCGACATGCATCGTCTTGTAGTCGCCGCGATTGGGGAGCTCGCATTCATGCGCGACGGGATGCCATTGCGGCCCCTTGTAGATCCGCTCCATCTCGCGCTCGAAGACGTCCTCGCGGAAGAAGACCTCTTTCGGAACCCGGTTCAGTTCGCGCGGCCAGGCGACTCTCATTGCATCGGTTCCATCGAAAGGCGTCACATCCGGTCGAAAGTTGGAATGCGGAAGCCCGCGGTCAGGCCGCCGTCGACGACCAGGATTGCCCCCGTGATGTACGAGGCGTCCTCGGATGCGAGGAAGAGGGCAGGGCGGGCAATTTCTGTTGGCTCTGCCGAGCGTTTCATCGGGCACAGCTCTGCGGCCTCGCTCTTTCCGGTTGGCGAGCGCTGCCAGTACTGCTCGGTGCGGGGAGTGCGCGTTGAGCCGGGTGCCACTGCGTTGACCCGGATGTTGTCGCGCGCGAAGTCCATCGCCATGTTCTTCGTGAGCAGCACGACGGCTCCCTTGGATGCGCTATAGGCGCCGCAGCGGTTTTCCGCCATCACACCTGCGATCGATGCCACGTTGACGATGGCGCCGCCACCGCGCCGGCGCATATGTGGGATGGCGTGCTTACAGCTGCGAAAGATCGAGGTGAGGTTGGTCTCCATGACGGTTTGCCACTCCTCTTCGTCCATCGTTTCGACGTTCCTCGGGATGTTCGTGCCCGCTACGTTGAAGACGATGTCAATCCCGCCTAGCTCCGCACACGCCTCGATCGCGTCGCGCAAGCACTGCGCATCGCGCACGTCGAGCCTCATCCCGGATGCCTGCCCGCCGCGCGACCGGATCGTGTCGACAACTTCGTCGACCAGTGAAGCGTCTCGATCGGTGACCAGGGGCACGCCGCCGCGTTCGGCGAATTCGATCGCAATCGAGCGTCCGATGCCGGAGCCCGCGCCAGTCACGAAGGCGAATTTCTTCTCGAAGTCACGCCGGGAATGGTTGGCCTGGTTCACGCTGTTTGCCTCCGCGGGGATCGGATGATGGGCGTTCAGGAGGCGGGTGCTTCATCGATGCAGGGTTGATGTCTACGACACGCTGGCGAGGATTCGACCGGTTCCAGTCCGCACGTAGCATATGCCATTTTTGTCTGGTGTGACATATTTTTGACGTAATAGTCTGCAATCGATTCGCCAGCCGCCTGCAGAAGTAGAGCGATCGCCTCGTCGCTGGAAGGGGCGTGCAATCATATTGACTTAATCGATGATTATTAGACTATACTGTCAAAAATGATACATGTGCCGACGGCACGACAAGCAAGGAGGAGAAACGCGTGGCGGTAACTGTCTCTCGAAGCGCATGCTCAGGCGTACGCGTCGTCGAGTTCGCGTCGGTGCTCGCGGGGCCCTACTGTGGGCAGTTGCTGGCCGACATGGGAGCCGACGTCATCAAAGTCGAGTCATTGACGGGAGACCCGCTGCGCGCGACCTTGCCAGAGTGGTGCGGCCTGGGGGCGATGTTCCTCCACAACAACCGTGGCAAGCGAAGCATCTGCCTCGATCTGCAACGGCCTGCCGGCGCGCTTGCCGCCGCAAGACTCATACAGGGAGCTGACGTCGTCATCGAGAACTTCCGGCCCGGTGTGATGGAGCGTCTGGGGCTCAGTTATGAAACGGTTGCCGCAGAGAACCCGTCACTCGTCTATGCGTCCATCACCGGCTTCGGTCCGAGCGGGCCCTATGCGGGACTGCCCGCTTACGACCATCTCATTCAAGGCCTGGTCGGAGCGATGTGGCAGCAGGGGGAGCATGGCAGCCCCGAACCCATCCGAATCACCGTCGTCGACAGAGTGACGGCGATGACGGCCTTCCAGGGAATTCTCGCGGCGCTGCTTCACAGGGCGCATACCGGCGAAGGCCAGAAAGTGTCGGTCTCGTTGCTGAGTGCCTATGCGGCCTTCGCGCTGCCGGGCCTGTTCAACAACGACACCTTCCTGGATGCAGAGCTTCCGGCCATCCCGCCGAGGAAGATTTACCACCCTCTCAGGACGCAGGACGGGTATGTGATCGGCCACGTTCAAACCGATGATCAGTTCAGGGCCTGCGTGCGCCTGTTCGGCCGGGAAGACATGTTGAACGAGCCCAGGTTCAATTCGATGCGGCAAAGGCTGATGCACTTGCCCGAGTTCTGGCAAGAACTCGCGGCAAGCGCGATGACGATGAACACCGCCGATTGGGTGAGCGCGGCTCGTGCGGCGGGCGTTCCTCTGGCGCCGGTGAACACCGTGGATGAGTTCCAGCGCGACAGCCAGGCGATCCATTGCAGCATCTTCTCTGAACAGCGCGATGCCGAACTGGGGCTCCTGAGGCAGATCAATCCGCCGATCGATTTTTCGCGGTCCGCTGCGGCGCCAACGCGGCGAGCGCCTCGGCTCGGCGAACATAGCTGGGAGATTCTTGACGAGCTCGGATACTCGCGCTTGGAGCAGGAAACCCTGGTCAGAGAACGTGTGACCCATCCGCAATCTGCGCAGGATCAGCAATGACTTCAAGCGGTGCGTGCCCTTTTGATTTGCGTCTGCCCGTCTGCGCAGCGCCGCTCTTTCTGATCTCCGGTCCCGAGCTGGTATTGGCAGCCTGTGGAGCAGGGATCATCGGTGCGCTGCCCACTGCCAATGCGAGGCCGATCGAAGTGCTGGAAGCGTGGATGGCAACGATTGCCGACGGTGTCGCGCAGCTGAAGGCCAGGCAAGTGCCGGGCACGGTGGGGCCGTGGTGCGCAAACGTCATGACCCACCGGTCGAACACGCGTCTCGATGAAGAGCTCGACCTGATTGCGAAGTATCGGCCGCCGATGGTGGTCACTGCCTTGGGAAGTCCGCGATCCACCATCGAAATCGTCCACGGATACGGCGGCATCGTCTTCGCCGACGTGCCCGATATCCGCTTGGCCAGGAAGGCCGTCGACGCCGGCGTCGATGGCCTGGCGTGTCTATGTGCGGGTGCCGGCGGCCATACCGGCTTCCTTTCACCGTTCGCGTTCGTCAGTGAGTTGCGGAAATTCTTCGACGGCTACATCAGCGTCGGCGGAGGGATCGGCACGGGCTGGGGCGTCGCCGGTGCCATCGCTTGTGGTGCCGACCTTGCATATGTCGGAACCAGCTTCATCGCGACGAGAGAGAGCCTGGCCGCGCAAGCCTATAAGCAGATGGTGGTGGACAGCACGATCGATGACCTGGTCGTCAGCGCATCGGTGACCGGTACACACGCCAGTTGGCTCAAACCATCGCTGCTGGCCGCCGGCCTGGATCCCGACAATCTTCCGCCGCCGCCGGCGCGCAACTACGACACCAACCAACCATTGTCCAAACGCCGATGGAAGGACATCTGGAGCGCGGGACAGGGCATCGGTCGTGTCCGGGCGATCGAGACGGTCGCCGACGTAGTGGCGCGGCTGGATCTGGAATATCGCGAAGCAACTGCACGCATGACCCAATTTCGTAGAGAGGAGACACAGCATGTTCAGCCGTGACAGGCGCAAAATACTCCGCAACTCGATCGGCCTCGCAGCCGCGCTGTCGGCTAGCGGTCGGGCAGCTGCCCAGCTTGGCCACGACGACCGGCTCACGATCGTAGTGCCGTTTCCTGCCGGCGGCATTACCGACATCATTACTCGACTGGTGGGCCAGAGGCTCAACAAGAGCCTCGGTGTCAACGTCGTCATCGACAACCGTCCCGGCGCCGGCGGGCGCATCGGTACGGCGTACGTCAAGCGCGCCGCCCCCGATGGCCGGACCATTCTGCTGGGTGGCACTGTCACCCTGATCACGGGCCCGCTGGTCTGGAAGGAAGTTCCCTATAACCCGGTGACAGACTTTGCACCGATTTCGAATGGTTTCGAATTTGAACTCGCACTGGCTGTCGCGCCCGGTGTGCCGGTCAAGGATCTGGCCGAGTACCAGAAGTGGGTCGCGATGTCTCCTCGCAATGCCATCGTGGGATCGCCTTCCAGCGGTGGCCTGGGCCACCTTCTCACGCTGCAGCTCGCGCGATCGCTGAAGGCGAACATCGAGCATCTGGCCTACAAGGGCTCTGCGCCTTTGCAGAATGATCTGATGGGTGCGCAGGTGCCGGCGGGAATGGATACGATCGATGCGCAGCTTCGTTCGAGAGGCATCAAGGTGATGGCGACTACCGGCCAGCGGAGATCGCCGGCCCTGCCTGGCGTACCGACCTTCGCTGAACTCGGCTATCCGGAAATGCAGGGTGCCGGCTGGTTCGGCTATCTCGCCCCTCAGCAGACGCCAGCGCCGATCATCAGGCAGCTGAGCAATGCCATCCAGGAAGCAATGACCGACCCTGAAATTGCGGCGCGCATGCGGGCGCTTTCATACGCCAGCGCAGCATCGACCCCCGAGGATTTTGCGGCACGCATCAAGAGCGATCGCGAGCGTTGGGGCGCTATCGTCTCGTCTTCGGGATTGAGCATCGACGAGTAGGGTGCAGGCCACGCTTGCCGGGAAGTCCATGTCCTTTTCATCGCAGAAGACGGCCGAGTTGCCGGAGCAATTGAAGCGGCGCGAGCCGGCCATGCCGACAGCGCTGGCCGGCGTGCGCGTCGTGGATTTCACGCATTTCGTTGCGGGGCCGTACGCCACCATGATGCTGGCCGACTTCGGGGCCGAGGTCATCAAGATCGAGAAGCCGGGCTCGGGAGACAGTTTCAGGAAATACCCGCCTGTCGATCGGCGCGCACCGGATTCAGGTGCACCGTTCTTGTTCTGCAACCGCAACAAGCGCAGCGTCGTGCTGGATATGAAGAACAGTACGGGCCTGCGGCTGGCAAAGGAACTCGTGCGTCGTGCCGACGTGCTCGTCGAAAACTTCTCGACCGGCGTGATGAACGACTACGGCCTGGACTACGATGCATGCAAAGAGCTCAACCCGCGACTCATCTACTGTTCGATCCCGGCTTACGCCCGAGACGGCTCCCACGCCGCCAGAGCCGGCTTCGATGCCGTCGCACAGGCCGAGAGCGGCTACATCGAAAGCAATGGGTATGACGACCGGCCGGGTACCCGGTCGTTCTCTCCCATCATGGACATCAGCACCGGTCTTGTCGCGTGCACCACGATTCTCGCGGCGCTCAATGCCCGCCGAGATAGCGGTGTGGGGCAATACTGCGAGGTGGCTCTGTTCGATGCTTCCCTCACGATGCTCGGCTACGCGCCGATGCAATATCTGCTGACGGGTATCGAACCGAAGCGTAACGGAAACGCCAGTCCCGACACCTCGCCTTCCTCCGTGTTCAGCTGCAGCGATGCCTCTTTCTACCTGAATGGCGGAACCGATCCGATCTTCAGACGGCTGGCGATCGACGTCCTTGAATCCCCGTCACTGCTCGAAGATCCGCGCTTTTCCGATCTTCCCGGCCGGATAGCGAATCGTGAGGCGCTCACCGACCTCCTTCAGCACGAATTCGCGAAGCATCCGTGGCGGTATTGGCATGCGCGCTTCGAGCGCGCCAGCGTTCCGTGCGGCAAGGTCAAGACCATGCCCGAAGCGCTGGCTGGCCCTGAGGTATTGGGCCGAGGCAGCATCTGCCGCATCCCTCATCCGGAACTGGACTGGATTCCCGACATCCGTCCCGCAGCACGGATGTCCGGCACGCCGGTCGCCGATGCCGTTGCGGCACCTACCCTCGGCCAGCATACGAAAGCGGTGATGCGCGAAGTCTTCGAAGCGAGCGCGGATGAGCTGGCTGCGCTTGCTGCGGCGGGCGCGTTCGGCGCCAAGCCACCCATCTAGGCAATCATGATCGATTTCGAACTTTCGGAAGACCAGCGGTTGGCGCAATCCGCGATCCAGGATTTTGCAAGGGCGGAAATCCTCCCCCGCGCACGGGCCGCCGACATGAACTCGCGTCTCGACGACGAAGTGCTGGATGCGCTCTGGGCCACCGGAATCCTGCAGACGCAGGTGTTCGACGACCTGGGGAGCCGGTCGCCGGTGATGAACGCAATCGTCTTCGAGGAGCTTGCCGCGGCAGACATCTCGATCGCTCTTGCCGTGGCGGCGCCGATGGCGTTCGCGCAAGCCGTCTACGATCACGGTACGGCCCGGCAGAAGGAGGAACTCCTCCCGAAGTTCGCTGGACCGAAATTCCAGCGCGCTGCGATGGCGATGATGGAGCCGGTATTCGGCGTTTCCACTGACCCGGTGCGTACGCACGCCTGGTGGGACGGGAACGGCTGGATCATTGCGGGCCACAAAACGCTCGTTCCGTTCGGCGAGCGATGCGAGCAGATGCTGGTGACGGCCCTCACAGAGCGTGGGCCGCGAGTTTTCATCGTCGATGCGAGAGCGCAAGGCGTCCGGTTGGAACGCAAGCACGGCACCCTGGGTCTGCGTGCGCTGGAACTTGGGGATTTGCATCTCGACCAGGTTCGCGTGCCGCCCGGGTCGGAGCTCGGCGGCGACGAAGGCTGCGATCTCCACCGGCTGCGCTGCGCGTCGGACGCGGCGATGTCGGCGATGTACGTGGGGCTGGGCCGCGCGGTTCTGGCGCATACGATTCCCTACGTCAAGGATCGCGTCGTGCACGGCACCGCACTTGCCAGGAAGCAGGTTATCGCCTTTCGTATCGCCGACATGCATACCCACGTCAATGCCATGCGGTGGATGGCATGGCAGGCCGCCTGGGCGCTCGAAACGTCGCGCGACTGGTCGCGGCTGTGCCGGCTTGCGCATCTGTTCTGCGCAGAAAAGGTGATCTCGATTGCCGATGAGGGCGTGCAAGCGTTCGGAGGACACGGTTTCGTCAAGGCCGAGCCGATCGAGATGTGGTACCGCAACGCCGCCGCTGCCACGCGAGTATCCGGCCTGGCCGGTGTCTGAGGGAAAAGGCAATGATCGATTTCAGCTTGACCGAAGCCGATGCGCGGCTCGTTGCGCTGGCGAAGGAAGAGGCCGCGATCGCGCACCGGTATGCGCGCCACTACGACCTCAGCGAAACACTCATCGAACCGCTGGAGCTGCCGGAAGCCAAAGACCGACCCGATCCTCTGCAGGTGCTTGGCGAGACCGTTGCGCAGACCAGCGGGGCGCAGATCGCCAACGTGCTGCTGGTCCTCGAGTTTGCCGATCCGCGAATGCGCCGCAATCAGGCCCTGGGTCTTGGCAGCAAGATTGTCGAAGCAGACGGCAGCGAAGAGCAGAAACAGCGGTTTCGCAACAAGACGCTGGCCATCGCGATCACCGAACCGGGGGCAGGGTCGGACCCGCGCAGCGTGCGTACGTCGGCTCGGCTGGACCCGAAGACGAACGAATGGGTTCTGAACGGCGAAAAGATCTACTGCTCTTACTTCGAGGGGGCGGACGGCGTGCTTGTCATCGCGCGCGGCAGCGAAGAGGGCGAGAAGTTTCTGGCATTCGTCATCGAGAAGGGCACGCCGGGATTGGTTGACGCCAGGCAGGTCAGGAAGATGGGCATCCGCGCCTGGGACACGAAGGACTTCTTCCTTCGCGACTGCAGAGTTCCCGAGGCCAACCGGATCGATGTGGATTTCAAGCGGACGATGGCCTCCTTCAACGGCAATCGCCCTCGCATCGCTGCAATGGCGCTGGCCATTTCGTGGGATCTTATCGAGTTCACCAGAGCGCAGCTCGCTGGCACCGGGAGCGATGCCGCGCCCTTGAGTGCCGAAATCGAATACCGGCTTGCGCGGCTCGAAGCGCTGCATGAGGCCGCGCGCCTGACGGTCCTGCGCAGCAAGTGGACCGAGCAGCGTGACGGCACCGCCAGCGCATCGACGATGGTCGAGGCAGCGATGTCCAAAGCGATTGGCGGAGCTGCCGCGCGCCAGATTTCTCAAGAGTGCATGGCGATGCTCGGCCATCTCGCCGTGTCCGAAGAGTTCCTGGCGGAGAAATGGTTTCGCGATGCCCGGATCTTCGACATCTTCGAGGGCACGGGGGAGATCAACCGGCTGATCGTTGCGCGTGCCGTGCTCGGCTATTCAGCCAGGGAGCTCGGTTAGGGTTTGCACGGCTCGCTTCCAAAGATGCCGCTGTACCCAACGCCTATTTCGAATCAGCGCTATACCCCGTCGCCTTCACGATCGATTTCCAGCGCGCATAGTCCGTACGAACCAGGTTGGCCATTCCCTCTACAGTCACCTCTTTGGGGGCAACGCCCAGCGCATCCATGCGCTCGCGCACCACAGGCAGGCGCAGGGCCTGATTGATCGCGGAGTTGTATCGTTGCAGCAGCTCTGGATTCGTTCCCGCAGGAGCGAACAATCCGTACCACCCGATGATCTCGACCGAGGGATAGCCCAGCTCTTTGAAGGTGGGGACGTCCGGGCCGAATGCCACTCTGCGATCACCGGATTGCGCGAGCACTCGCAGCTTGCCGGACTTGATCAATGGCCCGAGTTGGCCAAATGGCAGAATCGCCGAAGGGATCTGCCCTCCGATCAGATCGGTCGTCGCGGGGTTAACGCCCTGATAGGACGCCGCGACCAGCGCCAGGCCCGTGTCCTGCGCCAGCATCATCCCCGCAAAGTGAGGCCCGGTTCCCAGCCCCGGCGTCGCATAGGTGCCGTCCTTGGCATTGGCCTTGACCGCGGCGACCCAGTCCTTCACCGTTTTTGACGGGTTGTTGGCCGCGACGACCAGCCCGTATTCGAACGAGCCCGTGTGGGCGACCGGAACGAAGTCCTCAAGCGGGCTGTACGGAAGCTTCGAATAGGTATGCGGTGCGATGACCATCAGCGAGTCCGGCGCAAGCATCAGGGTGTTGCCGTCGGGCGCGGCGGCCTTGAGGGCGCTTGCCGCGATCTGGCCCGATGCGCCGGCACGGTTCTCGACGATCACCGGTTTTCCCAACGCCTCCGATAACGGAACAGCGAACAGCCGCGCGAGTGCGTCCACCCCGCCGCCGGGCGGATAGCCCACCAGGATTCGTACGGTCTGCGCGTGCGTTGCGCCGGCCGCAAACAGAAGCGCGGATGCAATCGTTGAGGCAAGGAGCTTGGCGAGCTTCATGATGAATCCTTGATTCGGGACGGATGGCCACCGGCGTCTGCGGTGGAACGGATGCATCGAGGGCCGAGGTCGGTCGTGGAGCCCCTCGGGTGACGGCATGTCAAATCGGGAGGCAATATTGCATGCAATTATGCATTCTGTAAATTGGGGCCGACTCCAATGGTTTAGGCGCCAGGGAAGGGCCATCCTGCAGTGGAAAAGGGCGATCGGTACAAACCCTAGCATTAGTGTGCAAAATGGGATGCTATATTGCATACAAAATGGATGCTACCCAATGGAGCTTTTCCTGAGCAAGAGCAAATCCGCGCCGCTTCCCCTCAAGGGACAGCGCCACGGGCTGCGCGTGCGTGAACTGCTCCCCATTGGAGGCGTGATCGTCTCGATCCTGATCTGGGAGGCGGTATCCCGCTTCGGTCTGTTGCCGGCTTCCGAGTTTCCGCCCGCAAGCGTGGTGGCTCAGGCGCTGCTGCAAGAGGCCGCCGGAACCGGATACTGGCTGAGCATCTTTCACACCCTCACCACCTGGGCGATGGGCCTGGCGGCGGGCGTGTTGATCGCGGTCGTCGCAGGCATCGTGCTGGGGCGCAGCGCGGCCGCGTATCGAAGCATGCGCCTGTTCATCGAAGCGCTCCGGCCCATCCCCGGCGTGGCACTGATACCGCTTGCCGTCTTGTGGTTCGGCATCGGCCAGACCACGAAGCTGTTTCTGATCGTGGTCTCGGTCTTCTGGCCGATGTTGATGCAGACCATCTATGGAGTGCGTGACGTCGACGCCGTGGCCATCGATACGGCGCGATCGTTTCGCTTGTCGCTGGGGCTCAGGGTCCGCTACCTGCTGATTCCAAGCGCCATGCCTTACTTCATGACGGGGCTGCGCATCTCCGCGTCGATCGCACTGATCGTCGGGATCGCCGCAGAGCTGGTCATTGGTACCCCCGGCGTGGGTGCGGCGATCAACGAAGCTCAGGCAAGCGGCGCGCGTCCCGAGGAATACGCGCTGATCGTGACCGCCGGCGCATTGGGATGGGGAATAAACGCGATCTTTCGCCGACTGGAGGCCGCGGCGCTTCACTGGCACCCGTCCAAGCGAGGCCAGGGATGAGCAGATTCAGCCTGGCGCCGATTCTGGAATTCGCGATCCCCGCGGCGCTGCTGACGCTGTGGTGGTTTGCTTCCGGCGAACGCGCGTCCTTCTACTTCCCCGCGCTGTCCGAAATCCTGCAAGTGCTGTGGGACAGCTGGCTCGCCGAGCGGATGCTGCAGGATGTGCTGCCGAGCGTCCTGCGCCTGCTTCTAGGCTACTTCCTGGCGATCTTCATCGGGGTCGGCCTGGGCGTTGCGCTGGGTTTGTCGAGGACTGCCGCGGCCTTCTGGTCGGCGGTTCTGGACTTCCTTCGATCGATGCCGTCGGTTGCCCTCATCCCGTTTGCGATTCTGGTCTTCGGCATCGACACCAGCATGAAGGTGTTCGTCATCACGTTCGGCGCGCTCTGGCCGATTCTGCTGAACACCATCGATGGGGTGAGGGGCGTGGACAAGCAGATGCTCGAGATGGCTGACTCCTTTCGCCTTTCCAGGCGCGATCTGCTGCTGCGCCTGATCCTGCCTGCGGCATCGCCTCAGATCTTCACGGGGATGCGTGCCAGCCTGAGCATCGGCATCATCATGATGGTAGTGAGCGAGATGCTCGCCTCGAGCGACGGCATCGGTTTCGCCATTCTGCAAGCGCAGCGATCGTTTGCAACCAAGGAGATGTGGGCTGGCCTCTTCGTGCTGGCGGCCCTGGGGTATCTCCTCAATCTCGCCTTCGGCCTCATCGAGGCGCGGATGATGCGCTGGCATCGTGGCCTGCGCCGGATGGCAGCGAAAACCTGAGCGAGCCCCATGCCATGCTGAAAGTCCAGGCGCTATCGAAGTCCTACGATTCGGACAACGGATCCGTAAAGGTCATTGAACAGCTCGACTTCGAAGTCGCTCGCGGTGAGTTCGTCTGCATCGTCGGCCCCTCCGGTGCCGGCAAGTCGACCTTGCTGAGATGCCTGTCGGGCCTGCACCCGGCAAGCGGCGGCAGCGTCGTTCTGGATGGCAAGGTGGTCGATGCTCCGCCGCCCCAGATGGCCGTCGTCTTCCAGGACTATTCGCGCTCCTTGCTTCCCTGGTTGACGGTGGCCGCCAACGTTGAGCTGCCGCTGAAGCAAAGAATCAAGTCGAAGCCTGATCGGCAGGCTGCAGTTCGCCGATCGCTTCAGGCGGTGGGCCTCGTGGCGGCCACCGGGATGTATCCCTGGCAGCTTTCCGGGGGCATGCAGCAGCGTGTGGCCATCGCCCGTGCTCTGGCCTGCGAGCCCCAGGTGCTGGTCATGGATGAGCCGTTCGCCTCGGTGGATGCGCAGACGCGAGCCGAGCTGGAGGATCTGGTCCACGAGCTGCGTCGCGATCTCGGCATCACGGTGCTGGTCGTCACGCACGACATCGATGAGTCCGTGTATCTCGGTGACCGCGTCATCGTGCTGACTCACAGGCCGTGCCGTATCCGCGAGCTCATCGAAGTCGATCTGCCGCATCCGCGCGACCAGATCATCACCAAGCAACTGCCGGAGTTTGCGCGTCTGCGGGCTCGAATCGCCGATGAGATCCGCAAGGCAGTCGCGGGCCACGCACACTGACCAAGCGCTAGATCACTCAACGAAAGGACAGCTATGCGAATCGCATTCAGCAAGTGGTTCAAAGGTCTGGCAGTCATGGGGGCCATCGGGGCATTGGCGACTTCGATTGCCCAGGCTCAGGCGCCTGCGCCCGCAACGCTAAGGCTGGGCATGCTGCCGATCGTCACGCAGGCGCCGGTGTTCCTGGGGCAGGAGCGCGGCTTCTTCAAGGAAGAGGGCCTCACGCTCGAGATTCGCATGTTTCAGGGCGGCCCCGAGATCACGGCCGCCGCCATCGGCGGCGACATCGACTACGGCTATGCGAATCCGGTTTCGCCCATTCTTGCGTTCGCGCAGGGGGCGCCGGTGCGCATCATCGCGCCTAGCGAGTTCGCCGATGATTCGATCGTCGATGGCGTGCTGGCGCGCAGCGACGGGCCGATCAAGGGGCTGCGCGACCTGGTGGGAAAACGCGTGGCGGTCAACGCGCTCAAAGGCGTTCTCGAGTTGACCGTCCGGGAAGGCGTGCTCCGGACGGGCGGCGACCCCAGCAAGATCGTCTTCGTGGAGGCTCCGTTTCCGCAAATGGGGGCGCTTCTTGCGCAAGGGCGCGTCGATGCGGTGGCCAATGTCGAACCGTTCATCACCTCGATGGTCAAGGCGGGCGGGGCCAAGATCATTGCCAACGCCTTCGATCCGATCAAGGACGGCCCCATGGGCATCTGGTTCGCAACCGCGAAGCGCGCTTCAGACCGCGAATTGCTGGAGCGCTTCCGTAGAGCAATCGTCAAATCGAACATCTACGCATCCAAGAATCCCGCGGAAGTGCGCAGGATCATCCAGACCTTCACGCGCATCACGCCCGAGGCGGCTGCGGCGATCGCGCTGCCGGCGTGGGGCGACACCCTTCCGCCGGCAACCGTGCAGCACCAGATCGACATGCTGGTGCATCACAAATTCCTGGCCAAGCGATTCAACGCCTCGGAAATTCTCGTGAAATGAGGAAAGGAAGAAAATGAACCTGGAGCTCGACGGCAAGGTGGCGCTGGTGACGGCCGCCAGCCGTGGGATCGGGGCCGCCGCTGCGCAGCGACTTGCCCAAGAGGGGGCGACGGTCGCAACGGCAGCCCGTACTCAGCCTGCGTCCGGCGGGCAGCCCGACAGCCGCCTGCATCCTTATCGGATCGACCTTGCCGATGCAAAGGCGACAGGCGAGCTCATTCCCCAGGTTCTACGAGACCATGGGCAGCTCGATATCCTGGTCTTGAATACGCCCGGCCCGAAAATCGCCCCCGTACTGGAAGTGGGTCTCGACGACTGGAACGCAGCCTATGACCTGCTGGTTCGCCCGGCCGTGCAGCTCGCTCTGGCCGGAGCAAGGCATATGGTCGAGCGGGGAAGCGGCTGCATCGTCTTCCTGACCTCGACCTGGGTGAAGCAGCCCGCGGAGGGGGGCGTCTTGTCTGCTTCCATGCGCTCGGCGCTATCGGCGTTCTGCAAGCAGATGGCCTTTGAACTGGCGCCGCACGGCGTGCGCGTGAATCAGATTCTGCCGGGCGCTACCGGAACCGAGCGGATGACCGGGATCGTGCAAAGCAAGGCCGATAAATTCGGGACCTCGGTGGAGACCGAAATCGGCAAGGTCGTGGCGGAGATTCCACTCGGTCGCTGGGCCCGGGCTGACGAGATCGCGGACGCGATCGCTTTCATCGTTTCGGGGCGTGCCAGCTTCATCACCGGCGCTGCGCTGCAAGTCGACGGTGGAGCCGTACGGTCCACCTATTGAGGAGCAATCTTGAACAAGACACTTACCGAGCTGTTCGTCAGTCAATACAGCCTTTGCAAGCTCGGTGCAGGCGACATCGTCGGCGTGATCGGCGAATTCGGCCAGAAGGAAGCGTACGTCGCGGCCGCTGTCGAGGCGGCGCGCTACGTTGGCGCTGCGCCCTTGGCCCTTACGGCTTCGAGTCTGTCGAACCCGATTCTGCCGCCGTACGCGTCGAGCAATCCCGAGGTGCCCGCGCTGCTCGCCGGCGCTGGCGAATGCGACCTCATCATCGACGTGACGGTGGGCGGGCTCATCCATTCAGACGTTCGGACGAGAATCACCGGCGCAGGCAAGCGCATGCTGTTCGTTCATGAGCCTGCGGATGTGCTGCAACGGTTGATGAGCGATGAGCTCGTGCGCGAGCGCGTCCAGAGCGCCGCCAACAGCCTGCAAGCCGGCAGCCGGATGCACGTCACGAGCGAAGCCGGCACCGACCTCCAGGTGGACATCAGCGGCCGCGACATTCCAATCACGCGCCAGTGGGGCTTCGTGGATGAACCCGGCCGCTGGGATCACTGGCCAAGCGGATTCGTCGCGTGCTTCCCGAACGACAAGACCGCCCAAGGCAGGATCGTTCTCAACGCAGGCGATGTGCTGCTTCCCTGGGGACGCTACGTGCACGATCCCGTGTCCTTGACCATCAAGGACGGCTACATCGTCAAGATTGCCGGCAATGGCGTGGACGCATTCGTGCTGAGCGACTTCTTCGCGCGCTGGAAGGATCCGGAGGTCTATGCGCTGTCGCACATGGGCTGGGGCGTTCACCCGGCCGCGAGCTGGTCTGCGCTGGCGGCCTACGACCCACGAACCCTGTATGGGCAGGAACTGCGCTCCGTTGAGGGCAACTTCATGTGGTCTACGGGGTCGAATCGCTTCGCCAAGCGCGAAACGCCTGCTCACCTCGACATTCCGATGGCAGGCTGCACCGTGCGCATCGATGGCCGCGTGGTCGTGGAAGCCGGCAGGCTGCTCACCCGGGAGGCTTGAAGGCATGCCGACGCGCGACATCTTGGAGAAAGCCATATTGGCGCTGGGCCGGGACGCCGAGCTGCTGGTCCGCTTTCAGCGCGACCCCGGATCGGTCGGGGCCGAACTGGGGCTGGACGATGAATGGGCCGGCGTGATCCAGCGTGGCGACCGGGATCGTCTGCGCATGGCGGGCGTGAATGACGGGATCACCATTCTCGCCAGCCGCTGGTTTCGGAACGATCTCGGCGATTCCTCCAGTCGCGGCGCCTTCACTGCCGACGACGCCGGTGAGATCAGTGGAGGACGCTGGCCGGACAACCTGGTGTTCGCGGGTGCCTGCTCGCATGTCCCTGATCTGCTTGCGCGGCCGGAAATCGATGATCCCGCGGCCATCGAACGCCTGCGTGCCGCTTATGCGCGGCTGGCGGCGGATCTGCTCGCGTCCAGGCCCGACGTCGTCATCACCACGACCGACTGCCATTTTCAGTCGTTCGAGACCGGTGCCTTCGTGGTGGGTGAGGCGGCCAGCCACAGCGGCTCCATGGTGTTCTTCAAGCGCCCTGATCTGGCCCTGAGCTTGCGCGGCGATCCCGAGTTTGCCGGCGAGATCATCCGTGAAGTGAGCGGGCGCGGCCTGGAGGTCGAGGCTGCCGCTGAAGTTCAGCTCGATCATGGACTGGTCGTTCCTCTGAGCCTCGTTCTGCCGGACCCACAGACGCCGGTGGTGCCGGTCGTGACCCAGCCGGCGCGCACGTTCTCGCCGTATGGCGCACGCGCTTTCGGGCAGGCGCTGCGCAGC
>JAFKGG010000253.1 GCA_017307915.1 Burkholderiales bacterium | reverse complement strand
CTACCGCAACACGAAGGAAGAGCAGATGAAGTCCGTCACGCTTAAGATTGAAGGCATGCACTGCAATGGCTGTGCCCAGAACATCAAAGCGCTGGTTACTTCCGAGGCGGGGGTACGCGGTGCGGACGTTTCTTTCAGCGACGGTCGGGCGCGCGTTCTCTATGATCCGCAGACGATTAGAGAAGAACAGATTGTCGAGCTGATCAAAAGGGCAGGCTACCAGGTTCCGGCTGAAGACCATTGACGGAGCTGGGAGCTTTTCAACTCCTGGTCTTGCCGATCGGGCTCGGCCTTATCGGCTTTGTGGAGCCGTGCTCGATTGGATCCACCCTGGTTTTTATAAAGTTCCTCGAAGGCAGGACGTTCGCAGATAAACTTGCCCAAGTCGGCATCTTTGCGGTCACGCGTGCAGTGCTTATCGGCACGTTGGGTGCAGTAGCCGCTGTCATCGGCAACGCCTTCATGGCTTTCCAAAAGGCTGCCTGGATGGTCCTTGGGGGGACTTATCTAGTGATTGGCCTGTTGTACATTTTCCGACGCGCTCGAGCCCTGAAGATTTCTCTCGGGCCAAGCCTGGGAAGCTTATCCGGGCCGCGCGGTTCGATCGCCCTCGGACTTCTATTCGGTCTCAATATTCCGGCGTGCGCAGCGCCGCTGCTTTTTGCTCTACTTGGTATGGCTGCCGCCGGCGCCGGAAGCGGTGGAACGCTGGCAGCTGGATTTGTTTCGCTGAGTCTCTTTGGACTCGCACTATCGCTACCGATTGCTGCGGCGGTGCTCATCGCGCCGGCGCGGCGCGCTTTGGACTGGCTGTCTGCCTTATCGCAACGATTACCGCTCTGGACTGGTTTGCTGCTCATCGCGCTTGGCCTTTGGTCGATCGCCTTTGGCTTATTTGCCGAGATCACGGCTTAGCCTGTGAACACGGCTGAGCCTGTGAACCCAGGAAACAACCCGCATCGATGCTCTCTTGACTCCGTAGGTTGGTACGGAGCGTAGACTCGGGCTCAACTGGAATCGGCATGCGCCGAAAACTGTTGGACCGGAGGTCAGGTCATGAGTACGGCTACAGCAATTGCCCCGCAAAATCGTCCTTGGAGCGAGGAGCCGGCGGGCCGCCCCGATCGGGCCAGGATCCGCGCCAGGATCGGTGGCCTTCATTGCTCACTCTGTACTGGGACAATCGAAAAGGCGCTCGGCGGCCAGCCGGGCGTCGATAAGGTGTCGGTGAGCCTCACGCACGAGCAGGCTTTGGTTGAATATGATCCCAAAGTAGCCCGCCCAGAGGCGCTCCTGAACATCCTGCGGGACATCGGCTACACCATTTCCGATCCGCGCAAGCTGCGACCTTTCGAGGAGGAGGAGCGCGAACTTGTGCGTGAGGGCCGGCGCTTTCTTGCCGCGACGGCATTCAGCCTCCTGGCCATCGGCTTCATCACCGACCCGATGGGCATCGCTGCGCTTGCCATACACGGCGTCGTCTTCGTCAGCCTGATCGGGCTGGTCTTCCTCGTCCTCCGTGCGCAGGGTCTCTGGCCTGCGGTCCTCGGTGCCAGCGGCTTGGCCGTTGCGGCGATCGCCCTGATGCTTGTCAAGGAGCAGGTCTGGTTCGCTGCGGCGACTCCGTGGATCGTAGGTGCGATGGCGCTTATCCTCGTCTTCGGGATCGGGCGCCACATTCTCCTAATGGCGGCGCAGGCAGTTCGTCGTGGCATCCTGAACCAACACGTCCTTCTCGAGGCCGGCGCCTTTGCCGGCATCGTCGGCGGCCTAATCGGCCTCGCCTTCTCGCCTATCGGCTATCCTACCGCCGCCTTCTTCGCTGTTTCGGTGATGGTGACGACCTATCACGTCTTCTCCGAATGGCTCTCGCTCATCGTGAAGACGCGCAGCTCGCAAGCAGTGAAGCGCCTTCTCGACCTCCAGCCGGAGATGGCTCGTGTCGAGCGCGACGGCCGAGAGCTGGAACTGCCCATCGCGGAGGTCGAGGTCGGCGATCTCGTCCGGATCCGGCCCGGCGAACGTGTGCCGGTCGACGGCGAGGTTATCCGCGGGCATTCTGCCGTTGATCAGTCCTTCGTCACCGGAGAACCGATCCCAGTCGACCGCAAGGAAGGTGATGATGTCATCGGCGGCTCGATCAATGGCAACGGAACCCTCCTCGTGCGGGTCAGCGCCGTTGGCGAGGAGAGTTTTCTCGCCAAAGTGATCCGCGAGGTTGAGGACGCGCGCGCTCTCAAGCCTGGCCTGCTGCACTTGGTCGACCGAGTGCTTCAAGTCTACACGCCGACCGTCCTTATCGTGGCCGCGCTTGCCTTGATTGGCTGGCTCCTCGGGTCGTGGCTCGTGGGCGGTGAGATAGACCTAGAGCGGGCCATTTTCGCCGGCCTAAGCGTTCTCGTAATGGGATATCCCTGCGCCGTTGGCATCTCGGCGCCACTATCGATCGTGCGCGGCGCCGGAGAGGCGGCCGAGCGCGGCGTTTTGATGCGCACAGGGGAAGCCTTCCAGGGCTTCCGTCTCGTCGAGACCGTCGTGCTCGACAAAACTGGAACAATCACCGAAGGCAAGCCGACGGTTCGCGAGATCGAGGTCGTCAGCGGTGCCGAGGACGAGCTGCTGGCGCTGGCTGCGGCAGCAGAGGCCTCATCCGAGCACCCTCTGGCCCAGGCGGTCGTGACGGCCGCATTCGAGCGCGGCGCGGTGCCTCCGGACGTCGCCTCCTTCGAGGCCGTGCCGGGCAAGGGCGTGGCGACCGAAATCGACGGCAAGGAGATACTTGTTGGCAGTCCGCGCTTTCTGACGGAGCGGGGCGTGGATCTGAAGCAACTCGACAAGCGTATTGCGGTGCTGGAAGAAACCGGCCGGACAGTGATTGCCGTCGGCCGCGAAGGAAAAGCGCTCGGTGTGCTGGGCTTGGGCGATACACTAAAGCCAGACGCCATAGAGGCCGTTGCCCGATTGCGTTCCGATGGCCTCCGCCTCGTGCTTCTCACCGGCGATAACGAACGAGCTGCGCGCAAGGTCGCGCGGGATATCGGTATCGACAACGTTCATGCCGGCGTTCTGCCCGACGGAAAGTCCGAGATCGTGCGCCAGCTCCAGGCCGGTGGCACTCGCGTAGCCATGGTCGGCGACGGGATCAATGACGCCCCGGCGCTGATGCAGGCTGACGTCGGGATTGCCATGGGCGGCGGCACGGACATAGCGATCGAGTCCGCCGATATAATCATCCTGTCCAACCGGCTCGATGCAGTCCCGGTCGCACGCGAGATCAGCCGTAAGAGCTATCGTAAGATGCTGCAGAACGTGACCCTTGCGTTCCTCTTCAACGGCATCGGCATACCGGTGGCCGCCACGGGCCTCGTCTATCCGGTCTGGGCAATGGTCGCCATGGCGGTCAGCGTCACCGCGATCTTCTTCAACTCGCTTTGGGGTCGGCCGCAGCTCTTCTTCGATGCGGTCCTGAGTGTTGGTCGTCCCGTTGAGGCAGGCGCTGCGCAGACGGCATGAAGAACATGGCTATGGAATTAACGACGCATCGCTCGCCGGCCGAGGTTCTGGATGATCACCTGCGTGAGAGCCAGCACGGGAGCGTCGAGGACGACCTCGTGCGCAACTATGCCGAAGAGCTGATCGTGCTCACCGGCGGTGGTGTGTTTCGGGGTCACGACGGGCTGCGCCAGCTCGCTCAGCGCCTCAGAGAAGAGCTGCCCGACGCGACGTTCGAATACACCGCCCGTGTCGTCGAGGGCGAGGTTGGATTTCTCGAGTGGAGCGCACGCGGGCGCGGCGCTGAGATTAAAGATGGCGCGGACAGCTATCTGATCAGAGACGGGCGGATTATCGCGCAGACTATCCACTACACTGTCATCGCCTCGAAGGGCTGAGAGATTTCTGAAGGAAATCCAGAAAGCCTGTGAGCAACAAGAGACCACGCGGCGGCGAAACATTGGAGCGGCCGGTCTCAGCTTGTGTCAGAGCGAGCCGATAGTAAGGACTTTGAACCTCATGACTACTGCAACGCCCCTCAGTGAGGCCAATCGCCAACGTGAGCGTCTGCTTTTCATGCTCTGTCTGGCGACATTCATTATCTTCTTTCAAGCCTACATGGTCGCTCCGATTCTCCCGACTCTTGCTACCGACTTCGGAACCTCGATCCAACGTATCGGCCTTATAGTGCCGGCGTACCTGATCCCCTACGGCGTTGCGACGCTCGTCTATGGTCTACTGGCCGACCGGCTGGGCATACACCGCGTCATGTTCGTCTCTCTTGCGTTCTTCGCGGTGCTCACCGGATCGACGGCGACCGCAACCTCCATTGAGCAGATCACAGCTTGGCGGATGCTGACAGGGCTGGGTGCCAGCGGCGTTGTTCCGCTCGGCCTAACTCTTATCGGCCGGCTCTACCCCTATGAACAGCGTGGACGCCCTCTCGGATGGCTATTCGGCGCGATGGCCGGTGGGATGGCATTTGGCTCGCCATTGGGCGCAATCATGGTCCCTTATGTCGGTTGGCAGGGGCTATTCGTCATCACAGGAGCGGCAGGATTGGGGACGCTACTTCTTTTCCTGCCTTACCGACGCATCATCGCCGCTGCGGCGCAGCCGGTAATGAGCACGTCTCGAGACGTATTCCGCGCCTACAAGAGTCTTCTGCAGACGCCAAGGGGGCGCCGCACCTACAGCTATGTCCTCATCAACTCCATGTTTCATTCCGGCGTCTTCACGTGGCTCGGGGTCTATCTTGAGCGTCGCTACGACATCGGTCCGGCCGGGATAGGTCTAGCGTTGCTTGGATATGGCGTTCCAGGGTTGTTGCTCGGGCCGGTTATCGGCCGAATGGCCGACCGATGGGGCCGCGCGAGGTTGCTCCCAATTGGGCTCGCACTGGGCGGGATCGCAGCTGCGCTGTTGCTGGTAGGCTTTCCGTTGATCCTTGCTCCACTAGTCGCGATGTTGCTTTCGTTGGGCTACGACATGACCCAACCCCTGTTCGCCGGGATTGTGACCTCGCTTGGGGGCAAGCGGCCTGGGCAAGCCATGGGGCTGAACGTCTTTATGCTGTTCGTCGGTTTCGGGTTTGGGAGCCTCATATTCGGCGAGATGCTTCGGTTTAGCTTCGGAACGGCCTTGGCGTCATTTGCCGTGATCGAACTAGCCTTGGCTTTGACGTCGCTCCATTTGTTTAGGTCGGAACTTCCTTCATCTACCGCGTCCAGCCCCCGCAGCGCCCCTTGACTCCGGACTATGGTCCGGAGCGTATCATCTAGTTGTAAGGCCAACGGCGTGCGGGCGCGCAACTTAAGGAGAAGGCCGTCATGACGATTACAGGCGGAATGCTGGGGCGCGCCGGCATGCGGTGGGGCGTGCTCCTTTTCATCCTCGCTCTGGTCACGGCGCTCCTCGTCTCGGTCGTCGTCGGTACGAGCTCTGCTTCCGACAACAGTGCGGAAAAAACCGTCATCGTGCCGGTCGCCGGGATGTCTTGTGTCAGTTGTGCCGCAGCTATCAAGCGCAGCGTGAAGAACCTGAAAGGTGTTTCCGAGATCGAGGTGAGTTTGGCCACCAGGAGCATGCGTGTGACCTATACACCTGACGTTATTTCGCCCGACCGGATCGTTGCAGCTGTGAACGCCCTCGGATATCAGGCCGGAAGGCCGGTGGCCGAAAAATGACATTAGAGTCAGCACTGCAGGCAATCCAACCGGGCCTGGCAGAAGGAGTGCTGCCGGCGCTTGGAACCACGTTTGTCGCGGGCATCTTAGCAAGCGCGGTATGCCCTTGCACCCTGCCGGTTGGGCTTAGCGTTGCCGGTTTAGCGGGCGCCTCGGATGCCGGTGGGCGTCACGATGGTCTTGCAATCGCGACCGCTTTTTTCGTCGGAATCGTCGGAAGCCTGACTGCTTTGGGCTTTTTCGCCGGGCAAATAAGCGCGCTGGCCACCGAGTCGTTCGGCCGCAATTGGGCGCTCGCGATGTCGATCATTTCGTTCTCGGCTGCGGGGCTCGCTTTCTGGCGGCCGCGGATGTCATTTGATCGACTCCGTGCTTTGCGCAGGCCGGGGGTGACGGGGGCCTTTGCCTATGGGCTGGTGTTCAGCCTCGGCACGTCCGTAGCCCCGCTCCTCCTCTTGTTCACGGTCGTTGCCGCGACTGGCGCGCCAAAGCTTGGCGTACTCCTGGCGCTCTTCTTCGGCCTTGGGCGCGGTCTTCCCTTCCTGCTCGCCGGCGTTGCCGCAAGCACTGCCACGCGTTTTACACGCCTCGGCTTATTGAGCCGCCCGATTCAGCTCGTCAGCGGTGCCGCTCTCGTGTTTGTCGGGTGGTATTACGCCCAGGTTTACGCCGCATTGCTCTAACGGAGGACAAATGACCGCCCAGCCGAATTCGGATGTGACAGTGACGCTGGATGTTCCGGGAATGGTCTGCGACGGCTGCGCGGAGAAGATCCGCGGTGCTCTTACGCAGATACATGGCGTACACAAAGTCAAAACTAAACTCTGGCAGAAACAGGTGCAGGTTACCTTCAAAAAGGAAACCGTTAGTGAGAAGGCAATTGTACACGCGCTGTCCCAGCAGGGTTTCGACGCTGCCGCAGCCTAGAAAACTTGAGGATTTGGTG
>JAFKGG010000252.1 GCA_017307915.1 Burkholderiales bacterium | reverse complement strand
TGCCGTCGGCCTTGGCCTCGATCTTCTGATCGTTGGCCTTCTTGAACTCTTCAAACGCACGGTTGGTCTCTTCGTGCAGGCGCTTCACTTCGGAGATATCCGACATATCAGGCTCCAGAGATGATGAAGCCGCCCGGAGGCGGCTTGTACGTGGGATTTGGCGGTTACGAGAGCAAAAGCTCGATGAGCCGCCGTTGACGGCACGTGATCGCGGAAAGCTCTTCCTCGTCCCCCTCATCCCGAGGGCCGGCGATTCCGGCATATCCACGTTGCGCGACGGCTTCAGCCTCCGCGCGTGAAAGGCCCGCTTCATCCCGAAGCAGGGCCTCGAATTCGCGAATCGTTGGAATGCCCTTGACGCCGCTCACCCGCGCGCGGCGGTTCGCCGGAAACGTCACCAGCGAGATCTCCAGCAAGTCGATGCGCTTGATGCGGCGGCGCGGATCTTCGGGCTTCGAGCGCGGCTCGGACTCCTTGACGATGAAGCCGATCGACAGGCCGTTGATCGCCGGCCGCGGCTCCATGCGCATCAGCGTGTACAGGTCGCGACCACGCGGCGTGTCGGCCAGTTGCCCCTTAACGCGCAGCCCAAGCGTGTTCTCGCTCATCTCCATCCACACGCCAACCGGCGTCAGGTCGTCGGCGCTGATTCCCCAGCCGCCATGCTGCGAGAGCATCGCCGGCCAGGGCTGCTTGCCGGACTGCGCTTCCTCGAGGTACTGCTTGAACGACCCCGGCATGATCACGTCGCCATACGAATCGACGTTGTTGAAGGCCGCGCCGTAGCCCTCGAAGGTCATTGCCTTCGCGGCACCCTCGCCGGGGTCAAACTTCAGTTCCGACAGGCTCAGATTTAGGCGTTCCATCATCCTCAGTCCCTTCCGGGTCGGGGTCGGTCGGATCGACCATGTTCAGCGGCACTCGGAACTGCTCGCCCCCTTCGTAGGGGTTCATGTCCTCGAGTTCGCGAATCTCGTTCGGGTTCAGCGCGCCGACGTTGTAGAGCTTCGTGTAGAAGTCGGCGCGATCCTTCACCGAGCCGCGCAGCATCGCGTTGGTGAAGAACTTGAAGTACAGGCCATCGGCCCGCTGCTCCTGCGTCAGTAGGCGGACCGTGGCGCTTTTCTCCAGCCGCCGATACCACGGCCCCATCGTGTGGGTCAGGTGCGCCAGGAACATCTGCTCGGCACTGGCGTAGGTGCTGGCCTTGTCGCTGTAACCGACCATGATCGGCATCACGCCGAAGCCGCGGCAGATCTCCTCGATCTGAAACTTTCGGTTCTCGATCAGCTGCGCGACGTCGTTCGGCGACACCAGCGGCTGGAACTTGTACTCGGCGCCACCCAGGACGGCGATTCCGATGCGCTCGCGCTCGTTCGTGGCGGTATCGCCTCGAATGGCGCTCACGAAGTTCTTTCGGTTCTGCTCGCGCTGCTCGGGGTTGAGCGACGCGGCGGTGCTGAGAACCCCGCGCATGACCACGCCATCGCTGAACGAGTTGGTCGCGTGCTCTTCGGTGGCCAGCGCAAGGCCGATCGCGTCGCGCGCCAGGCTTGCCGCCCCAAGACCTGCGAAGTTCCGCCACGCCAGTCCTCGCAGGTGCCACATCGACCGTCTTGGAACCTCTTCGCGCTTACCGTCGTCGAACGTGACGAAGTAGCGAACGCCGAATGCCCCTTCCTTGCGAACCTCGACCTGTGACGGCACCAACGGGATGATCTCTCGCACCTCTCCGCCGACGCGGTTGACGAACGCGTATGCGTTCCCGCTGAGCGCGAGATGCATCCCGAGCATGTCCCAGAACTCCGGCGCCGTTTGCCACTCGTTCGGCGCGTCCTCAAGCAGCGAGTACAGAGAGTTTCCGGTGGCCGCCGTGCGCGTCACGCCGTCGGTACGCATCAGCCGGAAGGGGATCTGCGACAGTCCCTGCGCGATCACGCGAGCGCATGCCAGCGCCACCGTGCATTGCAGCGCCACCTCGGGCGTGATTGCGATGCCAGCCTTCGACAATCGGCTTCCGTACAGCTCGCGGAACAGCTCGAGCGTGCCGTCGCCGGCGGACTTTCGCCCCCAGCGCCAGAACTTCCAGTCGGCCACTTACCAGACCTCGGCCGTCAGTTGCGCGTCGGCTTCGCGCACGCCTGTCGACACCGCCACCGAGAACGCATTGCCCAGCGCCGACATCGCGTCAATGCGCCCCGTCTGCGTGGCTTTCTCGAACTTGCGCCCGCCCGATGAGTCTCTGTGGACTCGTGCATTCGCCGCGCACATCGTCAGCACCGGATGCATGCCATGTCGAACCCTCCCTTCCATCAGCTCGCCCTCCATCAGATCCAGGGCTGGGTCCATCGATTTCGTGGTTTGCGCGACCTGGTGAAACGTCTCGAGAAACGTCTCGCCGGCGCCTTGCCGCTGAAGCGCGGCCAGCAGGATGTCCATGCGCCAGCGGTCGTAGCCGGCGGCCGTCCAGTTCGTTGACGCCGACAGGCCCATCAGGAACTCGGCGACATAGTCGTAGTCGACCGTGCCGCCCGGCGTCGCGATCAGGTGCCCCTGCTCGACCCAGACGTCGTACGGTTTGCGATCGCGCCGCGCGCGTTCGTGCAGACCCTGCAGCGGCGTGAAGCAGTACGGCCGGATGTGCCATTCGCCCCGGTATCGCGCCGCCAGCACCACGGCCGTCAAGTCGGTGCGCGCCGACAGGTCGATGCCGGCGTACACATCGCCCTCGGCGAATGCCTCGTCGAGCGGCGCCTTCCCGTTCGCTTTCCAGACCGAGAGCGACACGAACGGGCTGGTTGCCTCGACGCGCTGGTTCAGCACCAGGTTGCGATAGCCCGCCTCCATCGAGGGCATACGCTTGGCATCGCTGGCCTGGCGCTGCACCTCGACCTTGTTCATGAACACGTCGTAGTGCGGATTCGCCTTCCGGATCGTGTCTTCGTCGAACGGGTCTGCATCCAGCGGCGCGACGTACAGCTCGACCTTGATGCGCGGATCGGCGCCGGACAGGGCGTCGTCAATCAGCACCGACAGCAGATCGGCATCACTGGCCGCCTGCGTACTGATGACGATCGAAAGCGGTTCTTCCTGCGCGGCCGACGCCGTTTCCAGGGCCTCGTACAGCTGCGATCGAGGCCCGCGCACCTGCCCCAGCTCGTCGTGAATCACCAGCACCGGCGACTTGCCGTAGGCCGTGGCCGCCTCGGCGCTCATCGCCTTGTAGACCGCGCCCAGCTCGGGGCAGACCAACTGTTTGAGCGTGTCGCGCACGATCACGCAGGCCGACAGCTCCTGCGACATACGGACCATCTTGGCGGCCAGATCGAAGAGCACCGCGGCCTGGTCCTGCGACTGCGCGGCGCTGAGGATCTGACTGTTCGGCTTCACCTCGGGGCCGCACAGGTGCAGCAACAAGATGAACGCGCTGAAGGCGGTTTTCGCGTTCTTCCGGCCCATCGACAGAATGAACGTCCGCGTCGGGCTGTCGTAGATGCGATGCAGCCAGCGCTTCTGGTCCGGACTCAACTTCACCGGCCTGCCGACTAGGCGCCCCTCCGGAACCCTGCAGTACGCCTCGATCCAGGCGATGTTTCGGCCGGCGCGCGTCAGCTTGCGGGCAGTTCCCACGGCTTACGTTGCTTCGCCGGCTGGTTGCGCAGCTCGCGCGCCACCGTCTCAGGGTGATCCACGGCCTGCCGCGTGATGCGCAGGCGCGTCGCCAGTGACGATGCGGCGCGGCCCTCACGCTCCGACATCGCTAGCAGGCGGTCGTAGCGTTTAAGGCCGTCCTCGTCGGCCAGCCATGAGCGCTCGAACGCCAGCAGTTCCTCGGCGATCACCCGGGCATTCACCACGTGCCGGCAGTACAACTCAAGCAGCGGCGCGTGCGTCGCGGAGAATGCGGTCGCCGGCTGGTCGTTCACGACCTGCAGCCATACCGCGCGCTCGGCATCGCTGATGTGCGTAGGCGCAGGCAGACGGGCATGGGCCACAGGCGCCACAATGGCCACCTCCTGTGCCGATGCCGACCTCCTGCCTCGTGTACCCATTTTTTTCTGTCAGCCTTGTCCGAAAAAACGTCCGGGTTTATGAAACGAAAGGGAAAGGCGCCGGTCCAGTCCCGACGACCCCAGAGATTCGACCCGCCCCCCCTGTCACGCAGCGTCAATCTGCCGCCGCCGCCCCGAGGTTCCACGGGTGCGCCGGATCGGTCGGCAGTCCATCAACGCCGCACGCCGAGCTGTGCACGGGTCTGTCCTGCTGCTCACGCTCGAACCATCGTTGCGCTGCGTCGATGTGCTGTTGCCGCACACCAGCCCTGCGCGGGTCGGCACTGATGCGCTCAATGCACTGGCCCAATGCAGCCGGCATCAGCGTCAACGTTCGCGGCTTGAGCGTCGCTCGCCACCAGTCGCGTTGACGCTCACCGGGCGCTGAGACGATGAACCACACAGCACGGCTCGCGGGTAGCTGGCTCAGCCTGCCCAGCCTGTCGTTGCGCTCCCTCATGGCCAGGGCCAGGACAGCAGGCTCGCGGCATTGGTAGATCGGCTGTCGAGCGAGCTGCGAGACGATCACGTCCAGATCGATGACATCGCCGCGCGCTGCCCGTGCGGCCTGCGTGGCGTGCGTGCTCTTGCCCGAACCAGGCGGCCCGCACACGATGTGCAGCTCACACGTGGCCGGCATCAGCCAGCGGGGCAATGCGCTGTATGCAATGCGCCCGAACCCGCCATCTTCCGTGGCCGTCTTGACGTCGTGGCATCGCTTGCACAGCGGCTGCCAGTTGGCCCTATCCCAGAACAGAGCGGGGTCACCATTGTGCGGCGTGATGTGATCGACGACGTTCGCCGGCGTGGTCACACCAGCATCGCCGCACCGTCGGCACAGCGGATGCTCGGACAGGAACGCAGCGCGCGCCTTCTCCCATTGCCACGTGTAGCCGCGCTTGCGGGCTGACTCTGGGCTGTGGCGCATGCGGATCAGTCGCGTTCCGTGGGCTCCACGATGACCGACTCGACCTCGGCGATCGCTCGCACGCTCACCCTGACCTTGTCGTAGATCGCCATCATGCCGATGCGCTCGATGCCGTCGACCTCGTGCTCAGCGCCGTCGACGATCTGCGTGACTCGCAGCGGGAATCCCTGCGAATCCTTGTAGATCCTCAGTTTGAGATGCATCGGCATGTCCTGTTGCCCGCGCCCACCGTCACGGCCGGCCAGGTTCTGGCCATGCCGGGGCGCCGCTACCACCCTCAAACATCGGCGGTTTGCGTGTCCAGAAAAGGCGACGCCCGGCCGCATCGCTGCGAGCCGGGCATCGAATGCCGGTCAGGTGACCGGCTGACTCCCACCAAAGGAAACGGGCACCGCAGATGTGGCGGTGGGATTCGAACCCACGAAGAACGGGGAATAGGCCGACGGCGCCACCCCGCTCCTTTAAGCCACGTCACCGTTCAACCACTCCGGCACGCCACCACCTGCGATTCGCTAAAACCAGCCGCCAAAATGCAAAAGCCCGCAGCGATGCGGGCTCTGGACGGATTTCGAGGACTACGGTTTCAGGCCCGAATTGCAGCACAGTTTGCACAACGGTGCAAGCGAGCGCTTACGGAACCTCGCCCCGGATTGCCGCGTGGGCACGCTCAATCGCGAGCGTGAAGCCGGCACTCAGCCATGCCGTGATCGCCTTTGCCTGCTTGCCAGCCGTGTTCCTGTGCACGCCGCACTGGTCAGCCAGCAGGCCGATATTCACGCGGTCGCCGCCGGCCCAGCGCTTGACCACGCCTTGGCACAGCCGGCGCTGCAACAGCGTCGCCGGCACGGCCTCGGGTGTGCGAGAGACGATCTCGCTGATTGCCTCGGCCCATTCCTCGTTGATGCGCCAGCCCGAGCAGCATGCGCGGCGGCAGGCGCACGGGAACGCCTTTGGGGCGAACTTCGCAATCAGCAGCCAGCGCGACAACGGCGGCAGCATGTCCGCGCGACGCCGGATATCGCCAGCCCAAGCCGCCCGCTCGATCTCGTCGTCGAAGCGCGGCGCGCCGCCCATTGCCGAGCGCAGATAGCGCGCGAGCGTGTCCGGGCTGCCGCGATGCCGATTGCCGAACGCAAAGCGCAACGCCGCTTCAACGGACGCGAACACTGCATCAGCCGCGTCGTCGGCCGACTGCGGCACGATTTCGTGAGCGACCATCAGCCGTTGCCCTCGGACCGTTTGCGCACCTCGGCCAGCGTCGCCTCGGCATCGTCGATGATCATCGTGTACGTGGCTCGCGCATTGTAGATCCCGACGACGGTGCCCACCAGCACGCGCGGGCTGCGATATGCCGCTACCGCGAAATGCCCATCGACCAGCATCAGCGCCACCGGCCGGCCTGGGTTCTCGGTCAGTCGTTCCAGCACCCGGCGCGCCGCCAGCTCGGCCGGTTTCAGATCGTCGAGCAGCTTGTGCTCGGCCCGTTTGTACCAGCTCATGCCACCTCGTCTGTGATGATCAGATCCGGCCCGCTCAGCCGGTGCTCGATGCGCTCGCCGCGGTGCAGCTCGGGGTACGGCAGCGGCGTGCCGCGGCGGTATTGATCGCTGTCGTCGTGATGCCATGAGCGCACCGGCACCCACTGCGTGATGCCATCGCGGATGACCAGCATCTCGACGGCGCCGTCGCGTCCGATTCGGGTGTTCATGAGAGCGTTACCACGCCGAATCGCGCCAGCAGCACCGCCTCGGCCAGGTCGTTCCTGAGCCGCTTCGGCAGTTGCGCGCCGTACAG
>JAFKGG010000251.1 GCA_017307915.1 Burkholderiales bacterium | reverse complement strand
ACATTGTGAGCTTTACTTAGTGGGCTTCACCGCGTGACCGTTGCCAAGGGGCGTGGCAGCGGGGCCGGCCGCCGGTGCCGCATGCCGCTGCGGCTCGGTGACGAAGCCGATCTGCGCGATGCCGGCTTGTTGTGCCGCGGCCATCAATTCGGCGATGCGCTGATAGCGCGTATCGCGATCGGCGCGCAGATGCAGCTGCACCGGCGGCGTCTGCGTCGCGGCTTGCGCCAGCTGCTGGCGCAGCGATTGTTCATCGGCCACCGGCTCGCCGTTCCAGAACAGCGCGCCGGCGGCATCGATCGACAGCGTGACCGTCTGCGGCGTTTCAGGCGAAGCCGGCGCGCCGGCCTGCGGCAGATCGAGCCGGATCGCATGCGTGAGCAGCGGTGCGGTGATGATGAAGATCACCAACAGCACCAGCATCACGTCGACCAGCGGCGTGGTGTTGATCTCGGCCATCGGCTGCGGGTTGGTGCCCGGGCCCAGTCCTCCGAATGCCATGGGGGTTCCTTTACGGCGCTTGCCTTGTGCGGCGCGCTTCAGCGCACCAATTGCCCGCCGGCCAGCGGCGGCACGGCGTTTTGCAGGCTGTCGGCGCCTTCTTTCAGGCGCCGGCCGGTGAGCACCAGCGCCAGCAGATCGTGCGCGAAGCCGTCGAGCTCGGCCAGCACCAGCCGGTTGGCGCGCACGAAGGCGTTGTAGGCCAGCACGGCCGGGATCGCCACCGCCAACCCGGCGGCGGTCATCACCAGCGCCTCGCCGACCGGGCCGGCGACCTTGTCGATCAGCACTTGGCCGCTGGCGGCGATCGCGATCAGCGCGTGATAGATGCCCCAGACGGTGCCGAACAGCCCGATGAACGGCGCCGTGCTGCCCACCGAGGCCAGCAGCGTCAAGCCGCTTTCGAGCCGGGCCGAGGCCTGCGTGATCTCACCGCGCAGCGCATGCGTGACCAGCTCTTCGCGATCGATCGCGGCAGCCAGCGAATCGTCGGGTTGCATCGTGGCGGCGGCGCGCGCTTTCTCGACCAGCGGCGCAAAGATGCGCTCGCTGTCGGCACGCCGCAGATCGGCCAGCGCCTCGTCGATCGAGCGTGCCTGCCAGAAGCGTTCCAGCGCGGCATGCGCACCGCGCCGCAGGCGCCAGGTGCTCAGGCTCTTGGACAGGATGAAATACCAGCTCAGCACCGACATCGCCAGCAGCAGATAGGCGACCGCGTGCGTGACGGCGTCGCCCGACTGCCAGAAGTGCATCAATCCCAGTTCCTGCTGCATCCGTGTACGTTCCTCATGCTGCCGATGCGCGATGGCGAGCGGCGATCTGCGCGCTTCGGCGATGTTGCCGATGGCGGGTGCAGCGATGTTAGCCAATTGCGCCGGCGGCCGGCGTGCGGTGCGTGGTTTTTCGATTCGCGCGTAAGCTGTCGAGATTCATTTCGATGCATGACATGACCGTTTCCGATAGTCGTTCTGATGCCGCGCAGTTCCAAGGCGTGGCGGCACCGCATGGGCTCACGGCCGCGCCGCGGCGGCGCTTGCTGGCGGCGGCCTTGCTGCCGCTGCTCGGCGGCTGCGCAGCCGTGGCCGGGTCGCCCGCGCAGCCAGCCGATGTGCGCCCGGCGCCGCCTGTCGCTGAACCGGCAGCCAAGGCGGCGACCGATCCGGCGACCGAAAGCGAGCCGCTCAGCGAAGAAGCACTGCAAGTGGATTTCCTGCTGCTGGGCGAGGTGCACGACAACGGCGCCCAGCATCTTCTGCGGCTGCGCTGGCTCGAATGGCTGAGTGCGTCGCGCCGCATCGCGCTGGCCTTCGAGCAGCTCGACGCCGATCGGCAAGGCGATCTCGATCGGGCCTTGCAAGCCAGCGCCGGCACTGAACCGGGCGTACGCGCACGGCGCATCGCCGAGGCAGCCGGCTTCAACTTCGACGGCTGGCACTGGCCGTTCTATGCGCCGTATTTCGAACTGGCACTGCGCCGCGGCCTGCCGCTGGCGGCGGCCAACCTGTCGCGCGGCGATGCGATGCGCATCGCGCGCGGCCAGGCTGCGGCCGTGCCCGAGCCGGCTGCTTGGCGCGAGGCCGAACGCCGCGCGATGGCGCAGGCGATCAACGCCGGCCATTGCGGATTGATGCCACCGGCTTCGATCACGCCGATGGCCAATGCCCAGATCGCTCGCGATCGGCGCCTGGCGGAATCGATCGTTGCTGCGCAGCGCCGCTACGAGCTACCGGTGGTGTTGCTGGCCGGCAACGGCCACGTGCGCCGCGACATCGGCGTGCCTGGCCATCTGCGTGATCTGGCGCCGCAGGCACGGGTGATGTCGATCGGTCTGATCGAGCGTGGCGACACCGACATCGCGGCCTACGACCGCATTGCAGTGACGGCGGCCGCGTCGCGTACCGACCCCTGCGAGGCACTGCGCCGACGCTCGGCACCCGCTAGCCGGTAGCGCGCAGCCGCTGGGCCGGGCGGGCCGATTCCCTTGACTTCGGTCATGGTGAAAAACAATCGACGATATAGAATCAATCAATTTCCATAATTTCCGGGTAAGCCCTAAGATTTCGGTTCTCCTGCTCCACCACCTTTTGAAAGAGGAAGGCTGATGTCCCTGATCAACACCACCGTCAAACCGTTCAACGCTACCGCCTACCACAACGGCAAGTTCGTTCCCGTCAGCGACCAGGACCTGAAAGGCAAGTGGTCGGTGTTCGTGTTCTATCCGGCCGACTTCACGTTCGTGTGCCCGACCGAGCTGGGCGATCTGGCCGACAACTACGCTGAATTCAAGAAGCTGGGCGTCGAAATCTACGGCGTCTCGACCGACACGCATTTCACGCACAAAGCCTGGCACGACACCTCGGACACCATCGCCAAGGTGCAGTACCCGCTGGTCGGCGACCCGACCGCGACGCTGGCGCGCAACTTCGAAGTGCTGATCGAGGAAGAAGGCCTGGCGCTGCGCGGCACCTTCGTGATCGACCCCGAGGGCAAGATCAAGGTGCTGGAAGTGCATGACAACGGCATCGGCCGTGACGCGAAAGAGCTGCTGCGCAAAGTGCAGGCCGCTCAATACGTCGCCTCGCATCCGGGTGAAGTGTGCCCGGCCAAGTGGACGCCCGGCGAAAAAACGCTGGCCCCGTCGCTGGACCTGGTCGGCAAGATCTAAGCGGTTCTCTGCTCGCCCGATACGCCCGGGCGGTGATCGCCCGGGCTTTTTTTTGTCCGCTCTGACCAGACAAGTGAGTTCATCATGCTCGATGCCAACCTCAAGACACAATTGAAGAGCTATCTCGAGCGGCTTACCCAGCCGATCGAGATCGTGGCGTCGCTCGACGACAGCGATCCATCCAAGGAAATGCAGGCGATGCTGCAAGACATCGCTGCCCTGTCGGATCGCATTACGCTGGTCGAGCGGCGCGACGACAACCAACGCAAGCCATCGTTCGCGATCGCCCGTCCGGGCGGTGGCGTCGACCTGCGTTTCGCCGGCCTGCCGATGGGCCACGAGTTCACGTCGCTGGTGCTGGCGCTGCTGCAGGTCGGCGGCTATCCGTCGAAGGCGGCGGCCGAGGTGATCGAGCAGGTGCGCAACCTCGACAGCAAGCTGCATTTCGAAACCTATTTTTCGCAGTCCTGCCAGAACTGCCCTGACGTCGTGCAGGCGCTGAACCTGATGTCGGTGCTCAACCCGAACGTCAGCCACGTGGCGATCGACGGCGCCGCGTTCCAGAGCGAAGTCGAGGCGCGCCAGATCATGGCCGTGCCGACCGTCTTCCTGAACGGTGAACAGTTCGGGCAAGGCCGCATGACGCTCGAAGAGATCCTGGCCAAGGTCGATACCGGCTCGGTGGCGCGCGAAGCCGAGAAGCTGAGCGCCAAGGAAGCCTTCGACGTGCTGATCGTCGGCGGCGGCCCGGCCGGCGCGGCTGCGGCGATTTATTCGGCGCGCAAGGGCATCCGTACCGGTCTCGCGGCCGAGCGCTTCGGCGGCCAGGTGCTCGATACGCTGTCGATCGAGAACTTCGTTTCGGTCAAGGAAACCGAAGGCCCGAAAATGGCCGCGGCGCTCGAAGAGCACGTCAAGAGTTATGACGTCGACGTGATGGACCGGCAGCGTGCCGAGTCGCTGGTGGCCAAGCCCGACGGCGTCGAAGTGCGTTTCACCAGCGGTGCCGTGCTCAAGGGCAAGACCGTGATCATCGCCACCGGCGCGCGTTGGCGCGACATGAACGTACCCGGCGAGCAGGAATATCGCACCAAGGGCGTCACCTACTGCCCGCACTGCGACGGCCCGCTGTTCAAGGGCAAGCGCGTGGCGGTGATCGGCGGCGGCAATTCCGGCGTCGAGGCGGCGATCGACCTGGCCGGCGTGGTGGCGCACGTGACGCTGCTCGAGTTCGCGCCCGAACTGAAGGCCGACGCGGTGCTGCAGCGCAAGCTGCGCAGCCTGCCGAATGTCGACGTCATCGTCAACGCGCAGACCACCGAAGTCAGCGGCGACGGCAGCAAGGTCAATGGCCTGGTCTACAAAGACCGCGCCGGCGGCGCCGTGCACAAGCTGGAGCTGGAAGGCATCTTCGTGCAGATCGGCCTGCTGCCGAACACCGACTGGTTGAAGGACAGCGGTGTCGAGCTGACGCGCTACGGCGAGGTGGTCGTCAATGCGCGCTGCGAAACCTCGCTGCCCGGCGTGTTTGCTGCCGGCGACGTGACCACGGTGCCGTACAAGCAGATCATCATCGCGATGGGTGAGGGCTCGAAGGCATCGCTGTCTGCCTTCGATCACCTGATCCGCACTTCTGCGCCGGCCGATGGCGTGCAGTCCGCTGCCAAGGCCGAGGTCGCTACCGCCTGAGTCGGGCCTGATGCAGCATGAGCGGGCGCCTCGGGAGAGGCGCCCGTTGTCTCAGGGCGTGTTCAGCCTAATCCAGCTTGATGCCCAGACGCTGGATCAGCGCACCATAGCGCTGATGCAGCGAAGTCATCGACGCACCGAGCTGCGCCGCGGGGCCGGGGGCCACCTCCATCCCCTGCATGGCGAATCGCTTGACCACGCTTTCCTGGCTCAGGATCTTGGCGATCGCTCCGGAAAGCGCGTCGATGGCGGCGGCTGGCGTTCCGGCCGGCGCAAGCAGCGCGATGCCGGCTGATTCGTCCAGCTTGAGACCGACGGCTTCGACGACGCTCGGAACATCGGGCGCCAGCGCGCTGCGCCGCGCCGTCGTGACCGCGAGCGCCCGCAGCTTGCCGGACGCCAGATGCGGAATCGCCGATGCGTCGGAAACGGAAAAGTCGACCTCTCCGCCGATCACTCCCACCGTCGCCGGCCCTGCGCCCTTGTACGGCACGTGCAGGAACTTCACGCCGGCCTCGCTGGCCAGGATCTCGCCGACCAGATGGGGCGATGCGCCGACGCCGGACGACCCGTAGGAGAGCCTGCCCGGCGCCGCTTTCGCCGCCCGGATCAGTTCGTCGAGCGTTCGATACGGAGATTCCGTGCGCACCACGATGAAAAACGGTGCCATCGTGAGTTGGCTGACGGCGGCGAACCCGCGCAGCGCATCGTATCGAAGACGCGGGTAGAGAAGGCCGGATGCGATGTGCGAGATCGGCCCGGTCAGCAGCAGCGTGGTGCCGTCGGGCGTGCTGGCAGCGACCTGCGCCGCCGCGATCGTCGTGCCGGCGCCGGGCTTGTTTTCAACGATCGCCGGCTGCTTGAATTCGGCCGCCAATCCCTCTGCCAGGAGCCGCGCGGCGGCGTCGGCCGAGCCGCCGGGCGGAAACGGCACCACGATGCGCAGCAGAGCCGGCGGCTTCCATGCCGTTTGCGCCGTTGCGTGAGCGCCGACGAAAAGGCTGAGCAAGCCTGCGATCGCGCTGCGACGAGGCAGCGGCGAATGAAGTGGGCGATTGAACACGGAGACTATCCCTGCACCCGTTCAGGTGCTCGACTTCGTGAGACGTTCGATGTCCGATGCCGGGCGGACTTCGATCCCGCAGGTTTTCATGAGCGCGGCGATCTTCCGCGCTTCCTCGGGTTTGGCCGCGGGCATGGGCGGGCGCATCACCGGCGAATCGATCCAGCCGCGCAGCCAGGCCGCGAGTTTGTAGCGAACGTGCAGGCGGCCCGGCTCGGAGTAGATGTACTCCTGCAGTTCCGCGAGCCCGTCATCCCACAGGCGCCGGGCCGCGTCGGCGTCGTTGCGAGCCCACGCAGCCATGTGCTGGAACATCGGCTCCATGCCGTAGTTCCATGAACCGGTGATGGTGCCGTCGAAGCAGCCGGTGGCCAGATGCTCGTGGAAGAACTGTCCGCTGGAGCACAGAAGGGCGACGTTCGGCACGTTCTGGCGGAATGCGCGCGAGAGAATCCGATGCCCCAGATAGGCATACGTCGTTTTCCAGCCGACGATGTTCGGGACTTCGCGGCAGTAGTGCAGGGCCGCCGACAAGGGCAGGCCGATCCCCCAGGGCTGCGAGGGGGCTACCACCGGATGCACGAAGATGGGCAGGTCGACGGCGCGATCCTGGGCAACGATCTGGTCGAGCCAGACCTCGGGATACTTCACCGGATCCCACGCCGAGCTGACGTCCATCGAGCCGCTTGGCGGCGTGACGAAAATGCCTTGTGCGCCGACCTGCTTGGCGTCTTTTGCGCAATCGATCGTATCCGCGGTGGTCCAGGCGAAGGTGCCGGCCACGACAGGCACTTGCCGATCGGCCTCTTCCAGCACGATCTCCAGGACACGCCGCTTCTCTTCACGGGTCATGTAGAAGATTTCGCCTGCCTCGGGGTTGGCG
>JAFKGG010000250.1 GCA_017307915.1 Burkholderiales bacterium | reverse complement strand
TGCCTTGCGCGCGCGACTGGCCGACTGCTCGCCAGGCAACGTGGCGCGCGCCTGCGGCCTGAGCGCCGAGGAGATCGTGCAGGCCGCCCGCCGCTTCGGCCGGGCGCGCGCGGCGCTGTCGCTGTGGTGCCAGGGATTGAACCAGTCGCATCACGGTAGCGCCAACAATGCCGCGCTGATCCATCTGCATCTGGCCACCGGTCAGATCGGCCGGCCCGGCGCCGGGCCGTTCTCGTTGACTGGCCAGCCGAACGCGATGGGCGGGCGCGAGGTTGGTGCGATGGCGAATCTGCTGCCGGCGCATCGCGATCCCAACGACGCTGCCGATCGTGCCGAGATGGCGCAGCACTGGGGCGTACCGGCGCTGCCGGCTGCGCCAGGCCTGACGGCGATCGAGCTGTTCGAGGCCTTGGCTGATGGGCGCGTCAAAGCGCTGTGGATCGCTTGCACCAACCCGGCGCATTCGCTGCCACAACAGGCGCAGGTGCGCGCCGCGTTGCGTGCCGCGCAGTTCGTCGTCGTACAGGAAGCCTACGCCGATACCGAAACGGTGGCCTTTGCTGATCTGCTGCTGCCGGCCGCGAGCTGGGGCGAAAAGGAGGGCACCGTCACCAATTCCGAGCGGCGCATCTCGCGCGTGCGTGCGGCCGTGCCGCCGCCGGGGCAGGCACGGCCCGACTGGGCGATCGCTGCCGACTTCGCGCAGCGGTTGGCCGCGCGGCTGGGGCGCGGTGCAGAGGGTTTTCGTTTCGGTGATGCCGCCGCTGTATTCGCCGAGCATGCGGCGCTGAGCCGCGGCCGCGACTGCGACATCAGCGGCCTGAGCCATACGCTGCTCGACGAGCGAGGCCCGCAGCAATGGCCGTTCTCAGCCGGCGCGCGCAGCGGCACGCCGCGCCTGTTCACCGACCGGCGCTTTGCCAGGCCCGATGGCCGCGCGCGCTTCGCGCCGATCGGCTTTGCGCAGCCTCATGCGCTGCTGCCCGAGGCACCCAGCGCCGAGCGGCCGCTACTGCTGATCAGCGGCCGCGCACGCGACCAATGGCACGGCATGAGCCGCAGCGGCAAGATTCCGGCGCTGAGCGGGCACTTGCCGCGTGCCGAGCTGGCCTTGCATCCGCTGGAGCTGGCGCGGCACGGGCTGAAGGCGGGCACGCTGGCCCGAGTGGCCAGCGCGCGCGGCGAGCTGGTGCTGCCGCTGGCGGCCGACGACAGCGTGGCGGCGGGCTGTGCCTGGCTGCCGATGCACTGGGGCAGTGCCAGCCTGGCGCAGCCCGGCGCCAATGCGTTGACGCTGCCGCGCGTCGACCCGGTTTCAAGGCAACCGGCGCTGAAGCAGGCGGCCGTATCGGTACATGCTGCCGGCTTGCCGTGGCAGGCCGCCTGGGCTGCCGTGGCCGACGACCTCGATCAGGCGATCGGCTGGCGCGCGGCCTTGCAGCCATGGCTGGCGCGCTTCGGGTATGCGGCGGCCACGCTGTCGGGCCGCGAACGTATCGTGGTCAGCCTGCGGGCTGCAAACGCGGTGCCGCCCGACGACGCGCTGCCGGCAGCCGTCGATGCGATCCTGGGCACCGACGCGGTGCGAGCGCCGCTGGCTTTTTCCGATGCGCAGCGCGGCATCGTCAAGCGGGCGCGCGTCGAAGAAGGGCGGCTGCTTGCGCTGCGGCTGGCCGGCGAGGCGGCCGCCTTCGATTGGCTGGAACGCATGATGCTGACCGGCGAGCCGCTGGACGCCTTGCGCGCCTGGTTGTTCGCGCCGCTGACGCAAGCGCCGGGTAGTGCGGCGGCCGGCGCGCCGCGCGTCATCTGCAGCTGTTACGGCGTGGAAGAAACGCGCATTGCTGCCGAACTGGCGCAAGGCGCTGATCTGGCGCGCTTGCAGCAGAACCTGAAGTGCGGCACCGGCTGCGGTTCATGCCTGCCGGCCTTGCGGCGGATGCTGGCGGCGGCGCCGTCGCGCCTAGCCCCTCACAGCGTCGGATGCGGATGACGTTCAGGAAAATTGCGCTGATGCCAGTACGGGTACGGCGGCGTGCGCCGGCTGGCGGTATCGAGCCGCGCGATCTGGCCGGCATCGAGCTGCCAGCCGAGCGCGCCCAGGTTCTGCCGCAACTGCGCCTCGTTGCGCGCGCCGGTCACGATGTTGGCCACACTGGGCCGCATCAGCAGCCAGTTCAACGCCACCTGCGCGATCGTCTTGCCGGTTTCGGCGGCTACCGCATCGAGCGCGTCGACGACGCCGTATAGATATTCATCGTCGACCGGCGGACCGCCTTTTTCGCCGCCTTGCGCGATGCGGCCTTCGGCGGCGGCCTGGCCGCGGCGGATCTTGCCGGTCAGGCGTCCCCAGCCGAGCGGGCTCCATACCATCGTACCCAGTCCCTGATCGAGCGCCAGCGGCATCAGCTCGCATTCGTAGTCGCGGCCGATCAGCGAGTAATAGCCTTGATATGCGACGTAGCGCGACCACCCGAAGCGATCGGCGGCGGCCAGCGATTTCATCACCTGCCAGCCGGAAAAATTCGAGCAGCCGATATAGCGCAGCTTGCCCGCACGCACCAGGTCGTCGAGCGTGCGCAGTGTTTCCTCGACCGGCGTCAGCGCGTCGAAGCCGTGCATGAAATAGACGTCGATGTAATCGGTGCCCAGCCGCCGCAGGCTGGCATCGATCATGCGCAGCAGATGATGGCGCGACGAGCCCTTGTCGTTCGGCCCGTCGCCCATCGGAAACGTGGCCTTGGTCGAGATCAGCACCTGATCGCGCCGGCCCTTGATCGCCTGACCGAGAATCTCTTCAGAGGCGCCGCGCGAATAAGTGTTGGCGGTGTCGAAGAAATTCAGGCCGGCTTCCAGGCAGATGTCGACCAGCCGCTTGGCTTCGGCCACGTCGGTCGAGCCCCACTTGCTGAACACCTCGCCGGTGCCGCCGAACGTGCCGGTACCCAAGCTCAGCACCGGCACCTTCAGGCCGCTGCGGCCCAATTGTCGAAATTCCATGCATGCTGCTCCGTGAAGAACCCGCATGTTAGGGCAAGTGCCTGCGGTCGATGGCGCGCGCCATCGGTCTCGACGCGGTGTTTCGCAAACACTGCGAAGCAGCGTGCCGCGCCGGCAGGCCGGGCATTGCAGCCGCACCCTGGCATTGCAGCCGCACCCGGGCACTGCGCTTGCAGTCTCGAACCTCCTTTCCACGGAGGCAGTCATGAACCGTGTATCTGACGTGATGACGCGCGGCGTGCGCTCGATGTCGCCCAATGATTCGATCGTGCTGGCGGCGCAGGCGATGGATGAACTGAACGTCGGCTCGATGCCGGTCTGCGAGGACGGCCGGTTGGTCGGCATGGTCACCGATCGCGACATCGCGATCCGCAGCGTGGCGCAGGAAAGGCCGCTCGACACGCGTCTGAAAGACGTGATGAGCACCAGCGTGCGCTGGTGCACCGAAAACGCGCCGCTCGAAGACGCCGCCAAGCTGATGTGCCAGGCGCAGGTGCGGCGTTTGCCGGTGGTCGATCAGGCGCAGACGCTGGTCGGCATGGTGGCGCTAGGCGATCTGGCGACCAAGGCCGATCGGGAAGTCGCTGCCGAAACGCTGCAATCGATCTCGGAGCCGGCTGAGCCCGATCGCTCCGGCATCTCCAGCGCGTCCGGTGCCGCCGGCGGCGGCTCGGCTTCGGGCCAGCCGAGCCGTAGCCCCGGTTGATGCGATGCCGTCGGCCGCGCAGCGTGCGGCCGCATCGCACCGGCGCGGCTGGCGCCTGAGTCTACGGCGCGTGCATACGGCGCATGGCTATGACTCTGTGCTTGCGCCAGGCCGCCCGCAGGCCGCGCCCCATTCACGCAGTTCCTCGGCCAGCACCGCATGGCCGTTGCGCATGGCCAGCGCCGTCAGCGAATGCACGTTGCCTTCGTTGACCAGCTCGCGGCCTTCGCCGCGGCGCAGCTTGGCATAGATGTCGAGCACCCTCGCATCGAAGGGTTCGTTCGGTGCCGGGCGTGCCGCGGCAGGGGTGGGCCCCGAATTTTGCGTGCCGCGTTCACGCTCCGGGTTGCCTGCCGGCGCCAGGCGGCGCGCCAGCGCGTTGGCGTCGAGGTGCGCCAGGTCGAGATTGCATTCGTCGTGCACGCGCTCGCGCACGCCGGCGCTGAGCTGGCTGCGGATCAGCCCCAGGAAACGCGGCGCTGCGGCGATTTGCAGGCGGTCGAAGCGCTGCGCATTGCGCGCCTCGCCCAGCCAGCCGGCGACGCGCCGCGCGAATCCCTCGGCTTCGCGATGCTGCTCGTCCTGGCCTGCCGAATCGGTGACCGAACCGCCGGCTCGCGTACCGCCGCCCTTGCGCCGGCCGAAGGCATCGCGCCGCAGCTGGGTGCCGCGCGCATGAGCGGCCGCATTGGTCAGTGTTTCGATTTCAGTCAGCGAGCCCGCGTCGAGGCTCCATTCGAAGAGGCGGGCGACGCCTTCGTCAGCCACCAGAAGCCAGCGTTTCTGCATATGCGTTCCCTCGGTTCGTCAGGTGATGGAAGCAATCACCGGTCCCGAATGGCGTGGCCAGCGAGCCGCTGGCAGGCCTGGGCCGGGCGGACGGAAGCTGAAGGCTCAGCATAAGGCAATACGAGCGCGGCGGACCAATTCCAGTGCGCGGCAGTGGCGTAGGGCACGTTGGTGGTGCGGTGCTGCACGGGTGCGGCGCAGCACACGAATCGGCATGGCGCGCTGTGGCCGATCGGAATACGATCGGTGCTGCGCGATCGGCACTGCGCGATGAATCCGATCCGATAGGTACTAGAGCTACTGCGCAACCAGCGCCGTGCCGACGCCTGTCGGCGTGCGGTGCAGTCGCCGGCAGCGCTGGCATCGTTCTTGCATTGTATGGCGCCAGGTGTCGCAGGCCTGGTGATTACCCTGAGTCCCTTGGCCTGCGAGGGAATGATTGATATGCTCCGCCGCATGAATTAATTAGTTGTTTAATTATATTCGGGCAGGATGATCGTTCCACGACACCAGCGCTTCACTCGCCCGCCCATCACCCCAAAGGAGATTGTTCGATGTCTACATTCGTGCGATTGGCCGTTGCCGCCAGCCTGTTCGGCACGGTCGTGAGCAGCGCGATCGGCCAGGAGTCGATCAAGATCGGCATCATCCAGCCCTTGACCGGCTCGGTGGCCTACAACGGACAGACCTTCGTCAACGGCGCCAAGCTGGCCGTGGCGCAGCGCAACGCGGCCGGCGGCATCAAAGGCCGCAAGATCGAGCTGGTGATCGAAGACGGGCAGTGCCGCCCGGCCAACTCGGTGAACGCCGCCGAAAAACTGGTGCAGCGCGACAAAGTGGTGGCGCTGATCGGCGCCTTCTGCAGCTCGGCCACGGCGGCCGTCATGCCGGTGGCCGAGAAATACAAGATCCCGCTGCTGACCGGCGTGTCGTCGAAGGCCGATCTCACCGACAAGGGATTGCAATACTTCTTCCGTTCGGCCGAAACCGATCGGCTGATGTCGAAGACTTTCAGCAAGATCCTGGCCGAGAAGCTGCAACTGAAGACGGTGGCCTACATCGGCGTCAATGACGATTGGGGCCGCGGCGGGGTCGAGGACTTCTCCAAGGATCTGCAAGCGCTCGGCGTCAAGACCGTGATGAAGGAATACTTCGACCACGGCACCACCGACTTCTACACGCTGCTGACCAAGCTGCGCGCGGCCAACGCCGACGGCGTGTTCGTCGCCGCCGAAACGCAGGACGGTTCGATCTTCGTCAAGCAGTTCAAGGAACTGGGCATCAAGACCAAGATCTTTGGCGTGGGTTCGTGGGCCACGGCCGACTTCGTGAACCTGGCCGGCCCGGCCTCGGAAGGCATCTATGCGGCCGTGCCATATGCCTCGAGCATGACGAGCGAGCGCAACCAGGCTTTCGTCAAGCAGTACGTTCTCGCTTACAAGGAAAAACCGGGCAAATACGGCGCGGCCGGCCTCAATGCGATGAACATCATGATGGACGCCGTGGCGCGCGCCGGCAAGACCGACGCCGACGCGATCCGCGACGCGCTGCGCAAGACCGACTACCTGGCACCCAACGGCCGCTATCGCTTCACTGAAAAAGGCGAGGGCTATGGCTTCGACGTGGTGCTGGTGCAGATCGTGAACAAGGAACCGCAGGTCGTGTCCAGCGCCACCACCGAGAAACCGTAAACGGCACGGCGGCCTTCGCACAGAGAGCTTCGCATGGATCTGCTGCTGCAGTATCTGGCCAACGGCCTGGTCACGGGTTCGTTCTACGCCTTGTCGGCACTGGGATTGACGCTGATCCTGGGTCTGATGCGCGTGGTGAACTTCGCGCACGGCGAGCTGTACATGCTCGGCGGCATCATGGGCTGGTGGGTCACCAACCGGCTCGGGCTCGATTTCTTCAGCGGCCTGGCGCTGGTGGCGCTCACCATGGGCGCCTTCGGCTGGCTGATCGACCGCGTGTTGATCGAGCGCATCCGCGGCCAGGGCGAAGAGCCGGGCATCCTGCTGACGATCGGCCTGTCGATCTTCCTGGCCAATACGGCGCTGCTGCTGGTGGGCACGGCGCCGCTGAAGGTCGAGGGGCCGGTGTCGGCCGGGCCGGTGTTCTTCGGGCCGGTGGTGGTGACCAAGCTGCGGCTGTTCGCAGTGGTGGCCTGCGTGCTGTTGATGATCGCCGCCTGGCTGACCATCCACAAGACGCGCCTGGGCCGTGCCATGCGCGCCACCTTCCAGGATCCGATGGCCGCGCAGCTGGTCGGCATCCGCACCGCCAACATCTATGCGAGCACGTTTGCGATGGGCACGATCATCGCG
>JAFKGG010000249.1 GCA_017307915.1 Burkholderiales bacterium | reverse complement strand
GACAAAAAAGTTGGTGATCGCTCACAGAAAAATCCTCCTGAGCGGTACCGGTAGGCGCGCAATGCGAAAAACGCGTTTTTCGGAACTGCACGCGAAAAAATTCAGGGAAAGGCGCCGGTCCAGTCCCGACAGGTCCAAAGATTCGACCCACCCCCCTACTCAACGCTTGGAGAGCACGATGAAGAACTTGGATGAAGCCGTTCGGAATGCCGAAGGAATCGAGAACCGCATCGCGACCGGACTGGTCGACATGAGCAAGCTGCTGCTGTCCCTGCAGGACTGCGTGCAGCCCGGCGCGGTCGCTGCGCTCAACGCCGCCTTGCGTGGCGCAACCGAACTACGCATCGAGATCACGCTCGGTGCAGCGCCCGTTGTTCGAGCTGTCGCACTGGACGGATCAGGCGAAGAGATCGCGCTGCTGCGCCGGCTCGAGCTTGCGCCCACGCCGAGCGCTGCGCACTGAGCATTCTTGCGAGCGTCGACACGATGATGCACAATCACGTCATGCCCTTGCAGGCCGCGGGATGCGGTAGCTCGGGCAGTCAAACAGCCGATCCTTCGGGGTCGGTGCCGCTCGGTGTCAGCACCTTGAGCGTCGGACCGCGCGATGCGGATGGACGACAAGCGATGCCAGATGCCGAGGGCGTGCAGGCGTTGCAGGCGCATCCGGCCGTCGATGACGGTGCTTCGGGTGCGTGCGATGTCGTGGCGCGCGAGGAAAGCGGCCTATCGGCTGCGGCTGAACCGGAATCGAGCATCGATCGCATCGAGGCGATCAGCAGCGCGCGCGCCGCGGAGGTCTATCTCCGATCGCGTGGCCTGTCGCGCCGTGAGGCAACCGCCTTTGTGGCGCGCCTGGCGCAGCTCGAGAAGGCCACGCCTGCGCCGAAGGCGAAACAGATCAATGAACTTGCTGCAGCGCTGCGGGCGAATCGCCGTGCGTTGCTGGGATGAAGAGCATGGATGAACTGAACGAGATCGTCACTGAAATCCGCGCGCAAGGCGATGCGCTGCAAGCATTTCAGAAGAAGCACGAGAAGCGAGTTGACGCGCTCGATGAGCGCCTGCAGGTGCTGGGCGACGAGATCAAGAATCTCAAGATCAACGGTGCGGGTGACGCGCGCATCGACGCACTGGTGGACGAGGTCAAGATCCTGAAGCGGCCCAGCAGTGGCGGCGGTTCGCGCCTCGACACGAACGCCGGCACGCCGGCGGAGCGCAAGGCGCTCGAAGGAATCTTCCGCGCCTGGCTCGGCGGCGACACCGTCCAGCTCTCGCAAGCGGTCAGCGCGTTCGGCGACGTCGCTGGCAGATTGTCCGGCGAGCGCAAAGACATGCGGGTCGGTGTCGATCCTGCCGGCGGCTGGCTCGTGCATCCGGTCGTGAGCGACACGTTGCTTCGCATCCGCGCCGAGGTCAGCCCCTTCATGGCGGCGACCCGGCAGATCACGCTGGAGAGCGGCACCGAGTTCGAGGAGATCGTCGATCGTAACCTGGCCGCCGCTGAGTGGGTGTCGGAAACCCAGCCGCGCAACGAGACGGCCACGCCGGATCTGGTCAAGCTGCGAATCGCGCTGGCGGAACTGCATGCTCAGCCTGCGGTGACGCAAAAGCTGCTGGACACCTCGAGCTATGACATCGTCGGATGGTTGATCGAGAAGATCGCCGAGGCTTTTGCGGTCAAGCAGAGCGACGCTGTGTTCCATGGCGATGGCGTCGGCAAGCCGCGAGGCATCCTGATGTACCCGACCGCGGCGACGGGCGACAAGACGCGCGCCTGGGGCACGATTCAGCACATCGCCACGGGCCAGAGCGGCGCGTGGCCGTCGTCGGATCCCGGCGATGTGCTGATCGACATGGCGGCGGCGCTCAAGCCGCAGTACCGACGTGGCGCGGTCTGGCTGATGAACCGGACGACAGCCGCCTACGTGCGCAAGATGAAGGCGGGCACGGCCGATCAGTACCTGTGGCAACCAGGGCTGCAGGCCGGCCAGCCGGACATGCTGCTCGGGTATCCGGTGATGCCTGCCGAGGAGATGCCGGACGCCAGCGCCAACTCGCTGTCGGTCGCGCTGGCCAATCCGGCGGCGGCTTACACCGTGATTCGCCGGCCGGGCATCCGACTGTTGGTCGACCCCTATACCGCAAAGCCGTTCGTCAAGCTGTACTCGGTCGAGCGTATGGGCGGCGACGTCGTGAACTTCGAGGCGATCAAGCTGCTGAAGTTCAGCGGGAGCTGATCCTGAGCCCGGCGGCGCCAACTGGCACTGCCGGGCCATGCACCCGATCATGGAGCAGTCATGGACAGAATGAACTTCTCGCTGCGCGAGCTCAAGTTCGACCCATCGAGCGCCGCGTCGATGACTTTCGAGGGCTACGGCGCGGTGTTCGGCAACGTCGACTCCTACGGCGACGTGATCGACCCGGGTGCCTTCGCAGTCTGCCTGGCCGACGTGAAGGCAGGCCGGCGCGCATGGCCTGCGATGCTCTCGCAGCACGGTGGTTTTGGGCTGGTGGCGGACGACTTGACGCCCATCGGTGTGTGGGAGGATCTGAGCGAAGATGGCACCGGCCTGCGCGTAAAGGGTCGGCTGGCCGACACGCCGCGCGGTCGCGATCTGTACACGCTGATGCGCATGGAGCCGCGGCCCGCCATCGATGGTTTGTCGATCGGTTTCATTCCGAAAGAGTGGGAACCGCGCTCGAAGCCAGACGATCCGCGGCGCCGGATCAAACGGATCGACCTGCTCGAGATCTCGCCGGTCACGTTTCCCGCGAATGGCCGTGCCCGAGTTTCCAGCGTGAAGAGCCTCGGCACCGCTCGCGATCTCGAGCGCCTGCTGCGCGATGCCGGACTGTCGGCAGCTCAGGCCAAGGCGATTGCCGCAGGCGGCTTCGATGCGCTGTCAGCCAGCGGCACGGCCACGGCGCGAGCGGTACGCGATGAACTGACCCGCCGGCGCGCGTCGATCGCGGCGCTGTGACACGGAATCGATCGTGAACCGACCGAAGACGATTCGCGAGTTCGAGCGGCATCTGCGCGAGGTCTGCGGCCTCAGTTGGTCCGAGGCCAAGATCGTGGCCTCGCGCGGCTTCGGTGCGCTGCGCACGGCCGGCGCGGAGCCTGAAGCGCCGCCGGCACCCGAACTCATGCGGCTGGACGGCCGGCCCGAACCGAACATCGCCGCGCTGCTGCGCGACTGACAGAACGAGGAATCAACATGGCAGGACAGGTTGTCGGCTCTCTCATGATCGAGATGGCCGCCGATGTCGCGCGCGTGAAAAGCGACATGGCGCAGGTCAAATCGCTGGTGGGCAACTCGATGAATGCGGTGCGCGATTCGAACAAACGCGCCGAGGCGGCATTCAAGGCCACGCAGGACGAAGCCAAGAAGATGCTCGGGCTGTCGCGCGACTTCGAGCAGTTTCGCGACGCCGTTGGCCAGGCCGAGCAACGCACGAACCATCTGACAGGGTCGATGAGCGGCTTGAAGACGATGGTGGCCGCCGTCGGCGTCACCGGCCTGGCGCGGCAGTACCTGACCTTGTCCGACACGTATGCCGGCCTACAGGGGCGCCTGAAGCTCGTCACGAGTGGCTCGACCGAGCTCAGCACCGTGCAGGAACAGCTCTTTGGCGTGGCGCAGCGCTCGCGCAGCAGCTTCTCGGAAACCGCCGATCTGTACGCTCGCGTGGCGCGTAGCAGCCAGAGCCTGGGCCTTGAAAGCAACCAGCTCCTGGGTATCACCGAGACGATCAGCAAGGCCATGATCGTGAGCGGCGGTTCCGCGGACAGCATGCGGGCTGCGCTGGTCCAGCTCGGCCAAGGCTTCGCCAGCGGCGTGCTGCGCGGCGAGGAGCTGAACTCGGTCATGGAACAGCAGCCGCGGCTCGCGCAGGCGATTGCTGACGGGCTGGGCGTCACGATCGGGCAGCTCCGAAAGCTAGGCGAGGAAGGCAAGCTCACGTCGGGCGTCGTCATCCAAGCGTTGGCCTCTCAGCGCGAGGCGATCGAACGCGAGTTCGGTCAGATGCCTAAGACCGTTTCGCAGGCTTTCACGGCGGCGCGCAACGAGCTGCTGAAGTTCGTCGGTGAGGCCGACCAGGCCCGCGGCGTCTCTGCCGGGCTGGCCGAGGTCATCGTCAAGGTCTCGCAGAATCTCGACGTAGTGGCCGCCGCCGCTGCCGGCGTGGCATCGATGAAGCTGGCGCAGTGGGCCGGTCAGACGGCGGTTGCCTTCGGCCAGCAGGCCGCGGCGATGCTGGAAGCCGGCAACGCCGCCCAGATGAGCAATCGGGCGATGCTGGCCCACGCGGTGGCCGAGCAGGCGGTGCTCCAGGCACGCGTGGCCAGCACGGCGGCCACGGTGGCTTCCACACAGGCCGAGCTGCGGCTCACGGAGACCCAGGTCGCGCAGGGGCTGGTCAGCGGCGGGTTCCTGGTGTCGGCCAAGACCAAGGCCACCGCGGCGACGCTGGCCGAGAAGACGGCGGTCGACCAGCTCGCGGCCGCCCAAGCGCGGCTCACGGCGCTGCAGGGGGCTACATCGGCCGGTGCCACCATCGCGGCGCGTGCGCTGGGCTTGCTCGGCGGCCCGATCGGAGCGGTCAGCCTGGCGCTGGGCCTGGGGGGCACAGCCTGGCAGCTATGGGGCTCGAGCACTCAGCGTCATGCTGAGACGGCCGCCGGTGCGGTGCGCAAGGAAACCAGTGAGATCGTGGCGGCGATCAACGACCAGATCGCCAAGCTGAGGGAGCGCAACGCCTTGATGGGGTCGGGGGCGCTCACGCTGGCCGGCGGCAACGAGGACGCCGCCAGGCGCGTCACCGAGATCAAGGGCCAGATGGCGGACGTCGCGACAGGTCGCGGCAACTACGGCAACCTGCCCCAGGTAGCGCGCGACGATATGTTGCAAAAGCTTGGGTTGCAGTTGGCCAGCGTCATCAACGCCACGCGCGAGCTAGAGCGCGTACAAGCGGCGGCCTCGGCCAAGACGAAGGAGAACCTCGACGCGAAGTGGCTGGGCCAGTTTCCCACGGAACTGGAGCGCATCAACGTCAAGCTGGCAGAGGCGCGCAAGGAATACGAGGCTATCGGCGCGACGATGCCGCGGGAAGTCGAAGCGCGCATCCGCAGCTCCATGACTAAGGGCATGGCCGCGGCGGTCAATGACGGCATCGGCGCGCAGATCGAGGCGATGAAGTCGGGCTACGCGCTTGAGCAGCAGCTTACCGAGGCGCACGTCGAGTACCTGGGGCATCAACGTCGCATGGGTTCGCTCTCGGAGATCGAGTACATCGAACAGACCGCCGAGGCCGAGGTTCGGCAGTTGCAGCTTAGTCGACAGGCGGTCGAAGAGCAGATCATGCTGCTGGGGGCCAAGAAGAACTCGGAGAGCGAGGTCGCCAAGCTCAACGCCGAGCGGTTGCGGCTGGGCCTGCAGATCGACGCGGTCGAGACAAAGGCCGGCAACGCCGTGGTCGAACTGCTGAAGAAGCGCAAGGATTTGATCGGCGAGACGATCGCGCTGCAGAAGAAGGAAGACGCCGAAGCCTGGGCACAGCGTGACCGCGAGCGGCTGGACACGTGGAATCGCGCGCTGCAGTCGGTCAACGATTACGCGACGGGCCTGCGCGAATCGACTGAACTGGCCGAGTTCGAGCTGAGCCTGCAGGGGCAGGGCGAGCAAGCGCGACGCACCGGCCTTGCCCAGCACCAGATCGAGCTCGAGCTGCGCAAACAGATCCTGGCGATCCAGCAAAGCGGCCTGGATGCCGAGCAGCAGCGCCTTCTGGTCGAGAAGGCGCGCGCCGCGGCGGCAGCGGCCAGCGCAGGCGTGCCGGCGCGCGTGGCGGCCGATGAGTGGCAGAGAGCGTCCGAGAGCATCGAGCGGTCGCTCACCGACGCCCTGATGCGCGGCTTCGAAGGCGGAAAGGGGGTCGTCGAGAACTTCGTCGACACTACCAAGAATATGTTCGCCACGCTGATCCTGCGTCCGCGTATCGAGGCGCTGGTGAAATATGGCGTGAGCGGGGCATCGTCGCTCATTGGGATGGCCAACCCGGCGAGCGCCCTTGCCGCCGACCAGGGGTTCAACCCGCTCAGCGCCGCCGGCAATGTAGCGAGCCTGGGCAGCGCATTCACGTTCGGCAGCATGGGTAGCAACTTCGTGGCCGGGCTGGGAGCGACGTTCAACGGCGTCGGCATCGGTACCAGCCTGGGCGCCGCCAGCGCCGGCGTGAGCGCGGGCGCGACCGGCGCGAGCGTTGCGTACGGCCTGGGCGCAGTCGCCCCCTACATCGCCGCCATCATCGCCATCTACTCGCTGATGTCGAAGGGCGGCGAAACCCGTACCGGCGGCCAGTACGGCATGCGTGACGGAAAGGTGTCGTGGCTCGAAGGGCCGAGCGGCGGCGACCCGAACGCCGTCAGCACGATCCGCGCGATCGAGACCGCGCAGCAGCAAATCTACAGTCTGGTGGGCACCCTGGGCGGCTCCGGTGGCGGCACGATCACGCGCGCCGGCTACGAGAATTCGAAGTACCACGACAAGCGGTTCAGCGAGATTTTCGTCAACGACGCAGGGCGTCGCTACTACGGCGAGACCAGCGATTTCAGCAACGAGGCGGTGGCCGAGTTCTTCGCCACCGACCTGCAGCGCGCGGTGATCCTGGGCATCCAGTCGGCCGAGCTGGATCGCCACTTCGCCGAGTATTTCGCGCAGATCAACCCGTTTGAGCTGAACGCCGAGCAGCTGGCTAACGTCGTCGGCGTGGCGACTGCAATCAAGCAGATGACCGACTCTGTGGCGATCGCTGGCGGCGTGTTCCTGAAGTTCGGCGACACCAGCGTCGAGATGCGCCAGCGCGTCATCGAGC